>CAITSG010000042.1 GCA_903894995.1 uncultured Burkholderiales bacterium
CATGCGGGCTTGGCCGATCAAGTCCAGGCTGTTGTTGGACAGCGCGATGTCTTCTTCGAGGATGGGGCCGTGGCCGCACCATTCGGCGTTGCGCTGACCGAGGATCAGGGCGTTGTCGGCCAAGTGCAGCAGGTAGTCGACTGGCGCGTTAGGCATTGAGTGTTGGGTGTTGAGCGTGTTCATATTGGACAAATCGTGTTCTTGACGCTCAACGGTGATCGCTGAACGCCTAACGCCTTCACATGTGGCCGACTTCGTCGGGGATCACGTAAAAGGTCGGGTGGCGGTACACCTTGTCGCTGGCCGGATCAAAGAATTCGGGCTTGTCGTTGGGCTCACTCGCCGAAATATTGGCCGAGGGCACCACCCAGATGCTCACGCCTTCCTGGCGACGCGTGTAAACATCGCGTGCCATTTGCAGGGCGTGCTCCGAATCGGATGCGTGCAGGCTGCCGCAATGCTTGTGCTCAAGACCTTGCTTGGAGCGGACAAAAACTTCCCACAGGGGCCATTCTTTCAATGCGGTGGTGTTGGCAGTGGTGCTCATGCGGCTTCCTTCATCTGACGTTGTTGTTGCTTCTTGGCGTGGGCCAGAGCCGCTTCGCGCACCCAGCCTCCGTCGTTCCAGGCCTTGACGCGGGCGCCCAGGCGTTCTTTGTTGCAAGGCCCGTTGCCGTTCACTGTGGCCCAGAACTCGTCCCAGTCGATCTGGCCGTAGTCGTGTTGACCACGCGCCTCGTTCCACTTCAGGTCCGGGTCGGGCAGGGTCACGCCCAGCACCTTGGCTTGCGGCACGGTGGCGTCCACAAATTTTTGGCGCAGGTCGTCGTTGCTGATGCGTTTGATGCCCCAGCGCATGCCTTGCGCGCTGTTGGGGCTGTCGGCATCAGGCGGTCCGAACATGGCCAGGCACTTCCACCACCAGCGGTTGACGGCGTCTTGGACCATGGCTTTTTGCTCGGCGGTGCCTTGCATCATCACCAGCAGGGCTTCGTAGCCCTGGCGCTGGTGGAAGCTTTCTTCTTTGCACACACGCACCATGGCGCGGGCATAGGGGCCATAAGAGCAGCGGCACAAGGGCACCTGGTTCATGATGGCGGCGCCATCGACCAGCCAGCCGACCACGCCCACATCGGCCCAATTGAGCGTGGGGTAGTTGAAGATGGAGCTATATTTGGCTTTGCCGCTGTGCAGGCCGTCCAGCATCTGGTCGCGGCTGGTGCCCAGGGTCTCGGCCGCGCTGTACAGGTACAGGCCGTGACCGGCTTCGTCTTGCACCTTGGCGATCAAAATCGTTTTGCGCTTCAAACTGGGGGCGCGGCTGATCCAGTTGGCTTCAGGCAACATGCCGACGATTTCGCTGTGGGCGTGCTGGCTGATTTGGCGCACCAAGGTCTTGCGGTAGGCCTCGGGCATCCACTCGCGGGGCTCGATGCGGCCATCGGCGTCGATGCGGGCGTCAAAGGCCGCTTGCAAGGCGCTGTCTTGTGCGCTCAGGGCTTTGGGGACGGCTTTCAGACCGACCGACTTGGCGTCGTCGGAACCGTCCGGGACGCTGAATGATTGCGTGTACATGGGTTTCTCCTGCGCCAAACAGGATGGAATGATCGCGGCGCAGGTGCGAGTATACCCATTAACCGACCGTTCGGTCGGTTAATTTCAATTGCCCTTGATCAGGGTTTGCACTTATTTCTGGCGTTCAGCGTGAAGCGTGTGGCCTCAGTGTTTGACGCTCAACGCTCCTCAGGAAGACTCTATCGCCCAGTTTTTGCCCGATCCACGAGCCAGAGCCGGTCCCACCATGTCCAGAGCCTTGCGGATCTGGTCTTTCAGCGTGAACGGCGGGTTGATGACGAACATGCCGCTGGCCACCAGTCCGCCTTCGTCGCCGGGACCTCGCCCAATCGCCAGCGTGGCATTGAGCCAAGGCTTTTGGGACTGGTTGGCCAAGGTGCGCAAACGTTTGGGTAAGTCGTGTGCTTCGGGGCGCGGGATGATCGGGTACCAGACCAGATACGTGCCGGTCGAAAAGCGTTTGAGGTATTCCTGAATGACGCTGGCGACCTTGCTGTAATCCGATTTGATTTCGTAGCTGGGATCGATCAGCACCATGGCCCGCTTGGAGCCGGTGGCCGAGGGAGGTGGGGGCAGGATTTTTTTGAGCGCCTCAAAGCCGTCTTCGCGGCTGACGGTGATGGTTCGGCCGGCTTCGAGTTGTGCGATGTTGGCGGTCAGGGATTTGCTGTCGGTGGGGTGCAACTCAAACAGGCGAAGGCGGTCACGCGATTCATGGCGCATGAGTTTGTGCATCAAAAACGGCGAGCCGGGGTAAATCTTGGCTTGCCCGTTGGGGTTGAAGCTGGCGATCTGTTCCAGATAGTCTTGAACGGGCTCGGGCAGGCTGTCGAGCTTCTCGGCAGCGGCCAAAAGCTTGAACAAGCCGTCTTCGGCCTCAGCGCCTTTTTGGGAATAATCACCATCCAGGCGGTACAAACCAGCCCCGGCATGGGTGTCAATCAAGGTGATGCCAGCCTCTTTTTGCATGAGGTGGCGCATGGTGGCGAGCAAGGTGATGTGTTTGAGCACATCGGCATGGTTGCCCGCGTGGAAAGCGTGTCGGTAACTGAACATGGCTTGATGGTAACCAATAACGCGCGCAAGTCCTTGATTTTTCGTATAATAGAAGGCTTCGCAGCGATTCAGTGGTCCCGCGGCGAAGGCGCTGACTGCCGAAATGCATTGGCAAATTCCCACCTAAGAGGCTCCCAAAAGAGGAGCACCGACCGTGGAAAAGGACCCGCCAAACCTTTCTTTTAAAGAGAAAACTCATGACAACAACTTTCAGCGCCAAACCCGCTGAGGTCGTGCACGAGTGGTTTGTGATTGACGCGACCGACAAGGTCCTCGGACGAGTAGCCAGCGAAGTTGCTCTCCGTTTGCGCGGCAAACACAAGGCCATTTACACGCCTCACGTCGACACCGGTGACTTCATCGTCATCATCAATGCTGCACAGCTCAAAGTGACGGGTACCAAGACGATCGACAAGATTTATTACCGCCATTCCGGCTACCCAGGCGGCATCACTGCCACCAACTTCCGCGACATGCAAGCCAAGCACCCTGGCCGCGCACTCGAGAAGGCTGTCAAGGGCATGCTGCCCAAGGGGCCCCTGGGTTACGCCATGATCAAAAAACTCAAGGTGTACGGTGGCGCTGAGCACCCACACACCGCCCAACAGCCTAAAGTGCTGGACATCTAAGGAGCCTTGAGATGATTGGTGAATGGAACAATGGCACAGGCCGTCGCAAATCCAGCGTCGCCCGCGTGTTTCTGAAAAAAGGCACTGGCAAGATCACGGTCAATGGCAAGGACATCCAAGCCTATTTCGGCCGCGAAACTTCGATCATGATCGCCAAGCAACCGCTGTTTTTGACAAACCATGTCGAGTCCTTCGACATCATGATCAATGTGCACGGCGGTGGCGAATCCGGTCAAGCCGGTGCATCGCGCCACGGCATCACCCGCGCCCTGATTGACTACGACGCTTCGCTCAAGCCTATGCTGAGCCAAGCTGGTTTTGTCACCCGCGACGCCCGTGAAGTGGAGCGTAAAAAGGTCGGCTTGCACTCTGCTCGTCGCCGCAAGCAGTTCTCGAAGCGTTAATCCGCTTTGCCTGTTTGGCCAAAAAGCCGCTCCGGTTCGCCGCAGCGGCTTTTTGTTTGGGCGCTCAGCCTGCGAAAAGCCCATGAGCCCAGTAGCGTTACTGAAAAAGCTGGGCGGTAATTCCCGACCAACGCGCTATACTATTCGTCATTGAACCGGAGAAACACCATGAGCGCTCTTGCTGAAAATATCCAGACCGAAATGCCCGAACCGATTGTCTTCACTGACAGCGCGGCCGCCAAAGTGGCCGACCTGATCGCTGAAGAAGGCAACCCTGAGCTCAAGTTGCGTGTGTTTGTGCAAGGTGGTGGCTGCTCAGGCTTCCAGTACGGCTTCACCTTCGATGAAATCACCAACGAAGACGACACGACCATGAGCAAAAATGGCGTGTCTTTGCTGATCGATGCCATGAGTTACCAGTACCTGATTGGTGCCGAGATCGACTACAAAGAAGATTTGCAGGGAGCCCAATTCGTCATCAAGAATCCGAACGCCACTTCCACATGTGGTTGCGGTTCTTCTTTCTCGACCTGATTTGCGGGTTTGGCCAGTTGGGCTGGCCATGGATCAACGGGGGTAAATGGCCCCCAAGACACGGGCGCCTCTGGCGCCCGTGACGCTTGGTAAGCTCGATGTTTGGCGGTGCACTGTTTTGAAAGCCAACCAAGCAAAAGCGGCTGCTTCCACTTGCAAGGGGGGCAAGCCCCGATCTTGGCTGTTGGTCACCTGAACAGCAGGCAGGTGATGGGCCAAGCGGCGCATGAGTTGTTCGTTCAAAGCCCCACCGCCACACACAATCAGCTCTTGCGCCTGGGCTGCCCGACGCTGAATGTCTTGGGCGCAGGCCATGGCCGTGAATTCGGTCAAAGTGGCTTGAATGTCCTGGGGCAAATAGGAGTCGACGGGCAAACGTTTTTCCAACCAAGCGGGATTGAACAGGTCTCGACCTGTGCTTTTCGGCGGCGCGCGCTGCAAAAAGGGTTCGGCCATCAAGGTTTCCAAAAATTCAGGGTCGACAATTCCCGTGGCCGACCAAGCACCGTTGTCGTCAAAGAGTGCACCTGTGTGGGCAGAACACCAGTGGTCCATGAGTGCATTCCCTGGCCCACAGTCCCAACCGAGAACCGAGCCATCAGGATGAAGCACACTCAGGTTGGCAATACCGCCGATGTTGAGCACGGCAACGGTGGTCTGCATCTGTCCAAAAGCACCATGGTGAAAAGCGGGAACCAAGGGGGCACCTTGACCACCCGCAGCAAGATCCCGGTTGCGAAAGTCGCAGACCACATCGATACCCGTGAGTTCAGCAAGCAAAGAAGGGTTGATCAGCTGAATGGTGTAGCCCACGGCGACTTGTTGTCTTGCCGCATCACCATCAAATTCGAGGGGTCTGTGACGCACAGTTTGCCCATGTGCGCCAAGAGCGGTGATGTGGCTTGGCTTGAGCCGTGACTGAGACAGTAAATCATGAGCGACTTGAGCGTAATGGCGTGAAATGTCATTGCTTGCGATGGCAGAACGGTGAAGTTCATCGGAACCGCTGGAGTTGAGCTGCATCAAGGCGTCACGGAAATCGGGCGTGAATGGCACAAAAGAATGGGCCAACACACGCAGTTGGCCCGATGGCTCAATGTGCGCTAGAACACCATCAACACCATCCAAAGATGTGCCAGACATCATGCCCATGAAAATTGATGGGATCATTTGGGACAGTGCAATAGGAGACGTACAACACGCAAGGGCGAGAGTGGCGCATCAAAAAAGGGCCTTGCGGCCCTTTTACTGGCTGTTGCTTTCGCGCATTTGTGATGCAGCTAGCAACTGCATTCGAGCTTGACTCGCCGAGGTGTTGAAGCGGGTTTTTTCCGCGGGACTGATGGGATTGCTTTGAGCCATTTGAATGATCTTTTGTGGATCGATGTGAACACCGCCTACTCGGAATTCAAAGTGCAGATGGGGTCCCGTGGACCAGCCTGTGGATCCCACAGCACCCACCACTTGACCCTTTTGCACAGTTTGCCCTTTTCGAACCTGAATGCGGCTGAGGTGAGCGTATACAGTCGAATGGTTGCCACCGTGATTCACAATCACCATGTTGCCAAATCCACCCTGAACACCGGAAAACTCCACAACGCCATCGCCGACAGATTGGGCTGGAGTGCCTGTGGGGGCCGCGTAATCCACGCCTTGGTGGGCGCGCATGGTCTGAAAGATGGGGTGCAGTCGCATGCTGAAACCACTGGTTGTTCTTGAAAAGGCCAGTGGTGATGCCAAATAGGCCCGGCTCAGGCTTTTGCCTTCCATGTCGTAGTAACTGCCTTTTTGACCAGACTCCTGAAACCAGACGGCTTCAAATCGCTGGTTGTCGTTGGTGAACTCGGCACTGAGCACGCGGCCTGTTCGCAAAGGCTCTCCGTCGGCTTCAAGAACTTCATACACCACAGAAAATCGGGCACCTTTTCGCAATGTTCGGTGAAAGTCGATTTGGTTTGAGAAAATTTGTGTCAATTGGTTGATGACGGCATCGGGGAGCCGGGCTTCATCGGCAGCGTCGTACAAGGAGCGAGCCACAGTACCGCCGGTCATGCGCAAGCTCGTGTTCATGGGAGAGGCATCCAACGCAGCCTCAAGTCCCTTGGATGTGCGTTTGATAACCAAACGTTGAAAAAATGTGTCACTTTCGTTTTTCAACCAACGAACGCTCAAGGTGCGCAATTCCTGATCGCTGTTGGCCTGAGCAGTGACTGAACGACCAGCTTGTTGAAGTGCCAACTTTGCAAGGGGATTTTTACGCAAAAACGCGGCTGTTTCAGGGTCCACCAAACCTAGACGGCGAAGCAAATTTTCAGGGGTGTCTGCGGAACGTGTGGTGTCGGTTCGGGTCAGTTGGAGATCAACCAAATCAAGCGATGCGGCCTGCGTTTGGATGTGCGCAATGTCGACGGGCGTGGTGATGTTGACGACGGGGAGGTCAGAGATGTCTGGACCCAAATTTGCGACCGCAAATGCACCTCCGCCCCCAGCAACAAGCAAGGAAATCAAAGTTGCAATCAGTGTTTTAGGGTATCGAGTGACACCACGTCTCAAAGCATCAATGGCACCTGTCAGAATTGGGTGTTGACCATCGACCCAATCGAGCAAACGTTGTACAGCCAAAAGCACAGCACCCAAAAAAGCGGTGCAGACAAATAGAAAAGCAACAAGTAACGTGGACAGCCGAGACTGAAGGGCAATTAAAAATGACATCAATTTTTCGATGTTGCCAGCCACCACAAAGGAACAAAGGATGGGCTGGAAAATGACAAGCAACTGCCGCCTCTAAAATAAGCGGCTATAAGATGCACCATTGTAGTGGTCCATCGCTTTTTGACGCCAGAAAAAACCGTTATGAATCAAGCGCTTGTTACAAAATTCCCGTTAACTGATGCAGTGCTGAATGCTTTAGAAGTCACTTTGAGGGGCTGTGAAGAGCTGATTCCAAAAGAAGAGTGGTTGCAAAAGCTTGCCAAATCGGAGGCCACAGGCGTCCCTTTGCGCATCAAGTTGGGCTTGGACCCCACTGCTCCCGACATCCACATCGGACACACCGTGGTACTGAACAAGATGCGGCAACTGCAGGATTTGGGGCATCAGGTCATCTTTTTGATTGGTGACTTCACCAGCCTCATCGGCGACCCGTCAGGCCGCAACAATACCCGGCCGCCGCTCACCCCCGAGCAGATCAAACTCAACGCCGAAACTTATTACAAGCAAGCGAGTCTGGTGCTGGACCCGTCGAAAACAGAGATTCGATACAACAGCGAGTGGAGCCTGCCTTTGGGCTCCATGGGCATGATTCAGCTGGCGGCCAAGTACACCGTGGCGCGCATGATGGAGCGCAATGACTTCCATGACCGATTCCATGCGGGTACACCCATCAGCGTGCACGAATTTTTGTACCCGCTCATGCAGGGTTACGACTCGGTGGCTCTACAAAGTGATCTGGAGCTGGGCGGCACCGACCAGAAGTTCAATCTGCTCATGGGCCGACACCTGCAAGCCGAATACGGCCAGGAACAGCAATGCATCTTGACCATGCCCTTGTTGGAAGGCTTGGATGGCGTGGACAAAATGTCCAAGTCGAAAAACAACTACATCGGCATTGCCGAAGAGCCCAACAGCATGTTTGCCAAGGTGCTGAGCATTTCGGACACCCTGATGTGGCGCTGGTACACCCTGCTGTCTTTCAAGTCCATGGCCGAGATTGAGGCGCTGAAAAAGGAAGTCGAAAGCGGGCGTAACCCCAAGGACGCCAAAGTCATGCTGGCCAAAGAGATCACGGCGCGCTTTCACAGCGCCGGAGCGGCCGACGCGGCCGAGCAGGACTTCATCAACCGCAGCAAGGGCGGCGTGCCGGATGACATTCCTGAAGTGTCTTTGTCTGGTGCGCCCATGGGTATCGGGGCTTTGCTCAAAGCGGCCGGGTTGGCACCATCGACAACCGAAGCAGGGCGTTTGGTGGATGGTGGTGGTGTGCGCGTGGATTCCAGCGTGGTCAGCGACAAGGGGCTGAAACTGGAGGCGGGTTCTTACGTGGTGCAGGTGGGTAAGCGCAAATTTGCCAAAGTGACGCTGACTTGATCCCCTTTTTGCTCAGCATGTTGTCAATCAAGCAGCGTATCCTGAGCCCATGAAAAATTTCGATTTTTGGATGACGCCCAAACGCATGCTGTGGGCTTCGGTGGTGGTGGCGCTGATCACCATTGGCCTGAAAACTTTGGCATGGTGGTTGACCGACTCGGTGGGCTTGTTGTCCGATGCCATGGAGTCCCTGGTCAACCTGGCCAGCGCGATTTTTGGTCTGATGATGGTCACGGTGGCGGCCAGGCCTGCCGACGAAGAACATCCTTATGGTCATCACAAAGCTGAATATTTCTCCTCCGGCTTCGAGGGCATCTTGATCGTGGTGGCCGCGTTGGGCATCATTTGGGCCGCTGCTCACCGGATTTTCTCTCCCCAGCCCATTGAACAAGTGGGCCTTGGTTTGGCTTTGTCGGTAGGTAGTTCGGCCCTGAACGGCTTGTTGGCTTGGCTGATGTTTCGCGCGGCCAAACAGCACCGATCGCTGGCGCTGGAAGCCGATGCCCGGCACTTGGTGACCGATGTCTGGACCTCTGCGGGTGTGGTCATCGGCATTGGCTTGGTGGGTGTGACGGGGTGGTTGTGGCTGGATGCGGTGGTGGCCATTGGCGTGGCCCTGAACATTTTGAAAGAAGGCTGGCACCTGATCTGGTTGTCCTCGCAAGGCCTGATGGACGAGGCGCTGGAGCCCGAGGTGTTGGCCGAAGTGCAAAAAGTGTTGGACGGTTTTGCGCACCAACGCGGCGAGACCGAAATCATCCGTTTTGACCACTTGCACACCCGCAGAGCCGGACAACGCCGATTTGTGGATGTGCACATGCACATGCCAGCCAGTTGGACCTTGGGCCGTGCAGCAGCTTTGCGCGGCAGTGTGGAGCAAGCATTGATGAGCGAGGTCCCCGGTTTGCGCGCCACCATCCAGCTCTTGCCCAGCGATGTCGAGGTGCACTTCAACGACACGCGGGATTTGAAATGATCGCTGTGCTGCAGCGGGTGAACGAAGCGAGTGTGCGCGTCGATGGCCAGGTGATTGGCCAAATCGGTGCTGGTCTCTTGGTGCTGCTGTGCGCCGAAAGAGGCGACTCCGAAGTGGTGGTTGACAAGATGCTGGCCAAAATGTTGAAGCTGCGGATTTTCAGCGACGATGCCGGCAAGATGAATTTGAGCGTTCAGGATGTGGGCGGTGGTTTG
Organism: uncultured Burkholderiales bacterium; assembly: GCA_903894995.1. GTDB lineage: Bacteria > Pseudomonadota > Gammaproteobacteria > Burkholderiales > Burkholderiaceae_C > Limnohabitans_A. The sequence continues at coordinate 9,476 of CAITSG010000042.1, forward strand.
CTGGTGGTGAGCCAGTTCACTTTGGCCGCTGACGTGGCAGGCGGCAACCGCCCGAGCTTCACGCAGGCGGCGGCAGCCGAGGACGGCAGACGTCTTTATGAATATTTTGTGGACCAGGCCCAAAAAGCGCACCCGGTGGTGCAAACAGGCCGTTTTGCCGCTGACATGAAAGTGGCGCTCGTCAACGACGGCCCCATCACCATTCCGATGCGCATGACCGTTTGATCAGCATGTCCGCTGCACCGCCCCGAGGGCGGAGCTCCCACAAACTCTTTAAGCATCATTGCGGGAGCGGCGCACCCGCTGCGATGTATCCCATCCAACGGCCCTGAGTCGGCAACCCCCACAGCGGATAATCGGCACATGACCGATAACCATCCAGTGGCAACAAGCCACAGCTTCGCCAAGCTCCCCCTTGCTGCCACCACCCTTCAAAACCTTGAACAACTGGGCTACACCCAGATGACGCCCATCCAGGCCGCCAGCTTGCCGCTGACTTTGGCGGGGCAAGATTTGATCGCCCAAGCCAGCACCGGCAGCGGCAAAACCGCCGCTTTTGGCCTGCCCCTGATCGAGCGCCTGCAAACGGCAGGCTCGCCCAGCGCGGCCATCCAAGCCGTGATCCTATGCCCCACCCGCGAGCTGGCCGATCAGGTCACCCAAGAAATTCGACGCCTGGCCCGCGCCCGGCAAAACGTGAAAGTCGTGACCTTGTGTGGTGGCGTCGCCCTGCGTGGACAGACCGTTAGCCTGGAGCACGGCGCTGATGTGGTGGTGGGCACACCCGGCCGCATCCTGGACCACTTGGAGCGCGGCTCGCTGAGTCTGTCGGGCGTCAACACGCTGGTGCTGGACGAGGCCGACCGCATGCTGGACATGGGCTTTTTCGACGACATCGCCAAAGTGGTGCGTCAGTGCGCCAAAGACCGCCAGACCTTGCTTTTTTCGGCCACCTACCCCGAAGGCATTGCCAAGCTGGCGGCGCAGTTCATGCGTGCGCCGCAAACGGTCAAGGTTCAAGCGCAGCACAGTGCCCACAAAATCCGCCAGATTTATTACGAAGTCAGCGAAAGCCAGCGGTTGGACGCTGTGTCCAAACTGCTGTCGCATTTCCGCCCTGAGCGCACGCTGGCCTTTTGCAACACCAAACAGCAGTGCCGCGATTTGGTAGCGGTGTTGCAGGCCCAGGGCTACAGCGCGCTGGCCTTGTTTGGCGAATTGGAGCAGCGCGAGCGCGATCAAGTGTTGGTGCAATTCTCCAACCGCAGTTGCTCGGTGCTGGTGGCCACCGATGTGGCATCACGCGGTTTGGATGTAGAAGGCCTCGAAGCGGTGATCAATGTGGATGTGACACCTGACGCAGAAATCCACATCCACCGCATCGGTCGCACCGGCCGGGGCGACGCCGAAGGTCTGGCGCTCACACTGGCCAGCATGGACGAGATGGGTGCAGTCGGCAAGATCGAGGTGATGCAAGGTCGCGAATCGAAGTGGGAACCCTTGACGGGCTTGACACCTGCCGACGGTGGGCCGCTTCAGCCCCCCATGCGCACCCTGCAAATTGTGGGCGGCCGCAAGGAAAAAATCCGAGCAGGTGACGTGATGGGTGCCTTGGCAGGGGAGTGTGGTTTGACCCGCGAGCAGGTCGGCAAGATCAACGTGAACGAGTTTTCGACTTATGTGGCGGTGCAGGCGGCATTGGCCCAAAAGGTCGAGTCTCAGCTGTCACACGGCAAGATCAAGGGCAAGAGTGTGAAGGTTCGCTTGCTCTGATGTTTTCGGTCATTTGCGGTGGACGGTGTGTGAGGGGATGCGGCGGGTTCCCGGCCCCACCCCTTTCGAGGCTTACCCAGCCCAAGTTGTTAGAGACCTCCCCAGCTCAAACTACAGGTAAGGGTTCTTTAGCCCCAAGCCCGCCAAGATGTCCACCTCATAGGCCTCCATCTCTTGGGCATCGGCCTCGCTGGTCTCATGGTCCCAGCCCTGCGCGTGCAAAGTGCCGTGCACCAGCAAATGCGCATAGTGCGCCGCCAGCGTCTTGCCTTGTTCTTTGGCCTCACGCGCCACCACTGGGGCGCACAGCACCAAATCGGCCATGACAACGGGCTCTTGCTCGTAATCAAAGGTCAGCACATTGGTGGCGTAGTCTTTTTTGCGGTAGCTCTTGTTCAGTTCGCGGCCTTCTGCTTCGCCAACAATGCGTACCGTGATTTCGGCGTCATCGGCCAGCGCGTGGCGAATGGCGCGGGCCACCGCGTGGCGGGGCAGGGCGGCACGGTGGCGGGCTGCGTAGGGAATGTCGCCAAATTGCAGGGACAGCTGGAGTTTTTGCAGAGACATGGGCTTGTGGGATTCGCAATTCAATCGTCGGTGGGCAAAGGCTTTCGCCGGGTGGTGACGCCCGCCCGCATGGCGGCGCTGCCTTGCACATCGTAGGCGTCCACAATGCGGGCCACCAGCGGGTGGCGCACCACGTCAGCACTGCTAAAGCGTGTGAAGGCAATGCCTTTGACCCGTTTGAGCACCCGTTCCGCGTCAATCAGGCCCGACAGCTGCCCTTTGGGCAAGTCGATCTGGCTCACGTCGCCGGTAACCACCGCCTTGGCGCCAAAGCCAATGCGTGTCAAAAACATCTTCATCTGCTCGGTGCTGGTGTTTTGCGCTTCGTCCAGAATCACAAAGGCGTTGTTCAGGGTGCGCCCACGCATGAAAGCCAGTGGGGCCACCTCAATGGCATTGCGTTCAAAGGCCTTTTGCACCTTGTCGTGACCCATCAGGTCATACAGCGCGTCGTACAGCGGGCGCAAATACGGGTCCACCTTTTGCGACAGGTCGCCCGGCAAAAAGCCCAAACGCTCGCCCGCTTCAACAGCCGGCCGGGTGAGCACAATGCGCTGCACGCTGCTGCGCTCCAGCGCGTCCACCGCGCAGGCAACGGCCAGATAGGTCTTGCCCGTGCCTGCAGGCCCGATGCCAAAGCTGATGTCGTGTGTCGCGATGCTTTCCAGATAGGCTGCCTGCACCGGGGTGCGGGCCTTCAGGTCGGTGCGGCGGGTTTGCAAGGCGGGCAGCTCGGCTTCATTTCCCCCGCTGTCGCCTATCAGCATGAGTTGCACCATATCGGGCGCAATCGGCCGATCGGCGCGTTCGTAAATGGCCTGCAAAATCTCCATGGCCCTCAGGGCCACCGCCTTGGGGCCATCCACCTTGAACTGCTCGTGGCGGTGCGCGATACTCACCTGCAAGCCCGCCTCGATGGTGCGCAGGTGCGCATCCATGGGGCCGCACAGGTGAGACAGGCGGTTGTTGTTGTGCGGCGTGAAGGTGTGTCTGACGATCAAGTTGATAATCCTAAATGTGCTCAGTTTGTGGCCCGAATGGCCCGGGCAAGAGCGCATTCTCTCCCAACACAGGCTTTTAAGGCGTCACCCCCCATGATTGGCAAACTCACCGGCATCCTGAGCGACAAAAACCCCCCCGAGGTGGTGGTGGATTGCCACGGCGTGGGCTACGAAGTGAATGTGCCCATGAGCACCTTTTACAACTTGCCGGGCACGGGCGAAAAAGTGACGTTGGTCACGCACTTTGTTGTGCGCGAAGACGCGCAAATTTTGTATGGATTTGCCACTTTGAGCGAACGCGAAGCCTTTCGCCAACTCATCAAAATTTCGGGCGTTGGCCCCCGCACGGCGCTGAGTGTCCTGTCGGGCATGAGCGTGACCGATCTGGCGCAGGCCATCACCACCCAGGAGGTGGGGCGTCTGGTCAAGGTGCCCGGCATTGGCAAAAAAACCGCTGAGCGTTTGCTGCTCGAACTCAAAGGCAAACTGGGCGGCGACTTGGGCGGCTTGTTTGCCGTGCACACCAGCGATGCGCAAAACGACATCCAGCAGGCTTTGTTGGCCCTGGGCTATAACGACAAGGAAGCCGCTGCCGCCCTCAAGAGCCTGCCCGTGGACGTGGGGGTGAGCGAGGGCATCAAGCTGGCACTCAAAGCTTTGAATAAATAAATGAACTGAGCCATGAGCATCCGCACCGACGATTTCGCACCCCAGCCCGAGACCCGGGTCATTTCTGCGGCCCCTGTGTCCCCCCAAGAGGAAGCCATTGAACGTGCCTTGCGCCCCAAGCTGCTCGACGAATACGTCGGCCAGGTCAAGGTGCGCGAGCAGCTGGAAATTTTCATCAGCGCCGCCAAGATGCGCCAAGAGCCGCTGGACCATGTGCTGTTGTTTGGCCCGCCCGGTTTGGGTAAGACCACACTGAGCCACATCATCGCGGCCGAGCTGGGCGTGAACCTGCGCCAGACCAGTGGCCCGGTGTTGGAAAAGCCGAAAGATTTGGCCGCGCTGCTCACCAATCTGGAACGCAACGATGTGCTCTTCATCGACGAGATTCACCGCCTCTCGCCCGTGGTCGAAGAGATCCTCTATCCCGCGCTGGAGGACTACCAGATCGACATCATGATCGGCGAGGGGCCTGCTGCGCGCAGCATCAAGCTGGACCTGCAGCCGTTTACGCTGGTGGGCGCGACCACGCGGGCTGGCATGCTCACCAACCCGCTGCGTGACCGCTTTGGCATCGTGTCGCGGCTGGAGTTTTACACCCCCGAAGAGCTGACCCGCATCGTGACACGCAGCAGCGGCCTGCTCAAGGCACCCATCGACGCTGAAGGCTCGTTCGAGATCGCCCGCCGTTCACGCGGCACGCCGCGCATTGCCAACCGGCTGCTGCGCCGGGTGCGGGACTATGCCGACGTCAAGGGCGACGGCACCATCCACAAGGCCATCGCCGAAAAAGCCTTGGTCATGCTCGATGTGGACCCCGAGGGTTTTGACCTGATGGACCGCAAACTGCTCGAAGCCGTGATCCACCGTTTTGATGGCGGCCCGGTGGGACTGGACAACATCGCGGCCAGCATTGGCGAGGAGCGCGACACCATTGAGGACGTGATCGAGCCCTATTTGATCCAGCAAGGCTATTTGCAGCGCACGCCGCGCGGGCGCATGGCCACCTTGGCGGCTTTTAAACATTTGGGCGTCACGCCGCCCAAGTCGTTTGGCGAACGGATGTGATGAAGGGCAGCAGCTTGCAGTTTCACCTTCGAGAATGGCGCTCATCCAGGGGGGCATATTGGGACGAATGCCGGGGACTTGCCCCTTGTGGGAGCTCACCCCTGTGAGCGATGGCTTGTAGCCCCCACCTGCTGATTCGGGTGCAGAGGCAAGCCATCTCAAAGGCTTAAACCGTCGCCTCGTCCTTGCCCAGCGCATCCAGATGTGAGGTGTCGCCCCAGCCTACCAAGGACAGGCCTTGCGCTGTCCAAAGCAGCCTGTTGACGGCTGTGTTCGTCAGCTGCCAAGTGCGGGGGGCCTGCAGGTCAAGGTGTGTGGCGGCGCGGTACAGGATGTCCATCACCCCCCCGTGCGCCACCATCACGATTTGCTGACCGGGGTGGCGTGAAGCCAGTTCGCCCACCGTGCCCACGATGCGTTCGCGCAGCATTTCCAAAGACTCGCCACCCTCGGGCGGCACCCAGTCGGGCGTTCGTTTGCGCCAGTGCCAGGCGTGCTCCGGCAACTCGACTTCAATCTCGGCAAAAGTGCGACCTTGAAAGGCCCCAAAGTGGCGTTCGCGCAGGCCGGGGTGCGTGGTCACGGTTTGACCCGTGGCCTGCGCGATGGCCAGAGCTGTGGTGTGGGCGCGTGACAGGTCGCTGGCGTAAATCGCATCCATGGCATCGCGCTGCAACAGTGCTTGTGCCAAGTGTTGCGCCTGGCGCAGGCCCACCTCGTTGAGTGGGATGTCCAGATGGCCTTGCAGTCGGGTGTCGACGTTCCAGGCGGTTTCTCCGTGCCGAATGGCCAAAATGCGGGTCGGTTCCATGTCGTGTTGGCTTCAGCGGGGCAGTTCCATGTTGACCCGGCGTGGGCCTGCTGGCGGGTTGGGAAAATTGGCCAGTGCAGCTTGGAACAGGGTGGCAAAAATCGGCACGCTGTCGCTCCAGGGGCCTGCGTGGTTGGCGCGGGTTTCGTACACCACCTGGCCCGATTTGAGGTCGCGCATGATCAGGCTGACCTCGCGGCGGTAGTGCGTGGGCGGCGGAAAGCGCATGCCCATGCCCAATCCAATGTGCGAGCCGAAGCCAGAACCGATGGAAATGCTGCCATGAGGCGTCCAGCCCGGCGCGATGGGGCGGCCCCACGGGTCCGCTGAGTATTGCGTGCCATTGAAGCCCACCATCACGCTCAGGCTGGCACCGGCATCGTCACGCACCAAACCCACCGCCGTCATGGCGGCTTGGGCCTGTTGCTCGGCCAGACCCGCTTCGGGGTTGTGGGCTTGCGAAGGCAGGCGCTCGAAGCGGTATTTGGCCCCTTGCAAGCTCATGCCTGGCGGTACGGCGGCCACCGACACCACATCGCTGTCCACCAAGCGCATGGATGCGCAGCCGGACAACACCACCCAAGCCAGTGTGGCCAGGGAGACCTGAACGAGCCGAGTGATCTGCGGGGTATCTTTGTGCATGATCTGTTTCCTGAGGTTTACATCGAGATGACCTGAATACCGGGCAAGGACGCTTCCTTGAACTCTTCTTCGTCAAAAGCGGTGTCGCCCGCCTCGTCGGCGATGCCTGTGATTTTCAGGTCCTTGAAGCCATGCAGTTTGGCGTCCATCAAATGCGAGGGCACCACATTTTGCAAAGCCGAAAACATGTTTTCAATGCGGCCAGGGTGCTTCTTTTGCCACTCGCGCAGCATGTTGCCCACTTGCAAGCGTTGCAAATTCTCTTGGCTGCCACACAGTGTGCAAGGGATGATGGGGAACTGTCGGTGCTCTGCCCAACGGATCAGGTCGGTTTCGGCCACGTAGGCCAGCGGGCGGATCACCATGAACTCGCCGTTGTCGCTGACCAGCTTCGGGGGCATGCCTTTGAGCTTGCCGCCAAAGAACATGTTCAAGAAGAAGGTCTGCAGCATGTCGTCGCGGTGGTGACCGAGCGCCAGTTTGTTGCATTTGAGCTCGCGTGCCACGCGGTACAAAATGCCCCGGCGCAGACGCGAGCACAGGCTGCACATGGTCTTGCCTTCGGGGATTTTGTCCTTCACGATCGAATACGTGTCTTGTGTTTCGATGTGGTACTCCACACCCAGCGCTTTGAGGTACGCAGGCAGGATGTGCGCGGGAAAGCCCGGCTGCTTTTGGTCCAGGTTGACCGCGACCAGCTCGAAGTCCACCGGGGCGCGGGCCTTCATCTTGAGCAAGATGTCCAACATGCCGTAGCTGTCTTTGCCACCCGACATGCAGACCATGATGCGGTCGCCTTCTTCGATCAGATTGAAGTCGCTGATGGCCTGGCCCATTTGGCGGCACAAGCGTTTTTCGAGCTTGTGGGTTTCGCGTTCGATCTTGATCGCTTTGGCAGCCTCTGATTCGGCTTGTGCTTGTACCCAGGCGTTGTCTGCTTCTGTGTCTGTGTATGTGTTCATAAGGTTCACCACTGTCCGGTTTCCATGCGAATGGCCACTTCGCAGTCATCAAAAATTTCAAGTTTGGCAATCTTGACGCGCACGCCCAGTACACCAGGCAATTGCATCAGGCGGTTCGAGACTTTGCCGATCAATGTTTCCAGCAAGTTGATGTGTTCGGCCGTGCATTCATCGATGATGATCTTGCGCACCTTGCGGTAGTCCAGCACATGCATGATGTCGTCGTCGCTGGGCAGAAGGGGCTGCGTGCCCAGGTTCAACTCGGCGTCGACCTGGATCGGTTGCGGGTCTGTTTTTTCGTGTTCCAGGATCCCCAGATTTGCGTCAAAGCGCAAACCGGTCAGCTCCAGGGTTTGGTGTCCGGCAGGGGTTTTCATGGCGCGGGTTTGATTTGGAAAATTTCAACCCCAACCGCTTCGCAGTCCGGGTACACATCGGGTTTGCAACTCGACAGGCGCACCGCCTGCACCTGCGGGTGGGCGATCAACTCGCGCATCAGGTCGTCGCACAAAGTCTCCTGCAGCACGATGTGGTCTTGGGCCACCCGGCGCGCGATCACTTCGCGGATGAAGTCGTAGTCCACCACCTCGGCCAGGTCGTCTTGCGTGGGGGTGGACGCGCTGTAGGGCACAAACAACTCGACGTTGAAGACGATGCGTTGGGGGCCGAGCTTTTCAAAATCGTGCGCGCCGATCCTCACGTCTACCGTGTGGTTGCGCAAAAAGAGGCGGCGGCAGTTCAGCGCCAAATGGGTCATTGCGTGGTTCAGGGTGTCGTTCATGCGGCGTCCTTCTTGTCCAAGGCATTGGCCAGAAACATCACATCGCGCGCCAAAGGCACCAAGTGCTGGCCGTTGTCTACGCAGATGGTGGTGCCGGTGATGCAGGGGTTATCGGCCAAGAAGAGGCAGGTGGCCGCCACTTGCGCCGGATCGATCGGCTCGCGTAAAAGGTTGACGCGGCTGGCGCGGTCAAAGTTGTCTTGGGTTTGCGGGCCGCTCAAAAACATCAGGCCCGGGGCCACGCCGCACACCCGCATTGGTGCCAAGGCCTGTGCCTGCAAGTCCACCGCGCGCTCCAGCGCCAATTTGGAGACGGTGTACGAAAAATAGTCGGGGTTCAGGTTGAACACCTTTTGGTCCAGGATGTGGATCGCGCTGCGCTGGCCGGGCTTGGCTTCGGGCGCGGCTTGCTGCGCCATGAGGGAAGCCAGCAGCATGGGCGCGATCAAATTCACTTCGAGTTGTTGGCGCGCACCGGGCAAGTCCATGTCGTTGCCCTCGTCCGGTTCAAACAGCGAGGCGTTGTTCACCAAACAATCGAGCGGCCCGGTGGCCTGCATGATGTGGGCCATCATGTGCTCGACCTCAAAGCTTTGCGCCAGGTCGGCCTGCACCAGTTCGATACTTGCGCCCTGCGACTTCAGCTCAGCCTGCAAGGCCTGCGCCGCAGCCGCTGAGCGTTGGTAGTGGCACCACACGCGCCAGCCCGCCGCCGCAAATTGGCGAACGATCTCTGCGCCCAGGCGGTGAGCGCCTCCGGTGACCAGAACTTGTTTCATGAATGTGAGCAGCTTGCGGTAGAGTGATGACAGGCCTGCGAAGGTCGGTTCAAGAACTTTGTCACCCCGGACTCGATCCGGGGTCCATGTTTGCTCAACCATGGATGCCGGGTCAAGCCCGGCATGACAGCGGATCAAGCAAACCGCCAATTATCGGGCAAGCCATGTACGCGGCCCCGACAACCGTCAAACCCGTGAAGCCCTTCGGCGACAATCACCCCGTGAGCACGCCGAATCCCCATCCCCCTTCCGAACTGACCCTGCGCATCCACCAGGCCATTGCCCAAGCCGGTGGCTGGATCGGTTTTGACCGTTTCATGGCCATGGCCTTGTACGAGCCGGGCTTGGGTTACTACACCAACAGCTTGCAAAAGTTCGGTGTCATGCCTTCATCCGGCAGCGATTTTGTGAC
>CAITSG010000043.1 GCA_903894995.1 uncultured Burkholderiales bacterium
GGCTTCGTTCTTGATGGGGGTGTAGATGATTTCGGTCACGTTGGTGGCAGCTTCAGACCAACCCCACCAGTTGGGGTTTTTCACCAGCGTCAACTTTTGGTCAGGCTGCCAGTCTTTGACCATGTAGGGGCCGCTGCCCATAGCATTGCGGTGGGCAAAGTTTTCTTCCTTGGTCTTGGCGTCCTTGGGCTCCACCGACTTGTTCTTTTCGGCCCAGGCTTTGCTCATGATGCGCAGCTCGGTCATCTGGTTCAGGACCACTGGATTGGGGCCGCTCAAGATGATGTCCACCGTATTGGCGTCAACCTTGACGATGCGGCTCATGCCTTGGGTGTAGACGTTGAAGTTGGAGGTTTTGGCGCGGGCACGGTCCAGCGAGAACACGACGTCATCCGCTGTCAGGGCCGAGCCGTCACTGAACTTCACGCCCTTGCGCAAGTTAAAACGGTATTGCGTGGGCGACACTTCGCGCCAAGAGGTGGCCAAGCGGGGTTCGATCTTGAAAGTTTTGCTGTTGTAGTAAACCAGCGAGTCAAAGATGGCGGCATGCACGCCGTTGCCCAAAGCGTTGTTTTGCGAATGGATGTCGAGCGTGGGAATGTCGCTGGCGCTGGTCCATTTGAAAGGCTTGGCCTGCACCAGACCGGCGGTCATCACACCGGCCAATACCAAAGAAGCGGTCAGGGCGCTGGGCAGCATGGCGACGGGGCTCATCTTGTTCATCAAAATACCTCGGTGACAAAAAGTTGGGTAACTGATGAGTATGCAACATTCAAGCCAGCTGTCAGGGCAGGGAATTCCCCCAAATGTCCTGTCGCGCACAAGACTGGTGCATTCAATCCAAGCGAATCGCGCCATACCAAGCGCGGGCTGTGCTGCGGGTGTTGTCGGTGTCGGTCATGATGGCCAGCCCCAACAAAGCCCCGGGCGGCTCGCCAAAGGCTTTCTCAAAGTCGGCCCGGATGTTGCGGCGGTAACTCAACCACTGCCCCACTCGCCCCGCACCCGACTCGATGGCCAGTTTGCGGATGCGATCGGTTCTGGGGTTCACGATCACCGACTCGGCCGGGCAGTCGTTGCACCACACGTACATCAGCGTCGCGTAAGGCAGAGGCTCGCCCGTCAGGCTCAGCGTCAACTCGCTGAGCATTTGGTTTTGCATCGAAAAGCGCTGCCTGTCCCCCTCAAACACAAGGATCAGTCGCACCGGCGAGTCTTCGGTCTCACGCTGACGCATGTCCGCGCTGGCAATGAGCTGGTCCACGCGCCAGTCAAACTGCAATGCGCCCAATTGGCTTGGGGGAATGTGCAAAGCCTGCCTCAGCATGCTGGCCGATGATGCCGATTCGGCCAGCAAGGCGTTGCGCGGCCCTTGCGTGTCCACCCGGTAAGCCGTGAGCAACTTGCCTGGCAAGCGCATGGACTGCCATTGCGCCTTGTCTTGTGCGCTGAACTGCAGCGGCAACTGCCGCAAGACCTGCTGAGGTTTGTCTTGTGGCACTTCGTCCGTCCAGAAGGCGCAGCCGGTCAACAACAGACTGCAGCACAGACTGGCGTACAGCGCCAAACGAAGCGTGAGGGGGCTTGGTTTTATCATCCTGTATCGAATTTTTTGGAGTGCACCCATGTTAAGCCGCCGCCTATTAATGCACGCTGCCCTTATGACCACAGGGTTTTTTAACAAGGCCTGGGCACAGGCCACTTTCCCCGCCAAACCCCTGCGCATCGTCGTTCCTTTTGGTGCGGGCGGCGTGGCCGACCTGACGGCGCGGGCCGTGGCGCAGCAACTGTCCGTTAACCTGGGCCAACCCGTGCTCATCGACAACCGGCCCGGCGCTGGCGGCATTGTGGCGGCCGAGCTGGTGGCCCGGGCCGAGCCCGATGGCCACACCCTGTTGCTCATGTCCAACGGCACAGCAGTGAGTGCTGGCCTGTTCAAGGCCCTGCCCTTCAACCCGCGCACCGACTTTGCACCCGTGTCCCTGCTGGGGCTGTTTGACATCGCCATCGTGGTGCCTGAGTCATCCCCCCACAAAAGCCTGGCCGAGCTGATCGGCTTTGGCCGCGCCCACCCGGGCCAACTGAACATCGGCACCATCAACATCGGCAGCACGCAGCACCTGGCCGCCGAGCTGCTGCGCTCCCAGGCCAACCTGATCGCACAAATCATCCCCTACAACGGCACACCTGCCGTCATCAACGCCCTGCGCGGCGGTCAGATCGATGCGGCGGTGGAAATTCTGGGCCCACTCAAACCCCAGATCAACGCCAAGGCCGTTCGGCTGCTGGGCGTGATGGGTGCCAAGCGCCCCAAAGACCAGCCCCAAGTGCCCGTGGTGCGCGAGTTGCCCGGCCTGAGCAACTTCAATGTGTCGTCCTGGAACGCACTGGCCGCGCCTGGCAAAACCCCCAAAGCCGTGGTTGATCGTCTGAGCGCCGAGCTGGCCAAAGTCTTGGCCGATCCTGCCATGGTGCAGCGCCTGGCCGGTTTCAACGTGCAAGCGCAATCCAGCACCCCTGGCCAATTGGCCCAGTTGCTCGATGCAGACATCCAACGTTGGACTGAGGTGATTCAAAAGGCCGGGATTGCGCA
>CAITSG010000044.1 GCA_903894995.1 uncultured Burkholderiales bacterium
CATACAGCTGGTCATTTACAAGCAAACCAGCTGGCAGTACAGCTATATTAAGCAGTGCAACATCGGCAATGCCAACATTCACTGCAGATGTTGCTGGTGCATATGTAGCTTCGCTGGTTGTCAATGACGGAAAAGTAAGCAGCACTGTTTCAACAGTTTCTGTAAATGCTTCTTCTCCTAACTCAATTGCTCTTAAGCAAACGCCTGAAAGTAATTGTATTTTTAATTGCGTAGATACTTTATTGACTCTTCCATACACAATAAATGGATCCACTTCAATTAATTCAACTTGTTTAGGAAGTGGATGTTCGGCTTTCTTTACAATCGGCTCATTTAAACTTATTGCAAGTGGACAAAATTACACTGTAACGAATTTGCAGGCAATAAATTTAACAACCAGTTCACTAATTTCTCCATTTTTTAACGGCCTAAGTAACGGCCAAATAATTACAGCGGGACAAACAGTCGTGTTTAGTCTGCAGACACCCTTCACTCAAGGGGTAACTGTTAATTTGAATTATTCATTTACGATTCAGGAAACCGGTGAAACCTTTAACTATACGGTTGCAATAAGAACAAATTAGTTAAAAAGTAACACTAGCCTACGTATTTAAAAACACCCAGTGCTCGCGTACTGGGTGTTTTTTTATGGGATTATGAAAATTAAAGGCTGCGCATTCCCCGCAACCAGCATGCCGGTCGTCAGCAAAGCCGCCAGTAACTCCGTCTTTTACGTGGTTTAAGGCACAGCCTGCCCTGCGTGCAAAACGGATACAGGCTCATGACCGATGCAGGCGGTCACCATCAAACGTTCTTACAGCAAGGTGGCACAACACCTTTGACCACCATTCGTTTGAATCCAACAAACCTTTGTGAGCCACGGTCCATTGGACTGCATGCGTTTTGCAGCCAGCACCATTCCTGGACTGGGGTGCAAACTGATGGACTTCGAAACTTGAGGTTTGACCATGAATGCACCTGCCTCGCTGCGGCGACGTCTTTTTCAAATCCTGGAAAACCAGAGCCACCGGGACCCCAAAATTGCATGGCTGTTTTCTTGGGTCTTGACCTTGATCGTGCTGGGCAATGTGGTGGCGGTGGTGCTGGAATCGGTGCCGTCCATCGAAGCGCGGTATGGCCGGGCTTTGGCGATTTTTGACGCGCTGTCGGTGCTTTTTTTCTCTGTGGAATACCTGCTGAGGATCTGGACAGCAGCAGAACGACAACACGCCCATCACAGTGTCCACCGACGCCGCATCGGCTATGTGCTGAGCTTTCACGGACTGGTCGATTTGCTGGCCGTCTTGCCCTTCTTTTTACAGGCCTTGGTGCCGGGCCTGGATTTGCGTTTTTTACGCGTGATGCGGGTCATGCGCATTTTGAAGTTGTCACATTACTCCACGGCCTTGGAAGATTTGATGGCTTCGATCTATGCCGAAAGAGGGGCCTTCATGTCGGCCCTTTATTTGCTGGCCATCACCATCCTCTTCGCCGCATGCCTGATGCACTTTGCCGAACACGATTTGCAAGCCGAGCAGTTTGGCACCATTCCACAAGCCCTGTGGTGGTCCATCATCACCATCACCACAGTGGGTTATGGCGATGTGACACCCATCTCGGCGTGGGGCAAAGTGATCGGTGCCATCACCGCCCTCTCGGGTGTTTTTACAGTGGCCTTGCTCACGGGCATCGTGGCATCGGCTTTTGTGTCACGGGTGCGCACCCAGGAAATCGAGTTCACCACCGAGGTCGAGGAAGTGCTCAAAGACGGGCACCTGGATGAGCAAGAAAAGCGGACCATCGAGCACCTGCGCACCGAATACAACATCACCGAAGACCATGCCCGGGCCATCATCCGGCAAATCATCGAAGAGCAGTCCTTGTACAAACACAGCACGGCCCCCACTGCTGAAAAACTGCCTTTGTAGATCAGCTCCAAATGCGGCCACAAAGCCTTGTGAGGTCGTTGGGTCGTTGGGGGTCTTGTCGCCAACAGGCTGGTGGATGGAACATCTTCAGCGGGTTTGGCGCAAGGTCCGGCTGAGCAAAATCACCGGAATCAAACCCACCAACACCAGCGCCAGCGAGGGCAAGGCCGCTTCGCCCAGGCGCTCATCGCGTGCCAGTTGGTAGGCCACCACCGCCAAGGTGTCGCTGTTGAAGGGGCGCAGCACCATGGTGGCGGGCAGCTCCTTCATCACGTCCACAAACACCAGCAAGGCGGCGGCGATGGTGGTGCGTTGCAACAGGGGCGCATGCACCCGCCGCATCAGGCCCCAGCCGGTCACGCCCAGCATGCGGGCCGAGTCGTCCAGACTGGCTGGAATGCGGGCATAGCCGCTTTGTACCGACTGCAAAGCCACCGCACAAAAGCGCACCAGGTAGGCCCACACCAGGCCCAAAGATGTGGCCGTGATCCAGGCCCCCGCCGAGGAAGCGGGCCAGGTTTGCTGAATCCAACCCACCGGCAAGAGCAAGCCCACCACCACGACCGCGCCGGGAATGGCATAACCCAGACCCACCAACTGAATGGCCCCCTGGCTGATGCGGTCGGCCCGGGTGCGCACCCTGAACGACAGCGCCAGCGCCACGCCCACAGCCAGCACCGCCGTCACCGCACCCAGGCGCAAGCTGGTCCAGGCCCACTGGCCAAAACGCTCCCAAGGCATCTCGGTCGTCTCGCCCAGAAAAGCCCGCAGCATGATGAGCACCGGCAGCACAAAACCCAGCAGCACCGGCAAGCTGCACACCGTCCACGCCAGCATGCGGCGCGTACCGTGCAACTGCACCGGCTGCGCCTCGGCCGAGCCTTGGCGCGAGCCGCGCCCTTGGTTGAAGCGCATGCGCTTTTGAGCGCGTTGCTCCAGCTGCAACAAGACCACCACCACCGCCAGCAGCACCGTGGCCAGCTGCGCGGCCGCGATGCGGTTGTCCATGGACAGCCAGGCCTTGTAAATGCCCGCCGTGAAGGTTTGGATGCCAAAGTAGCTGGACACACCAAAGTCGGCCAAAGTTTCCATGAGGGCCAGCGCCACGCCCGCGGCCACGGCGGGGCGGGCCAAGGGCAAAGCAATCTCGCGGATGCGGCGTGACAAAGGGGCCCCCAGCAGGCGGGCTGCTTCCATCAAACCCGAGGCTCGCTCCACCAAGGCGGTACGGGCCAGCAAATAAACGTAGGGGTAAAGCGACAAAGTGAACACCAGCGCCGCGCCCCAGACGCTGCGCACATCGGGCCACAAGCGGCCCTGCAAGCCCAGCGCCTCGCGCAAGGCCACCTGCAACGGTCCGCTGAACTGCAAAAAGTCGGTGTAAGCGTAGGCCACCACATAGGCCGGCATGGCCAGTGGCAAGAGCAGCAGCCACTCAAAAACGCCGCGCCCCGGAAAATCAAACAGCGTGACCAAGGCAGCGGTGGCCAAGCCCAGCACCGTCACGCCCACGGCCACCATCAGGCACAGGCCCAGCGTGGTCAGCGCGTAATCGGGCAACACCGTGCGTGCCATTTCCAACAAGATGTCGGCACTTTGCCCGCTCCACTGCATCCATGAGCCGAGCACAGCCAAAACCGGCAAGGCCAAGGTCAACGCCAGCAGTGCAAAAAACAAGGAGGGGAGACCCGATAAACGGCGGGCCAAGGTCAAGAACATATTCGGCTATTGTAGAAGCGGTCTGCGTTGGCTAAACCCCACTCGGCCGCAAGCGCCCGGTGCGCTGAGGGCCGAAGACCGTGCCTGCAAGACCCACGCCTTTAGCAACCTGCCTACAATAGAATCCATGTTTTTAGAACTGCGCCAACTCGACATTCAATACCCCGGCAGCACCACTCCCGCCGTCAGGGGGGTGAACTTGGGGCTGCGCTCGGGTGACATCGGGGTGATGATCGGCCCCTCGGGCTGCGGCAAAACCACTTTGTTACGCGCCGTGGCGGGGTTAGAGCCTGTATCGGGTGGACAAATTTTGCTGTCCAACCGGGTGGTGAGCGAAAAAGGCCACACCGAACCGGCCGAGCGTCGACGCATTGGCATGGTGTTTCAGGACTACGCGCTTTTTCCCCACATGGACGTGGGCCGCAACGTGGCTTTTGGCATCGCACATTTGCCCAAAGCCGAGCGGCAAAAACGGGTGGCCGAGGTGCTGGAACTGGTGGGCCTGACCGGTTCTGACACGCGTTTTCCGCACGAGTTGTCAGGTGGCCAGCAACAACGCGTGGCCCTGGCCCGTGCGCTGGCACCCAAGCCCGACCTGCTGCTGCTGGACGAGCCGTTTTCCAACTTGGACATTGACCTGCGCGAACGCCTGGCCCACGAGGTGCGCAACATCCTCAAAGCCGCCAAGGCCACCGCGCTGCTGGTCACACACGACCAGCTTGAAGCCTTTGCCATCGGCGATGTGATTGGCGTGATGAACGAAGGCCAGCTGCACCAGTGGGACGACGCCTACAGCCTTTACCACCGCCCCGCCACCCGCTTTGTGGCCGACTTCATTGGGCATGGCGTGTTCACGCCCGCCACACTGCGCGAGGTAGACGGGCACATTTTGGTCAGCACCGCCGTGGGCGAGCTGCGCGATGTGGCCGAATGTCCCCAGCCCTGCGCGTTTGAAAACGGCCAATGCGATGTGTTGCTGCGGGCCGACGACATCGTGCACGACGACGATGCGCCTGTGAAAGCGCAAATCTTGCGCAAAGCCTTTCGGGGCTCGGAGTTTTTGTACACCCTGCGCCTGGCCAGCGGCGAACAGCTGATGGCCCATGTGCCCAGCCACCACGACCACAAGCTGGGCGAATGGATTGGCATCCGCGCCGAAGTGGACCACGTTGTCACCTTCAACCGCGCCTGCCCGGTCAGCGACCGGGACTTGTGCCACATGCCCTGCGCCAAAGCCGAGGCCTGCGAGCACACGGACCCGCAATACCAGCCGGTCAAATTCGTCTCCAACCTGACGCCGTGATCCAGGGAATCGTCCAACTTTTCATCCGCCAAGTCCATGGCGAGCTGCTTTCCCAACTCGCTCTGCTCTTCATTCCAGGGGTGGAGCTGGTCCCCTGAGCCGTGGTCTAGAGGTTTTAAAACTCAGACTTCGCACCGAGTCCGCAGCGTGACAGGGCTTAGCGGGCTTGTTTTTATGATGAAGCCCATGAACTACGCTGCTGCTGACCTTTTGTTTTTTGCCAAACAACTTTTACAAACCGCAGGCTTGCCGCCCGACAAGGCGCAGGCCGTGGCTGAGGTTTTGCTGGAAGGCGATTTGCTGGGCCACACCACCCACGGCCTGGCCTTGCTCGCCCCTTATCTGGCCGAGCTGGAGTCGGGCAAGATGCGCAAAGAAGGCCAGCCCCTGGTGGTGTCGGAGCAACCGGCCGCAGTGACTTGGGACGGTCAGCGGCTGCCGGGTCCCTGGCTGGTGTTGCAAGCCATCGAACTGGCCATACAGCGTGCACGCACCCAAGGCACTTGCACCGTGGTCATTCGGCGCAGCCACCACATTGCCTGCCTGGCGGCCTACCACCAGCGCGTGACCGATCAGGGCTTTTTGATGATGCTGCATTGCTCGGACCCCAACGCCGCCAGCATCGCGCCTTTTGGCGGACTGGACCCGGTGTTCACCCCCAACCCGATGTCGGTGGGCATTCCCACGTCGGGCTTGCCGGTGCTGATCGACGTGTCCACCTCGTCCACCACCAACGGCATGACCAACCGCCTGCACAAGGAAGGCGGCTTGCTGCCCGCCGAGTGGGTGATGGATGGCCACGGTCAGCCCAGCCGCGACCCGGCGGTGCTGTTCAACGAACCCAAGGGCACCATCTTGCCGCTGGGTGGCATGGACTCGGGCCACAAAGGCTACGGCCTGAGCTGGATGGTGGAAGCCTTGACAGGCGGGCTGTCAGGCCATGGCCGCGCAGACCCGCCTGAGGGCTGGGGGGCCACAGTGTTTTTGCAAATCATCGATCCCCGCGCTTTTGCAGGCCAAAGCGCCTTCAACACACAAATGGACGAAGTGTCACGCCAATGCCATGCCTCGCGGCCCGCACAGCCCGACCGCTGGGTGCGCACGCCAGGCGAGCGCGGCCTGAAGCTCAAGGCCGACAGCGCCAGACAGGGTGTGGCGCTCTACCCCAACGTCATGCCCATGTTGGTGCCTTGGGCCGAGAAGTTCAAAATCGCTGTGCCCTCAGCGGTCTGAGCAACAACGGGCTGAGCGACGGCACTCAGCAAAAAACAACCCGGCGCAAGCCGGGTTGTGCCGGGTTGTGCCGGGTTGTGGGGGTTTTCAAAAGCGCTTGTTCAAGCAGTCGAAGCAGGTTTGCGCAGCATGCGCAAGAGCAGCGGTGCAAACCACACCAAAGCCGTGAGAATAGCCAAAACAAGCGCGATGGGCCTGGCCACAAAAGCCGTCAGATCGCCGTTGGACTTGATCATCGAGGTGATGAAGTTCTCCTCCAACATGCCGCCCAACACCACGCCCAAAATGGCCGGTGCTGTCGGGAACTTGTTGGCTTCCAGCAGATAAGCCAGGATGCCGGCGACCAGCATAACGCCGACTTCAAACACCGCGTTGTTGATGGCAAACGTACCCACCACACAAAACAGCAAGATCATCGGCATCAGGATTTCACGCGGCACCTTGAGGATGCGCTTGGCCACCTTGATGCACAAAATGCCCAAGGGAATCATGATGAGGTTAGCCACAATGAAGAGCAAAAACACCGCATAAATGTTTTGCGGATTGGTGGTGAACAAGGTCGGGCCGGGGTTCATGTTCTTCATGTACAGCACGCCGATCACAATGGCCGTGATCGAGTCACCCGGAATGCCAAACACCAAGGCCGGAATCCACGCACCGGCCAAGGCGCTGTTGTTGGCCGAACCCGACTCCACAATGCCTTCTACATGCCCGGTGCCAAATTTTTCGGGCTCTTTGGAAAACTTCTTGCTCATCGCATACGACATCCATGCCGCGATGTCAGCGCCCGCGCCCGGCAAAGCGCCCACGGCGGTGCCCAGCACACTGCCGCGCAAAATCTGCTTGGGGTATTTCTTGGCCAGCGCCCATTGCCCCTTGAGCACGCCACCCACCTCTTCGACCACCAACTCAGCAGGCGGGCTGGTGTCCACCACGTAGCGGATGATTTCGGAGATGGCGAACATGCCGATCATCATGGCGATCATGCCAATGCCGCCCGTCATCTCAACGGTGCCAAATGTAAAGCGTGGAAAACCAGCAGGGTTGCCCAGCCCCACACACGCCACCAACAAGCCCAGGAACAACATCATCAGCCCCTTGACCGGGGAACCGGTGGAGATGAAGACAGCGCAAGTCAAACCCAGCAGCACCAACCAAAAATACTCGAAGGAACTGAAGTTCAGCGCAAAGTCGGCCAAGGCAGGCGCGGCCAAGATCAGCACCACCGTGCCAAACAAGCCCCCGACCGCCGAAAACACCAGGCCTGCGCCCAGCGCTTTCTCGGCCTGACCTTTTCGGGTCATGGCAAAGGCTTCGTCGGTGTAAGCGGCCGATGCCGGTGTTCCCGGAATGCGCAGCAAACAACCTGGAATGTCCCCCGAAAAAATCGCCATGGCCGTGGCTGTGACCATGGCAGCCACCGCCGGGATGGGCGGCATGAAGAAGGTCACGGGCACCAACAACGCAGTGGCCATGGTGGCGGTCAGTCCCGGCACCGCCCCAACGAAAAGGCCATAAAAGGCGGCAAGCACCATCACCATCAAGGTGTAAGGCTCAAACACCATCGAAAAAGCTTGACCAACGGCTGTCCACATGGAACTCGACTCCTCAGACTGTCATCGTCATTAGGGTGAAAAAGAGCGGGGCAATGCCCTTACCAGGCGATGGGCGTCAAGATGCCCCAGGGCAAAGGCACTCGCAGCAGTTTGTAAAAGGCAAAGTGCACCACCACCGTGGCCACCACCGCCCAAAAAACCGATCGGCCCCAAGCGACTTGCAAGGATCTGAACAAGGTCAACAGCATCAAAAATGCGGTGATGAAAAATCCCAGCTCATCAGACAGCAAGATGTAAAAGACCACCGAACCCAGCAGGGCGACCAGCGCCTTGGTGTGCCGTGGCGAACGCACCCAGTCTTCCCACTCCAGCCATGGTCCATTCGCGCGATCACGCCAGCCTTGCCAGACCAGCAAAGCGCCGCCCACACACAGGCCGATGGCAATCAGGCCTGGAAACAATGCGGGCCCGACCGGCTGGCCTGGAATGTTGGGGTAACTGCGCACAGCCAAGAGCACCGCAGCGCCCAAGGCCATGAGCAGGACGCCCCAAAAAGCGTCGTTGATTTTCATGGGCTGGCTTACTTGACCAGGCCCACGGCCTTCATGGTCACACCCATTTCGGCATCGGACTTGGCCATGAACTTGGCCATGTCATCCGGTCCGCCATAAATCACGCCCAAGCCGCGGCTGGTCATGAAGTCGGTGTAATCCTTGCTGGCCACGGCCTTGCGCACGGCTTCGGCCAGCCTGGTTTGGATGGGCGCTGGCAAACCTTTGGGGGCCAGCACGCCGCGCCAGGCCGCCATGGTCCAGTTGCTGCCTGTGGCCGATTTGAGGGTGGGCACATTGGGGTAGAGGGTGGATGGCTTGGCGTCCATGATGGCCAGGCTCTTGACCTTGCCTGCATCGATCAGCGAGCGGGCTTCGGGCAGGGACACCGGGGCCACTTCAACTCCCCCCGCCACCATGTCTTGCAAGCCGGGCGCTGCGCCGTTGCTGGGCACCCAAGGCAATGCGGCAGGGTCGATTTTCTGGTCGAGCAACAAACCGGCAATGGCCAAATGCCAAATGCCGCCCTGGCCTGTACCCGAGGCTTTGAACTTGCCGGGGTTGGCCTTGATGGCAGCCAGCAACTCGTTCACGTTTTTGTAAGGCGAATCGGCACGGACCTGAATGCCGGCCGGGTCGGCATTGACCAGACCGATGGGGGTGTAAGAAGCACCGGTCAGTTGGGTCAAACCCTGCCAATGCATCATGCCAATTTCGACCGTGGCCAGACCAATGGTGTAGCCGTCAGCAGGTGCCGAAGCAATGGCCGCATGGCCCACCACGCCGCTGCCGCCGGTGCGGTTGACCACCGTAACGGGTTGACCCAAGTCTTTTTCGAGCAAACTGGCCACGATGCGGGCCACGGCATCGGTGCCACCGCCTGCGCCCCAGGGCACGATCATGGTGATGGGACGGGTGGGGTAATTCTGGGCAGCAGCGGGCATAGCGGCTGCCAAACAAGCCAAGCCAGCAACTGCGCTGGCCACCAAATGACGGCGTGAGCGAATGAACATGGGTGTCTCCTGTGGATTTCTACAGCCGGGACCGACTGGCACCCTGCTTACCCAAAATTTATACCCATTGCCTTCCTAGACCATTAGGGTGAACCATAGCCCCAGTAACTCTGGCGACTGGCACCAGACTGCAACGCCGAGGATGCCGCAGTGAAATTTTGTGCACTGTGCTTTTCAAGTTGAGCGTTCAAGACCCAATACCCCACCTTTGACCCACAACACGATCAAGCAAATCACATGGGGCCTGCGACAATCAAGCCCCATGCACCTGATCATTCCCTATGCGGCCAGCCAAGCGCTGACCAGCCCCGAGGTTTGGGCCGACTTGCAATTGCCCCAACTGCAGAACTTGCTCAACCTGCTGCAGCGCGATCAAGTGCTGCAAGACGCCGATGACACACCCCCTCACCTGCCGCACGAACGCCTGCAAGCACAAGCCCTGGGCTGGGCCCATGACGCTGCTTGTCTGCCTTGGGCCGCCTGGCACCAGGCGCAACAAGGCCAACCCAGTGCCGAGCCCCAAGCTTGGATGACACCTTGCCACTGGCAAATCGGCATGGACCAAGTGGTCATGACCGACCCGGCGCAATTGGGCTTGAGCGACGATGAATCGCAGCAACTTTTGCAAGCCATGCAGCCGTTTTTGCAAGAAGACGGCTTACAAGTGACTTGGCACAGCGCTTTGATGTGGCACGCCCAAGGTGCGCTGCTGGCCGACCTGCCCACCGCATCGCTGGACCGGGTGATCGGTCAGAACGTGAAAGACTGGATGCCCAAGCACCCCGTTGCCCGGCCGCTGCAACGCCTGCAAAGTGAGATGCAGATGCTGCTCTACAACCACCCAGTGAACGACGTCCGCGACGGCAGCAGGCAGTACACGGTGAACGCCTTTTGGCTGCACGGCGCGGGCACGCTGCCTCCCACCACACCAACTTCTGCCGCTGGCGTCTCAACTGCCGCAGCGTCCCCCATGATCGCGGCTGTGACCGTGTTGGATGCCCTGCGGGCCAGCGCTTTGCAGGGCGATCTGCAGACCTGGCGGCAAGCCTGGCAGCAGCTCGATGCCACAGCCATGGCCGACTTGGTGCAACACCACCAAGCCACAGGACAAGGCACGCTCAGCCTGTGCAGCGAACACGCGGCCCACACCTACACGGCCGCGCCTGCGGCATGGCACCAGCGTTTCAAACGCCTTTTTCAAAGAACTTCGCCTGCAGCGGCACTTCAAGCCCTTGTCGGTCACACAAACGTCTGATCACCCCATGAATTTGCTCACCCGAGATGTGCCCCCCCGCAGCGCCTGGGCGCTGGAACAAGCGGGCATCCACCCCCTGCTGGCCCGCCTGTACGCCGCCCGTGGCGTGTTGTCCAAAGACGAACTCGACGACGCGCTGAACCTGCTGCTGCCCCCGGCTGGCATGTTGGGCACGCAAGAAGCCGCCAAACTGCTGGCCGACGCCATGGCGCAAAACAAGCGCCTGTGCATCGTGGCCGATTACGACTGCGATGGGGCGACCGCCTGCGCCGTGGGCGTGCGCGGTTTGCGCATGCTGGGGGCGCAGAACGTGCGTTATCTGGTGCCCGACCGGGTGGTGGACGGCTACGGCCTGACGCCGTCCATTGCCGAGCGCGTGCACCAGCAAGGCGCGGATGTGCTGATCACCGTGGACAACGGCATCGCCAGCGTGGCGGGCGTGCAGGCTGCGCAAGCGCTGGGCCTGCAGGTACTGGTGACCGACCACCATTTGCCGGGCAGCGAACTGCCCACAGCCGAAGCCATCGTCAACCCCAACCAACCCGGCTGCAGCTTCACCAGCAAATCCATCGCCGGTGTGGGCGTGATGTTTTATGTGCTGCTGGCCCTGCGGGCCGAGTTGCGCCAGCGCGGCGTGTTTGACGCGGGTAACCAACCGAGGCTGGACGCACTGCTGCCGCTGGTCGCTTTGGGCACCGTGGCCGATGTGGTCAAGCTCGACGCCAACAACCGCCGACTGGTGGCCCAAGGCCTGCGCCGGGTGCGCGCAGGCGCCCTGCCCCCGGGCATGTCGGCGCTGATGCGGGCCGCCAGCCGCGAAACCGCCAAGGCCACGACGTTTGACTTTGGCTTTGCACTGGGCCCGCGCATCAATGCAGCGGGCCGCTTGGCCGACATGACCCTGGGCATCGAATGCCTGCTGACCGACGACGCAGGCCGCGCCGACGAACTGGCCAAACAACTGGACGCGATCAACCGCGAGCGCCGCGTGATCGAGGGCGACATGCGCGAGATGGCCATGGAGATGGCCGAGTCCTTGTTTGACGAGGGCGACGAGCCACCGCCCGCCATTTGTGTGTTCGACCCGGATTTTCACGAAGGCGTGGTGGGCATCGTGGCCTCGCGCATCAAGGACAAGCTGCACCGCCCCACCTTTGTATTTGCAGCCAGCAGCGCCCCGGGCAAGGAGCATGAACTCAAAGGTTCAGGCCGCTCGATTGCGGGCTTTCATTTGCGCGACGCACTCGATTTGGTGGCCAAACGCGCCCCGGGTGTGCTGCTGCGCTTTGGCGGGCACGCCATGGCGGCGGGCTGCACCATTGCCGAAGAACACCTCGATGTGTTTGAGGAAACCCTGAACCAAGTGGCCCTTGAATGGCTGGACGCCGCCACGCTGCAACGCCGCCTGGAAACCGACGGGCCGCTGCCCGCCGAATACCGCCGGGTGGACCTGGTAGAGATGCTTCACCACGAGGTCTGGGGCCAAGGCTTTGCGCCACCCGTCTTTTGTGAAGAGATCGAAATCGTGTCGCAACGCCTAGTGGGCGAGAAACACCTGTCACTCAAGATGAAGCACCAAGGTCAGCCGGTCGAGGGCATCTGGTTTGGCCGCACAGAGCCTTTGCCTGCACGCGTCAAGCTGGCCTACCGGCTGGACGCCGACGAGTGGCAGGGGCAAAAGCGGGTGCGCTTTTTGGTCGA
>CAITSG010000045.1 GCA_903894995.1 uncultured Burkholderiales bacterium
TCAATTTCAGGCTGGTTGAAGGCCGTGCCCTCCGGGATGATGTCCTTGCCCATCAAAGCGGTCATGTCCAGCAGCACGGCGCGGGTGGCCACGGCAGGCACGGTCTCGATGCCGAATTTTTTCAAACCCGAGAGCCCGGTGACTTCGGTCCCTGGGGTGCAGTTGTAATAGGTGTTGTCAATGCCAATGTGCCCCAGTCCATCCAACTGGGTGCCAATGCCGACCCAGGTGTTCAAGATGTCGTCGTGGTAATTGGTTTTGGTGCTGCCCAAGGTTTGGCCAGCGTAGTCTTGACCGGGCCGGACAATGGTGACGGAATAAGTGCGCGGTGCGAACGCTGGTGTTTTGGCGTTGGTCTCGATGCCCATGCGCATGGACTTGCCTTTTTTGATCAACTTGGCCGCCGCCATGATGTTGTCTTGGGTGATGTTATTCAGGGCACCAATTTGGTCGTTGGGTCCCCATTTGGACTTGTGGCACTTTTCATAAGCCCATGCCTTGCCTGTGAAGGCGGTGAGCAAGCAGGCTCCGGCCAAGAGGGGAATGGCGAATCGTTTGAAGTTCATGTTTTGTCTCCTTGGATGGGCTCTTGGGTTGGTGAAACCTGCGTGTTGGGCTGAGCCGCGGAGCCCGACGCACATTGAACATGGATGCGCTGCACCTCTTGCACGCCTTGAGTCAGCGTCTGGCGTTTTTCGCGCGTGAAGGAGGAATCGCAAGCGGAGGAAGAGGCAGAGGCCAAAACTTGGCCAAAACGTGGCTCAAAGCCAATGAACCAGGTGGGGTCTTGCATTTGCAGGTGCAAGCTGCGCAGCGGGGCTGTGGTTTTGAGCACGGCGGTGAACTCCAAATAGATGCCGCCCTGAAAGCCACGCCCTGCGTCCCGGGCTGAAAAGCCCTGCACATCAAACGCCAAGGGCGCTGGGTCAGGACCGTCGCCCTCGATGGTCAAGAAGTACTGGAAGCCCGCCATCAAATCGTGGTTGGTTTGGGCAAAGGCAGCCAGTTCATCGGGGTCCAGTTGCCCGTTTTGGTTCAAGTCGATGTTGTTGCGCACCAGACTGCTGTTCATCGGGTCCATTTGCCAACTGACGCGCACAGCGCTGAGTTGGTCTTGGGTGAATACCGGCAGCAGTTGGTAAGCCAATCTGAGGTGCGGGTGGGCGTGTGCAGCTAAAGCGCTCAAGCAGATCAACGCCAAAACCCAGCTCTTCCAACTTTTTAGATTGTGCATGCCGCCGCCATGAATGTAGGTACTGGCGGATAGGTAGCCTAAACGCCTGAGCAAAAGTATTGCCTACTTTTAAGCTCATTCTCTCAAGCATGGGGCTGACAAGCCTGCACATTGGTGACTGCTTGAAAGATGGAAACGGGCCAGGGTTGGTCCAAAAACCTAGGCAAGCGGCATTGACAGCCACCCTTTTCAAAGCCTGGATTGGACCTCTGAGGAGGCCGTAACCATGTCCGAAAGCACCGCCCCGGCACGATTGAAACGCTCAAGCAAGAAGCTTACGTCCAAGCCTTCGAGCCGACCTTATAGACCTTACAGCGCCCTTTTGCCGATGATGGCGAAGCGGATTTTGGAGCAGAAAAAATCGATTGCAGACACGGTGACCAAAATCATCAAGATCACAAAAGACATCTGCTGCAATTCCAGCGTGCGAATTTGCTCTGACAAGATCAAGCCAATGCCACCTGCACCGACGATGCCGATGATGGAGGCGCTGCGGGTGTTGGACTCGAACGCATACAGCACTTGGCTCAGCATCACGGGCATCAATTGCGGCAGCACCCCAAAACGCACCGATGCCGTGGCTGTTCCGCCGGTGGACAACACGCCTTCCACAGGCTTGTTGTCTGCCGCTTCGATGGCTTCTGAAAACAGTTTGCCAAAGATGCCCAAGTCGGACATGAACAAAGCCAAAACCCCGGCGAAGGGGCCTAAGCCCACCACGTTGATCCAGATCAGCGCCCAAATCAAAATGTCAACGCCGCGCAGCGTGTCAAAACTGCGGCGCGCCATGAACTGCACCAAGCGGTTGAGCGTGGTGTTACGCGCCGCCAAAAAACCCAAAGGAAAAGCCGCGATGGCCGCCAACAAAGTGCCCAGCAGAGCGATGGCCAAGGTTTCCAGCATGGCATCAAGATAAAGGTTGAATCGGCCCGGGTCGGGCGGCAACATTTTCATGACCATCGAACCGAGCTCGCCCAAGCCGCCATAAAGGCGTGCAAAGGTCACGTCCAAACTCAACAGGCCATAAATGAACAGGGCCATGACCAAAACAAACCCGGTGATGGCGCGCCAATGGCTTTCGTAAATGGGCAGAAACAGCGCCGCGTGTTGTGCACGCAAAGCGGCTTGTCGCTGCGCCACAGCGGGGGAGTTGATGGGAGTCGTGTCTGTCGCGCTCATGAACTTCTTTCTTGCCCCAAAATCTTGTGACGAACACGCTCGGTGACCGCGTCGATCAACATGACGGTGGCAATGATCATCACCAGCAAGGCGCTGACATCGGCGTAATAAAACTTGCGAATGACTTCCAACAAAGTCTGGCCGATGCCGCCTGCACCGACAAACCCCAACACCGCCGCTCCGCGCACATTGATTTCAAAGCGCAGCAAGGCATAACTGACGAAGTTGGACGCCACCTGTGGCAACACGGCAAACCGGACTTTGTGCAGCCAAGAGCCACCCGTCGACACCACACCGTCAATGGGTTTCATGTCGATGTTTTCAACCACCTCGGCAAACAACTTGCCCAGTGCGCCTGTGGTGTGGATGGCCAGAGCCAAAATACCTGGCAAAGGCCCTAAACTGAAAGCCACGACAAAAATCAAGGCGAACACCATCTCAGGAACGGTTCGCGAAAACTCCAAAAAGCGCCGGGTGGCAAACACCACCGCCGTGTTGGCGGTCACGTTTTTGCTGGCCAAGAAGCACAAACACAGTGCCGCTGTGGCACCCAGCAAGGTGCCCACATAGGCCATCAACAAGGTCTCGCCCATCAGGGCCAGCCACTTCTTCCAGCCCCAGAACCACTCTGCGGGATCGCTCAGGACAAACTGACCATTTTCGAGATGGAAAATTCGGCCGATGTAACTGGTGAA
>CAITSG010000046.1 GCA_903894995.1 uncultured Burkholderiales bacterium
CGACCGCGTGCTCGAAGCCGTCAAGCACGAAATCCGCAAATACTTCAAGCGCGAGCGCAACCGCGACGTGCCTAAAGGCGTGGACTTTTGGGACTTTGACTGCAAAGTGGGATTGACCACCGACACCGCCGAAGTGATGCGTGTGAGTGCCGTGATCGAAGCGGTCGATGCAGCGGCCAAAACCGGTGCTTCATCGGTGTATGTGGAGATTTTGAGCAAACACGGCGTGCGCGTGATCAAGGCGCAAGACGACCACGAAGATCCGCAGCAAGACGCTCAATATTGAAAAAGTAGTGATTGCAAGGCCAATGGCTTAGAGCATGGAGTTCACAAATGCTCTCCATCGTCAAGCAATTGGAGGACCTGCGGCTAGCACCATCACGCCAACAACCGCGCCTTGCGTTTTTGTGCCTTGAGCAGCTGGATGGCCTGCTGGTCAAATGACACAAACTCGGTGCCTCCCAGCAGTTCACCCTCGGCCGCAATCACCCCGTCTGCAAAGTCGCCGCCTCTGTCCAGCTGGGCCAGCCCAGCCAGCACCGCAGGCGTGTGGCAAACCACTTGCCGCACTTGGAGCAGCGTCCGCAAGGCATGGGCCACTTGGGCCGGGGTGTAGCGATAGCCGCGCAACAAGACCCACACCATCTCACACAAGGCTGGAGTGGGCACCGCGATCAAACTGGCTTTTTTCAAAACTTGCAGCGCCAAGGCCGCTTGTGCAGGGTCATCTTGCGTGGCCAGCCTGACCAGCACATTGGTGTCAAGGGTGACCTTCACGGCTGCCCCGCCCAAGACTTGGCAATGATGTCGTTCATCTCGTCCACGCTGAGCGGCTTGGGCGGCGCGGGCAAGCAACCTGCAAAGGCCTCAAGGCCTTCTGGCGCTTTGGCTTGCAAGGTCAGCACACCGTTGGCTTGTTTGTGAATTTCAACCTGTTGGCCCGGGGCAATGCCCAAATACTGCAGCAGTTCACGCCGCAAGGTGATTTGGCCTTTGGAGGTGATGGTCAAAGCGGTCATGACAATGTCCTAGCTGATAAAAAAGTAATGCCATTTTACATTACTCAACTTGAGATTCATCTCGAAACTCAAGCCCCTGAACTACGAATGCCCCCGCCTGAACAGCCGCTCAATCACCCCCCGCATCCACTGCTGATCCGAGTCCTGCTCGGTGCTGCTGTGCCAGACCAGGTTGACCTCATACGCAGGTGCGTCTTCAATCGTCCACATCTGCAGCTGCACGCGCTGGCTCAGTTCGCGGGCGTACATCTCGGGCACGATGCACAGCAAATCGGTGTTTTGCGCCAGTTCGGCAATCGCACCAAAATGCCGGGGGCGCACCAGGATGCGGTCTTGCAGTTTCATACCGGCCAGCATTTTTTCCACGCTGCCGTGGAAGGTCGCCGTGGGCGAGACCACCAAAAAATGCGCTTGCGCCAATTGCGCGGGGCTGAGGGTGCGCCCGCGTCCACGGGGTGTGGGTGACCAGTCTTTGGAAGAAATGGCCATGTAGCGCTCTTTGAACAGCAACTGGGAGCGAATGCCCCGGTGCTGTGGCTTCAAGATGCCAATCGCCATGTCGATGTCACGCGACTCCAGGGAAGCCGCCACTTGGGACGCATCCACCGACACATTGGACAAACTCGCGTGCGGCGATTCTTGGCGGAGCGCCGAGGCCAGGCGCGGCAAGAACAAAATTTCGCCCAAATCGGACAAAGACAAACGCCAATGGCGGTGGCTGCTTTGGGCGTTGAAGGGCTGGTGGTTGAGCACCAGGCTTTCCATGGCCAGCAACTGCGACTGCATAGCCGGTGCAAGCTGTTCGCACAGCCGGGTGGGCTGCAAACCAGTGGGCGAGCGCACAAACAATTCGTCGCCAAAAAATTCGCGCAAACGGGCCAAGGCGTTGCTGGTGGCGGGCTGCGACAAGGCCAACGCCTTGCCCGCCGCCGTGACCGAGCGGCTGCGGTGGATGGCCACCAGCACCCGCAAGAGGTTCAGGTCGAGTTGTCGGAAATTCATGTTTTGCCCATGGTTCATGTGAATAAGGGTTGTTACCAATTATTCACAACATCAATGTAGCGCATTGGAAGAATCTATTTGCCGTGATGCTCGCACTGGCCTAAATTGCTCTCATTGAATCAGGCTTCACCACGGGACAGGGTTCCCATGAAAGGTTTTGGGCATGGCTGAACGCTCATTTGTGCAAGAGGTGCAAAAACTGCGCTTGGGCGATGGTGATGAATTCCATGGCGAGGGCATTTTGGCCGTGACCAAGGCTTTGCTGCAATCGGGTGTGTCGTATGTGGCGGGCTACCAAGGTGCGCCCATCTCGCACCTGATGGATGTGTTGACCGATGCGAACGACATCCTGCAAGAGCTGGGGGTGCATTTTGAGCACAGCGCCTCAGAGGCCACGGCAGCCGCCACTTTGGCCGCATCGGTTAATTACCCGTTGCGCGGTGCGGTCACCTTCAAATCCACCGTGGGCACCAATGTGGCGTCTGACGCGCTGGCCAACCTGGCGTCAGGCGGGGTCACGGGCGGCGCCATGCTGATCGTGGGCGAGGACTATGGCGAAGGCTCCAGCATCATGCAAGAGCGCTCGCATGCTTTTGCCATGAAATCTCAGGTCTGGTTGATCGACCCGCGCCCCAACCTGCCCAGCATCGTGCACGCGGTCGAAAAAGGGTTTGAGTTGTCCGAGGCCAGCAACACGCCGGTGATGCTGGAGTTGCGCATCCGCGCCTGCCATGTGCATGGCCGCTTTCCCACCCGCAACAACGTGCGGCCCAGCTTCACGCTCAAAGACGCCATCGAAAACCCCAAACGCGATGTCAACCGCATCGTGTTGCCCCCCGCCAGCTACCTGCACGAGCAGGAAAAAACCCACACGCGCTGGCCCGCTGCGGTCAAGTTCATTCAGGAACACCAGCTCAACGAATTTTTCTCCGAAGACGCGCAAGACTTTGGCATCGTGCTGCAAGGTGGGCTGTACAACGGTGTGGTGCGTGCACTGCAACTTCTTGGCCTGGCCGACGACTTTGGCAAGACCGATGTTCCGTTGTATGTGCTGAACATCACCTACCCCCTGGTCGACGACGAATTCAAACGCTTTTGCACTGGCAAGCGCGGCTTGCTGGTGGTGGAAGAAGGCCAGCCCGACTTCATTGAGCAAAACATCCACAGCATCTTGCACAAAGCAGGCCTAAACACCCAAATCCACGGCAAAGACGTGCTGCCCATGGGCGGCGAATACACCGGCGGGGTGGTGCTGAAAGGCATTCGGGCGTTCATCGCGCAATACGCGGCGCAGCTGCTGCCAGCAACGGTGCCCGCCGTGCAGGCGAGCAACCAACTGGCGATCAGCGAAGCCGTGGCCCAAGTGCACCCGCGCCCACCGTCGTTTTGCACCGGTTGCCCCGAACGGCCCATTTTCACGGCCATCAAGATGATCGAAAAAGAGCTGGGCCAGCACCATGTGAGCTGCGACATCGGCTGCCATTTGTTTTCGATCCTGCCGCCCTTCAACATTGGCGCCACCACCATGGGCTATGGCCTGGGCTGGGCGGGTGCCTCGGCTTTCAACACCAGCGAGACGAGCAAGCGCACCGTCTCCATCATGGGCGACGGGGGCTTTTGGCACAACGGCCTGACCAGCGGCGTGGGCAACGCGGTGTTCAACCAGTCCGACAACTTGCTGCTGGTGGTGGACAACGGTTATTCGGCCGCCA
>CAITSG010000047.1 GCA_903894995.1 uncultured Burkholderiales bacterium
ACCAAGTCGCCACCGTGGCATAGGGACTCCAGGCTTGCGCGACCTCGCGCGCGTCGCTGCGGCTGACCGGTTCACCTGAAAAATAGTTGCGGCTGATGCCCTTGATCAAACCGACATCATCGAGCGGCAACACATTCGGGCGCATCAGGTGAAAGATGAGGAACATCTCGGCCGTCCAGCGGCCAATGCCTCGAATGGCGACCAACTCGTCAATGATGGCCTCGTCGTCCATCTCGTTCCAAGCCTTGACGTGCACCGTGCCCGAGCTGAAATGCACAGCCAAGTCCACCAAATACTCCACCTTGCGGGCCGACAAACCGGCCGCACGCATGTCATCCACCTTGAGCTTGAGCACGGCGGCGGGGGTCATGCGCTTGGGCAAGGCCGAAAAACGGTCCCAAACCGATTGAGCCGCCTTGACCGAAATTTGTTGGCCCACGATGGAACGGGTCAAAGTGACAAAAGCATCCCCACGGGTTTCCAAAATGGCATCGCCAAACTGGGGAATCAGTTTTTTCATGACCCGGTCTTTATCGGCCAGGTGCGCACAGGCCTCGGCCCAATAAACGGGCGTCACGGGTACCGAGCCTTTGCTGCTCAAAACCGTCACTGCGCCGACTCCCATGTCGTGCCCGCAGCCGAGTCTTTGAGCACAATGCCTTGGGCCAATAAATCGTTGCGAATGCGATCGGCTTCGGCAAAATTTTTGGCCTTTTTGGCGTCGGCCCGAGCCTGAATCTGCGCCTGAATGGCCGCTTCATCCAAGCCTGCACCCGACTGCAGGTACTGCGTTGCATCGGTTTGCAGCAGGCCCAACAAGCCCCCCAGGGCCTTGAGCAAACCAGAACGCTGGGCCGAACCGCCTCGATTCACTTCGCCGGCCAACTCGAACAACACGGCCACGGCTTCAGGCGTGCCAAAGTCTTCGTCCATGGCGGCTTTGAAGCGCGCGGCCAAAGGGTCAGTCCAGTCGATCTTCACCGGTGCGGGCGGCACGGCTTGAAGCGCGGTGTACAAGCGCTTCAAAGCGCCCTTGGCGTCGTTGAGGTGCACATCGCTGTAATTGAGCGAACTGCGGTAATGGCTGCGCACGATGAAAAAACGCACCGTCTCGGCATCAAATTCTTTGAGCACGTCACGGATGGTAAAAAAGTTGCCCAAGCTCTTGGACATCTTCTCGTTGTCCACATTGATGAAGCCGTTGTGCATCCAAAAGCGCGCCAAGGGCTGGCCGTTGGCGCCTTCACTTTGGGCGATCTCGTTTTCATGGTGCGGAAACTGCAGGTCGGCCCCACCGCCGTGAATGTCGAAGGTCTGACCCAGCAACTCGCAAGCCATGGCCGAACACTCGATGTGCCAGCCGGGGCGGCCCGTGCCAAAGGGACTGGTCCATTTCACGTCTTCCGGCTCGGTGGGTTTTGCGCTCTTCCACAGCACAAAATCCAGGGGGTCTTGCTTGTCCGTCTCCACGGCCACGCGCTCACCGGC
The DNA here is from genome assembly GCA_903894995.1 of uncultured Burkholderiales bacterium. Taxonomy (GTDB): domain Bacteria; phylum Pseudomonadota; class Gammaproteobacteria; order Burkholderiales; family Burkholderiaceae_C; genus Limnohabitans_A. The sequence goes on from CAITSG010000047.1 coordinate 1,489, forward strand.
ATTGAGCTCGTCGAGCGACTTGCCCGACAACTTGCCATAACCGGCAAACTTGCGGACCGAATAATTCACGTCGCCGTTGCCTGCACGGTAAGCCAATCCTTTTTGCTCCAGCGTGCCGATCATGCTGAGCATTTGCGGCACAAAGTCAGTGGCACGGGGCTCGTGTTGGGGGCGCTCAATGCCCAAAGCGTCCGCGTCCTGGTGCAAAGCGTCGATCATGCGGTCGGTCAGGTGGCGGATGGTTTCACCGTTTTCCAAGGCACGTTTGATGATCTTGTCATCGATGTCGGTCACATTGCGCACATAAGTGACTTGGTAACCACTGGCCTTGAGCCAGCGCTGCACCACGTCAAAAGCGATCATGGACCGGGCATGGCCCAAATGGCACAGGTCATACACCGTCATGCCACAAACGTACATCCGCACATGGCCAGGCTCGGCGGGCGTGAAATCGGAAACAGCACGGCTCAGCGTGTTGAAAATGCGCAGACTCATGTCAAACCACAAAAATTATCGGAAAAGAGAACTCCGAATCCAAGCCCCTTGTCAAAGGCGTATTGGACCGGGAAAAGCGTTCAAAAAGGCCGCCATGAAGCTGTGCGGCAGTGAAGTGACGGGCATGGGGCGGACCCACTGCTCCGTTACAATGACCTTTCAGTATATCCCCGACCTGCGGCCCCCTGCAGCACTTTGCAGCCATCGGACGCGACCCCTTCACCCGCTTTCTTTTGGGCTTGCATGCGACCTTTGCTCACACTGACCTGGATGGTTGCACTGCTGGCATTCAGCACCCATCTGCGCGCCGACATGTACAGCGATGTTGACGCCTTGGTGCGCAGTGGACAATGGCAAAAAGCCCAAGCGCTGGCCAATCTTCGGCTCCAGACTGTTCCCACAGATCCTCAAATGCGCTTGCTGCAAAGTCACATTCTGGTTGGTTTAGGGCAAAACGAGGCGGCAATGCAGACCCTCAAGGCACTGACCCAATCTTTTCCTGAATTGGCCGAGCCTCATAACAACCTGGCCGTGCTTTTGGCTCAGGAAAATCGCCACGAAGAAGCCCTTGAGTCTCTTCAAGCGGCCATCAAGGCACGCCCCGACTATGCTTTGGCGCTGGAAAACTTGGGCGACACCTATCTGGCGCTGGCCGCTCGGGCCTATGCGCAAGCCCAGAAATCGGGGTCAACTGCGGCCAGACTGCAAGGCAAGAAACTGGCCTCTGAACAAGCTTTGAAAACCCCCTAAGCGACACCCAGCCTTTTGCACCTCACATGACCAAGACCCCACTTTTTTCTAAGCTGCGCCACCGCAGACTGGCCACACTGGCCGCCCTGTCCTTGACTTTGGCTTGGTTTTTGCCTTTGCCCGGCATGGCCCAAACCCCCGCGGGCAACACCGCCAAAGTCCGCATCAGCACCAGCATGGGCGTTATTGAAGCCGAACTCTACGCCGACAAAGCCCCCAAAACCGTGGCCAATTTTTTGCAATACGTGAACGACAAACACTATGAAGGCACGATTTTTCACCGCGTGATTGCGGGCTTCATGGTGCAAGGCGGCGGCTACGACGCGCAGCACAAAGAAAAGACAACCCGTCCGCCGATCCAGCATGAGGGCCGCCAAGCACTGGCTGGCGGCCTGAAAAACACCACTGGCACGCTGGCCATGGCGCGCACCAACGACCCTCAATCGGCCACCTCCCAGTTTTTCATCAATGTGGTGGACAACGCGTTTTTGGACCCCACGCCCATTCCCGATGGCGATCCCGTGGCCAAGTTTCAATACCAAGGCCGCGTTTACGAAAACGTGGCCCGCGCCCAACTTCTTAGCGCCCCTCAACTGTTTGGTTACACCGTTTTTGGCAAAGTCACGTCCGGCATGGACGTGGTCCAAAAAATCAGGACTGCCCCCACTGGCGCGGGCGGTCCTTTTCCTTCCGATGTCCCCCGGACACCGGTCCTCATTCAATCCATCACTTTGTTGAAGTAACACCATGAGCAACCCCCAAGTAGAACTGCACATCACTGGCTACGGCGTCATCACGATCGAACTGGACGCAGAAAAAGCCCCCAAATCGACAGAAAACTTCCTGTCCTACGTGAACAAGGGCCACTACAACAACACGATTTTTCACCGTGTGATCCCTGGCTTCATGGTTCAAGGCGGCGGTTTTGAGCCCGGCATGAACCAAAAACCGACAGATGCCACCATCGAAAACGAAGCCAACAACGGCCTGAAGAACAACGAGTACACCGTGGCCATGGCCCGCACCTCGGCTCCTCACTCGGCCTCGTCACAGTTTTTCATCAACGTCGCGGATAACGGATTTTTGAACCACACCGCCCCTTCCATGCAAGGCTGGGGCTATGCCGTGTTTGGCAAAGTGGTCAGCGGCACCGAGGTGGTTGACCAAATCAAGGGCGTGAAAACCGGCAACAAAGGCGGTCACGGCGATGTGCCCAAAGAAGACGTGGTGATTGAAAAAGCCATCGCGCTCTGATTGAAGCGGCCATGTTCGCCGGGACAACAACCGTCATGCCGCCCCTTGGGCACTTGACAGCACCGGCGACCTGGCAGAGTGTGGACCTGATCTCGGACCTGCACCTGCAGGCAGCCGAGACGGCCACCTTTGAGGCTTGGCGGCATTACATGCGCACGACCGAAGCCCAGGCCGTCCTGATTTTGGGCGACCTGTTTGAAGTGTGGGTGGGCGATGACGCGGTAGCCAGCGACCCCTTTTTGCAAGCCTGCACGGAGGTTTTGCGCCAAACGGCTGAACGCATCACCGTGGGCTTCATGCCAGGCAACAGAGACTTTTTGCTTGGACAAAACTTTTTGTCAAGCTGCGGGGTACAAGCCCTGAACGATCCCACTGTGCTGGAATGGGGCAATTTGCGTTTATTGCTCAGCCACGGCGACGCCTTGTGTGTGGCCGATGTGGACTATCAACGTTTCCGCCTGCAAGTGCGCAGCGCCGACTGGCAGCGTGCCTTTTTGGCTCAACCACTGCAAGAGCGTTTGCGCCTGGCCCGTGCCATGCGCACACAAAGCGAATCGCAAAAGCTCAGCGATGCGGTCTATGCCGATGCCGATACCCCGACCAGCCTGGCTTGGTTAAAAGCAGCCAACAGCAGCCATCTGATTCATGGCCATACCCACAAACCCGCTGACCATCGCTTGTTGGAAACGCCCCACACATTGCGACAAGTGTTGAGCGACTGGTCACTCGACCACGCGCCGCTCAGAGCACAGGCACTGAGGCTCAGGGCAAATGGTCAAACTGAGAGGCTTGACATCGACCCCAAAGAGCAACGACACCCGCCAGTGACTCGATAACCAAGCTCTAAGAAAAAAGTCCGGTCACCAGCGGATGGGTGTCCGATCAAGGGCGGAGCAACCCTTTCAAGGCGTTTTGCAATCGACGTGCCGACACCTCGTCGTGCGAACCCGACAAAACCTGAGCCACATCTTGGGTCCAAGTCTCTGAGGGACCGGGTTGATTGCGCTGCGTGAGCAATTGCAATTGCAATGCTCGTCGCGCAGACAACTGTTCGGCAGGGGTGGGCACGTCGGCGGCCATTTCAAGGCGCAACAAGGCTGTGGCAGCACTTTCTTTGGCAGGCGCAGTCAATGCCTGAGTCCAAGCCTGACGGGCCGTCGCATTGACCGCACGGCCCAATTCCTGCGAGCTGGGCAAGGCTTCGGCTTGGCGCTCTTGCCAAGCCCCCATGAGGCGCGTGAGGGTCTCACCATGGGCTTGGGCGGCCAGCTTGCGCAAAGACATCTCAGCACGTTCAAGGGCCTCGCGCTGAGCACGGAAAGCGGCATCACCCAAACGGGGTCCACGATCTGGCCGCTGTTCAAAGTCGCCTCGGCCAGAGCGATCGCGCTCGCCCATGCGAGGCTGGCCACGCTCGCCCATGCGCTCGCCAGGACGGATTGAGCGTTCACCCGGACGCGCATCGCGGCGGCCCGTGCCAGCAGGCGCTTCGGTTGTCTTTTGTCCAGGACGGTCATCGCCCCGAACCGCTACCACCCGTTTGGGCGCTTGTACTTTGGTCACAGGTGGCGCCGCAGCCTCGCCCTCCGCAGGGGTGTCACCAGACACTTCCTGACCCTCCACCGCTGAGACAGGAGAAGCAGACCCGCCGACCGTGTCAGAGGCTTGGCCGTCTGAAGCAGTGGCGTCTACAACAGACGCAGCACCCGATGCGGGTAAGTCGGCCCGAACCTCGGGGGCTGGACTTGTTTTTTCAGCCAAAACAGCTGCAGCTTGGCCTCGCAAAGCAGCGTCGAGTGCGGCCATGGCGGCACGGATTTTGGTGGCATCGCCACTGGAATTGGCCGCTTCCAACGCTTGAGAGGCATCGATCACCAGGCGGTCGTGTGCATTCAGGGGAGCAGACACTTGCTGGCGCTCAGAGCCTTTGCGCTGGAAAGCATCGTCCAGGGGAGCACGGAAAATTTCCCACAGCTTTTGCTCGGTTTTGCGGTCCAAAGGCACCGCTTGGGCCTCGGTTTGCCAGCGTGTTTGCAAGGCTTTCACGGCATCCACCCTCAAAGCCGGAGCCGAGCCCAATTCACGGGATTCTTCAATCAAGGCTTGGCGGCGCTCGATGCTCGCCTTTTGTGCGGCCTCCAGTCGGGATGCAGCAGCCTTGAAAAGTGTTTTCCACTGGGATTGGAGTTCAACAAAAGACTTTTCGCTCAAGTGACCGGCATTGCGCCAACGGTCCGCGAACTGGTGCAAAGCCCGCAACTGGCCGCGCCAGTCTTCGCTGTCGGCATGGGCAACGGTGAAAGCTTTGACTTCCTCCATGAGCGCCCCGCGCTGCGCACGGTGTTCGGCCGATTCTTTTTTGATTTGTTCCAGCCACAAGAGCACCGTTTTGTAGGCCTCATTGCAGGCCGCGTCAAAGCGTTTCCACAAACCGTGATTGGGCAATCCACCTTGGTCGGTTTGCTTCCAGCTTTCACGCAGTTGGCGCAGCTTGTCTTGCATTTTGCGACCACCCACCGTGGGTAATTTGTCCTCGCCGATCAAGCCTTCGGCTTGAGTCACCAGATCCTGACGGATCTGGTCGGCTCGCCAACGTTGCCAGCCTTCGGGTTCGCCCGCCGCCATCAAGGCCAAATGCACGCGCTCGTCCAGGACCGTGTTCAGGTGTTTGCCGTGTGCTCTGAGGACCGCATGCAAAGCCACTGCGGCTTCAGCGGAGGCCTTACCTTGGCCTTCGGAAGCTTCTTTTTCAACAGCTTCGAGCACTGGTGTGACGGCGTCGCTGGCGGCATCGCGCAGGGCTTGGCGCTGCGCTGGGTCCAATTTGGGCTTGGCAGGTTTGTCTGTTTTTTCTGCCTTTACTTGTTCTGTCACTGGCGCGGTCTCTTTGCCCGTATCGCCCCGCAAGCGTCGAATTTCGTCCGCCCAAACAGGCACCGAAGGCAAAGCTGCGTTGGGGTCGGATTGGGCCAAGCCGGCCAGATCCAGAGCAGCCGAAAAACCATCCCAGACCGCTTGCAGCTGATTGCCGGCCGCTTCCAGTTGCGAGGGGTACTTCAGGTCTACGCTGGGCCAAACCGTGTTTTGGGTGAGCACCAAAGCTTGGGCTTGCCACTGCACCACGTCCGATTGCAAACCCGCATGACCGCTTTGGGCTTCGCTCAAAGGCTTGGTGGACAGCACCTCCACCCGCTGAGCCAACAAAACTGCCGCTTCGCGCTGAACCATGACTTGGTGCTGCAAGTCTTCAACCCCTTTGACCACTTCGGCCAAACGCAATTTAAGGCTGGCCAAAGGTTCACGCGACAACGGTGCACCGGCCTTGGCTGCATCACGCTGCCATGCCAAGGCATCGGCAATGTGCAAACGCGGCGCCTGCAGAATGTGTTCAGCTTTCTGACCCCAATCGCTGGCCAAAACCTCCTGTCCGTGGGCTCGTTTGATCTCGTCGAGTTTTTCCTTCAGGATCTTGGCCACGCCTTTGTCACGGCTGGCCAGTTCGCGGTAAACATCATGGAGCAAATTCTCTGCGGGCTCGGAGGCAAGCCACTCACGCAAACGGGCGCTGCGTTCACCGGATGTGGCGGCATTGAAGATACCAGCCGTCATAGGATCGAGGGCGGCAAGGTCAAAAGGCTTGGATGATGAGGTCACAGTAAAAAACTTTAAAACACGTTGGGCGCCAAGACGGCGTCGGGCCGACTGACTCGACCCCTGGGGACCAACTCGGCAACACAAACGTGTATTTTCGCCGGGATTTGCACGCGACAGATAGCCCAACGTGAATCCCAGCAAAACTGGCCTCATTTCTGGACTCTAAAAGCAACTCTTATATACTTTTAAATCTATCAAATACCATCGAAATACTTGACGGGTTATTTAAATTTCTTAAAATTCAATCCACTTCGGACCCACAAGGGATCACCCGAGTCTCATGCCGATAACTTGCAAGCTCCGTGATGGTCTGCAGTCCCGGCCCCCTACCAAGCGTTTGCCTGCGGCAAATCCATGCTTGACACGAGAGGAATCATTTGAAATCCCATCTGAATCTGTCCGAATTTTGGCGCAGCTTCACCACATTGAGTGGCGACGTGCGCGAAGGCTTCGTGGAAATCACCCGTCATGGCCTGGCCTTGCTTGGCATGGCCGTGGTGGCTGTTGCCCTGACTTTTTTTGCACGCCCCGCTTTGCAGGTGCATGCCGGTGAAACCCTCATGAGTTGGTTGGAAATGCGCCAAGCCGATACGCTGGACATCGACAAGCTGCTGGAGGGTGCATCACGTTCGACGGCAACCAGTGTGAAAAGTTTGCCCTCAGACCAATTGGCTGTGACCCAATGGCTCAGTCGCAAATACAAAGTGTCACCCGAACCCGTGGGCGCACTGGTCTCTGAAGCTTGGACGGTGGGTGAACGCAGCCAAATCGCTCCAACCTTGATATTGGCGGTGATGGCCATTGAGTCACGTTTTAACCCCTTTGCCTCTGGTACTCAAGGCGGAATGGGATTGATGCAAATCGAGCCCAATGCCCACAGCCAGGCTTTGACACCCTTTGGAGGTCGATTGGCCGCATTCGATCCTCTGACCAACTTGCGCGTGGGCACGCGCCATTTGCAGTTCTTGATTCAACAATCCAGCACCATTGAAGAAGCACTGCGGCTTTATGCCATCGACTCGGGACAAGCCAGAGACGACACTTACATCGACCGGGTCTTGAATGAGCAAAAACAGCTGGACAAACTGACCCAAGGGCTCAAAACAGCTGGGGTTGCACCCTTGCATTCAGTCGGGGTGAAAACCTCTCAACTTCCGCTTTGATCACGAACCTTGCCCAAGGCCCGGAAAGCCCTCGGCTACACTAGACTGGTGCGCAACTGGCGATAGGGGCGGCGTTCTGGCTTTGACAAAGTCAGCGATTGCTCTGACGTGGATTGTGGTGGAATCCCCACCCTGAACCACTGGGAAGCGTGCAACCAGCTGTTGCATTTTTGAAAGCCCAGCCGGTCTAAGCCGTTCGCCTGGGCAGCCCTTGTCAAAAACGTTCTTTATTTCGTTTTTATTCAAGGTCACCTCCATCCAAAGGACTGCCATGTACCACCGCAACATTCTGATTGAACAAACCGATCCCGAGCTGTTCGCAGCCATTGAGGCCGAAAACGCGCGCCAAGAACACCACATCGAGCTGATCGCCAGCGAAAACTACGCTTCTCCCGCCGTCATGGCCGCACAAGGCAGCCAGCTCACCAACAAATACGCCGAAGGCTACCCCGGCAAGCGTTATTACGGCGGTTGCGAACATGTGGACGTGGCTGAGCAATTGGCCATTGACCGCATCAAACAAATTTTTGGCGCAGAAGCAGCCAACGTCCAACCGCATTGCGGCGCATCGGCCAACGAGGCCGTGTTCTTGGCTTTCCTGAAACCCGGGGACACGATTTTGGGCATGAGCTTGGCCGAAGGTGGCCACCTGACCCACGGCATGCCGCTCAACATGTCAGGCAAATGGTTCAACGCCGTGTCTTACGGTCTGGATGCCAACGAAGCCATCGATTACGAAGCCATGGAAGCTCAGGCCCGCAAGCACAAGCCCAAACTGATCATCGCAGGTGCATCGGCGTACTCGCTGCACATCGACTTTGAGCGCTTTGCCAAAATTGCCAAAGAAGTCGGTGCGATCTTTTTGGTCGACATGGCCCACTACTCCGGCTTGATCGCTGCTGGCGTCTACCCCAACCCCGTGCCCCATGCTGACGTGGTCACTTCCACCACCCACAAGAGCCTGCGCGGCCCCCGTGGCGGCATCATCTTGATGAAAGCCGAACACGAAAAAGCCATCAACAGCGCGATCTTCCCTGGCCTGCAAGGCGGACCGCTGATGCACGTCATCGCGGCCAAGGCTGTGGCTTTCAAAGAGGCGATGGCACCTGAGTTCAAGGCCTACCAAGCCCAAGTGATCAAAAACGCGCAGATCATCGCCGAAACATTGACAGCTCGCGGCCTGCGCATCGTCAGCGGTGGCACCCAAAGCCACGTCATGCTGGTGGACCTGCGGGCCAAGGGCATCACCGGCAAAGTGGCCGAAGCCGCTTTGGGCAACGCCCACATGACGATCAACAAAAACGCCATCCCCAACGACCCTGAAAAGCCCTTCGTGACCAGTGGCGTGCGCATCGGTACCCCGGCCATGACCACCCGTGGTTTCAAGGACGAAGAAGCCCGCGCCACGGCCCACCTGATCGCCGACGTGTTGGACAACCCACTGGACGAAGCCAATTTGGCCGCTGTGCGCGCCAAGGTACACGCCCTGACCAGCCGTTTCCCAGTTTACGGCTGATCGGACCACACGATGAAATGCCCGTTTTGCGGTCACCTCGAAACCCAAGTGGTGGAGACACGGCTGGCCGAAGACGGGGATTTCATCCGCCGTCGTCGTCAATGTGGCGCGTGTGAAAAGCGTTTCACCACTTACGAAAAGCCGGAAGTCAACTTTCCGGCCATCGTCAAAAAGGATGGCCGCCGCATTGATTACCAGCGTGAAAAACTGCGTGGCAGCCTCAACTTGGCTTTGCGCAAAAGGCCTATCAGCACTGAGCAGGTCGATTCGGCCATGGAACGGATTGAAGAAAAGTTGCTCAACTTGGGCACACGCGAAGTGTCATCTCACCGCATTGGTGAATGGGTCATGCGTGAGTTGCATAAACTAGACAAAGTGGCCTACGTGCGCTTTGCCAGTGTCTACCGCAATTTTGAAGACATCGACGACTTCAAAACTTTGGTTGACGAAGTCCGTTGAAGCTTTTTCTCGGGGCACAGCATGACGCTGAGAGATGCCTCAATGGCAGTCCTTGGTCGATATTTTTTCCATCTTAGGGCGTCCCACGGCATTGCTGACCACCTGCCAGCCGTGCGTCAAATTCGCTGAACAAAAGCGCCATGTTCCCGCCATGAAGGCCCCGCTGAGGCTCTCACTTCGCCCCTCCGCGCCATACGAAAAATAGGATTTCACTGTATTGGTGACTGTCATTTTCATGCCCACAGGCATGCCGTCTTGACGCTCAATGAGCGCTTCGCCCAAGTCCCTGCGGGCGCTGTTGTTGGTGTCGACAAAGACCAGCCAGCCTTGCTGCCAATGCCCCTCGAGATCACACGAAAAGGCATCGGGCGTGGCGCTCGCGCACATTGTGACTCTTTGCTGGCGACGCAAAGCTTCTGAGCGGGCCAACACCAGGCTGCTCAAAAAGGCCTCGGCCCGCGCTTGCAGCCGATGCTGTTGCCGCAAGTCCGACATCGACGGCACCGCGATGGCCATCAGCACGCCCAACAGCGCCAGCACCACCAAGGCCTCCAGCAAGCTGAAGCCCCGCAGCGCTTGCGCACTGCGCAGACCATGGGGCCATGGGCCGCAAGGCAGAGTTTGGCGATACATGGCTCGTCCTCCTCGGTTCAATTGCGCAGATCGTGCCCTCAGGCAAGCCATTATTTTGAACTGTACAAAATGAATACACAAGACCACAATTAAATGGAAATCAAAGGAATCACGCCATGCGCCTTTTCGGTCACCACCCACCAGACACCACAGTGCGTTTACAGAACCGGGGATTCACACTGACCGAGCTGCTGATCAGCTTGGCGCTGATGGCCGTGCTGGCGGCCTTGGCACTGCCGGCTTACCAACAACAACAACGCCAGACCAGACGCATTGACGGTCAAGCCGCTTTGCTGCAATTGCAAATGGACCAAATCCGCTGGCGCAGTGCCCATGACCAGCATGCCGATGCACTGAGCACTTTGGGCTGGACCACCGACCGATCCAGCCAAGCCCATTACCAACTGCGCATCACCTTGGCCGATGCCGACGGCTTCACATTGGAGGCCACGCCCGTTGGCGCTCAATCTGCCGACGTCCTGTGCGCTCCCTTGAGGTTGACTTGGCAAGGACCGGCCAACGCTTTGTTCAGCGCAGGCCAACACATGGGTGATGACCCCGAGCGCTGCTGGAAAAAATGAGCACCCCCAGCCACCGCCTTCAAAAAGGAGAGACCCTGACTGGGCTACTTGTCGGGCTGTCGCTGGGCTTGGTGGTGCTGGCAGGGGGCAGCGCCATGCTGGCCAGCCAACTGCGCGGTCACCGCCAAGCACTGCACGACACCCACCTGCACCACGACCTGCGCTCAGCCATGGACTGGATGGCCAAAGAGTTGCGTCAAGCGCAGTACTCGGCCAGAGCCTGGGAAACACGCAGCCCAACCTCGTGTCTGGACACTTTTTGCAAGGATGCGCAAGACTTCAGTCTGAGTGGCCCAGCCCTGGTCTTCAGTTATGACCGCAACCACAACGGACTGCGCGACAAAGATGAATGCATGGGGTTTAGGCTCGCGGCACAAACCATTCACATCAAACGTTCATGCGAGGATGCAGGTGATTGGCAAGCCATCACCGACACCAGTAGCCTGAAAGTCAGCGCCCTGCAGTGGACACTCCATTGCTCTGTCGTACAAGGTTGGGTGCGCCGCTCGGTAGAGATGACGCTGAGCGCTGCATGGCCGCACGACCCCAGCCGCCAAATCAGCCTGAAACAAACCGTGCGCTTGCAAAACGATTTGCCCGTCAGCGTTCAAACGCAGTTTTGCCCATGACGTGCCCCCCTGCCCTCAGGCCGCAGACGGGTGCCATCACCTTATTGATGGCCATGACCTTGGTGATGCTGGCCAGCCTGGCCAGTTTTTACAGCGCCCGCAGTGCCCAGATGGACCAGCTGGCCACTTTCAACCATGCCCGAAGCCACCAAGCCCGATGGGCCGCCACGGCCGCTTTGGCGGGGGCACAAGCTATGTTGCTGGACCCCAGCACCCCGTTTGACAGCCTTTTGCAGGCCTTGACCCCCTGCCCCTCAGGAATCATCGGACCCCAGTGGCAGTGCATCCGGCTCACGCCCGAGCAACACCCTGCCATGCCGCAGGTCCAGCTGAGCACCACCGCCGTGCGCGACTTGGTCGAGTCTCCCCATGTGCTGACACTGCACGCCAGTGCCCGCATGGGCACACAACACAGCCAAGCGCTGGTCAAAGAAAGTGTGTTCATCCCCACGGTGGCCCCGGCGCCCGAGCTGCAAGAGCCCGCTGCGCTGGTGCTCGATGGTTGCGTGACCGAAGCCCCCGGGGCCAGCTTGCGGGTGTGCCCTTTGGTCAGCAAGGGCGAGGCCTGCGTCAGCACCGCCAAAGGACCCGCAGTTTTGACCCATTTTGTGGTGGACACCAACCGCAATGGCAGCATTTCAGCGGCAGAGAAAAATGCTTGCCTGGCCTTGAGCACCACCAGCTTGCCCGGCGGTGGCAGCAAAACCGGGCCAAGCCAGGCTGTGCAGCGCAGTCCCTGCACCCGCGCCGCTTGGCAAAGTGTGCTGGGCCCCATCACCGACGCGCAACTGCAAGCTTGGTCCACCGCTCAAGAACGCAACGGCTTGACAGCTCAGACCACCCCACCACGCTCGATCTACTGGATCGACAGCCCCAACGACTGGCAGCAAAGCGTGGGCACGGCCAACACCCCGGCACTGCTGGTGTTTTCTGCCAAAGCTTGCGCCCTGCGCTGCCCGCGCATCGGTGCCAGCACCCTCATCTACGGCAGCGTCTTGATCGACTCGGGCTGCAACGACGACAAAATGCGCGGCTGGCAAGGCGGCACCATTGAAGGCCAATTGGTGGTGCAATCGGGCATTCCTGAATGGCGATCAGGCACGGTACTGGCCCGCCCGACTGGGCGCAATGCTTACATCCTGAACTGGCCAGACGGCATGGACGCCTCGCGTGTTCAACGGGTCAACGGCAGTTGGACCGCCAGCGCGCCATGAAAGTTGCCCAACACCCCCAGCATGGCATGGCCTTGATCGAAGCCTTGATCGCATCGGCCGTGCTGGGCATCGGCCTGCTGGGGGCGACACAACTGACCTTGAAAACTTTGCAACTGAGCCGCGAAAGTCGTCAACACGCGGCAGCTCAAAGGCTGGCGCAAGAAGGTCTTGACTGCTTGGTGGCCAGCATTCGGGGCAGCCCCATACCATGCCCAGCCGAAGAAACAGTTCAGATTCAAGGCGTGCGCTACAGCCGTCAAACCGGCAGTACGCCGCGCGGCAATGGTCACATTCAGGACCTGCAAGTGCGCGTGACCTGGGCAAGCAGCGGCAACCCCAGCAAAGGCCCCGACACGTCGGGCACCTCGTCAGAAAACCGCATCGAATGGCACAGCAGTGTCGCGGCTGTGCCCTCTTGGGTATCCGGGCCATAATTGTTTTTTTTCAGGTGCGGCGCCTGAATTTCCTTCTATTTTGACCTCCGTGCCTGCTTCAACCCCTCCCCACTGCCCCTTGCACAATCCCCTGCAAACCGCCCTGGACCTGGCCCACCAAGGCCTGTGGCTGACCTCGCCCAACCCGCGTGTGGGCTGCGTCATCACTACTGCTGACGGCTCGGTGCTGGGCCAAGGCCACACCCAGCGGGCAGGCGGCCCACATGCCGAAATCATGGCCCTGCGCGACGCGGCCGAACGCGGCCACAGCGTGCAAGGTGCCACCGCCTGGGTCACGCTGGAGCCTTGTGCCCACCAAGGCCGCACCGGGCCCTGTTGCGATGCGCTGGCCGCTGCAGGCATTGGCCGCGTGGTCTCGGCCATGACCGATCCCAACCCGAAAGTGGCAGGCCAAGGCATGGCGCGCTTGGCAGCTGCAGGCGTGCAGACCGAAACACTGGCCCCCACCTCAGACGAGGCCATTGAAGCGCGTGAACTGAACATCGGGTTTTTCAGCCGCATGGAGCGTGCCCTGCCCTGGGTGCGCATGAAGGTGGCCGCCTCGCTCGACGGGCAAACCGCCTTGCAAAACGGCCAAAGTCAGTGGATCACCGGACCCGAGGCCCGCGTCGACGGCCATGCCTGGCGTGCGCGTGCCTGCGCCATCCTGACGGGCATTGGCACCGTGCTCGAAGACGATCCGCAACTGAACGTGCGCGGCCTTGATGTGCCTCGCCAGCCGCACCTGGTGGTGGTGGACAGTCGTCTGGACATGCCCTTGACGGCCCAACTGCTGGACACCCAAGGCACGGGCGAGCTGGCCCGGCAGATTTGGATTTACACCGCCACCGATCCCCTTGATGCACAACACGCAGGCCAACGCGCCGCTCTGAGCGCTCGCGGTGTCACCCTGATCGACATGCCCGGCCCGGGCGGCAAAGTCGATCTGGCTGCCATGCTGCGCGACCTGGCCCGGCGCGAGATCAATGAGCTGCATGTGGAAGCCGGACACAAACTCAACGGCTCCTTCATCCGTGAAGGGCTGGTGGACGAATACCTTGTCTACATCGCCCCGCAGCTGCTCGGCCCTGGCCAAGGCATGGCCAATTTGCCTGCGCTGACGACCCTGAGCGACACCATGAAGTTGGCCTTCCACGCGGTGGACCGTGTCGGCCCGGATGTGCGTTTGCTGCTGCGCCGCGCCTGACCACGTGCACCTGAGGCACCTGCCCTGTGAAGTTTCAAGCTTGTATCAGGGCGCAGCGATCCGCTTTGCAATCGGTGTCGGAGCCCCGCCCTCGGGGCTATGGGTGGTGGCCTGCGAGGCTTTTCGCGACGGGGGCGTCGCTCCTACAGGGACAGTGCCCTGCATTTTGTGGGAGCCCCGCCCTCGGGGCGATGGGTGGTGGTCTGCGGGGGTTATCGCGACGAGGGCGTCGCTCCTACATGGGGCTGCCTGCATCTTGTGGGAGCCCCGCCCTCGGGGCGATGGGTGGTGGTCTGCGGGGGTTATCGCGACGAGGGCGTCGCTCCTACAGGGACAGTGCCCTGCATTTTGTGGGAGCCCCGCCCTCGGCGATGGGTGGTGGTCTGCGGGGGTTATCGCGATGAGGGCGTCGCTCCTACAGGGGGCTGCCTGCATTTTGTAGGAGCCCCACCCTCTGGGCGATGGGTCGTGGTGTGCGAGGCTTTTCGCGACGGGGGCGTCGCTCCTACAAAAAAGCGTTGATGCAAACATCATCGTGCCGGATCAATAAGGCACCTGCCCGCAAGCCAGTTCCTTCTGCTCCGACATGAGGGCTTGGCGTGTCAGTGACCAAGACGTCCAAGCGACAAACTGCATGCGGCAGTCAGGGTCAAAATAGCGGCACTTTTGCTGGAGAACTTGAATTGAACCTCGCCCACTTGCTGCAACGTCAAGCCCGCATGGCCCCCGAGCGCCCGGCCATCTTGAATGGCAACCACTGTGTGGCCACCCATGCGCAGTGGGCTCAGCGCTGCCAACACTTGGCGGTGCACTTTCTAGCGGCGGGCTTGCTACCCGGCGACCGCGTGGCGCTGTTCATGCGCAACCATGAGCGCTACCTCGAAGTGCTGTTTGCTGCTTGGTGGGCAGGTTTGGCCGTTGTGCCCATCAACGCCAAGTTGCATGTACGCGAAGCGCAATGGATCCTCGACAACGCCCAGGCCCGCTGGGCCTTTGTGACGGCCGACATCACAAGCGACACCGGAGAAAACCTCGCGGGTCTGGAACGCGTGATCGATGTGGACAGCGCCGAGGCCAATGCCTTCTGGCAACTGCCTGCATTACCCGTCGACACCCCGATCACCGAGCGCCAGGCCGATGACCTGGCGTGGCTGTTCTACACCAGCGGAACCACCGGCAGGCCCAAGGGCGTGATGATCACGCACCGCAACCTGATGACCATGGGCTTGGGTTATTTCTGCGATGTTGACCCTGTCAGCTCACAAGACACCATCGCCTACGCAGCGCCCATGTCGCACGGCGCGGGCATTTATGCCATTCCGCACCTGATGGCCGGGGCCAGGCACATGGTGCCGCCTTCAGGCGGGTTCGATCCGGCCGAGTTGTTTGCGCTGGGCCAACAAGTCGGGCCGCTGTCGATGTTTGCCGCGCCCACCATCGTCAAACGCCTGGTGGACCATGCCGAATCTGCCGGGCTGTCTGAGAGCACTTGCAGCCAATCCTTCAAAACCGTGGTCTACGGCGGAGCACCGATGTACGCGGCTGACATGCAGCGTGCGCTGCGTGTCATGGGGCCGCGTTTTGTGCAGATTTACGGCCAGGGCGAAAGTCCCATGGTGGGCACGGCCCTGTCACGGCACCACCTGCAAGACACCCAGCACCCACGCCACCTGGATCGCCTGGCCTCGATTGGCGTGGCGCAAACCCCGGTGAACATCCGAGTCACCGACGAGAAAGGCCGCGACTTGCCGCTCGGAGAGGTCGGCGAAGTGCTGCTTCAAGGCGACAGCGTGATGGCCGGTTACTGGCGCAACCCCGAAGCCACGGCCAAGGCCATCCAAAACGGCTGGCTTTTCACCGGCGACATGGGCTGTCTGGACGCCGATGGCTTTTTGACCCTGAAAGACCGCAGCAAAGACATGATCATCAGCGGTGGCTCCAACATCTATCCTCGCGAAATCGAAGAGGTGCTGCTGCATGCGCCGTGCGTGGCTGAAGTGGCGGTGGTGGGCACACCGGACGCCGAATGGGGCGAGTTGGTGGTGGCCTTTGTGGTGCCGCAAGCTGAGCACACCATCGACACCGCTGCACTGGACGCGCTGTGCCTGCAAGAGATCGCCCGCTTCAAGCGCCCCAAACGCTACGTGGTGGTGGACAGCCTGCCCAAAAACAATTACGGCAAGGTGCTCAAAACCGAGCTGCGGCAACGCTTGGTCTGAAGCCACGGATTTCAGCCTCGCGGATGGTGCTGAGCGTGCAGGGCTTTGAGCCGTTCTCGGGCCACATGGGTGTAGATGGTGGTGGATGAAATATCGGCATGCCCCAGCAGCATTTGCACGGCCCGCAAATTGGCCCCGTGGTTGAGCAAATGGGTGGCAAAGGCGTGGCGCAAAGTGTGGGGCGACAGCGGCGAAGTGATGCCTGCTGCCATGGCGTAGCGCTTGACCAAGCTCCAGAACATGATGCGGGACATGCCCGTGCCGGGTTTGGGGCCACTGGAGGTGACAAACAAATCGTCACTGAGGCGCGACCCCAACAAAGCCGGACGCACCTGACCCACGTAGCGCAGCATCCACCCACGGGCTTCGTCACCAAAGGGCACCACGCGCTCTTTGCTGCCCTTGCCAGTGATGCGCAAAACACCCTCGTTCAGACTCACATGCAAGGTTTGAAGTGACACCAGTTCGGTGACCCGCAAGCCACTGGCATACATCAACTCCAGCATGGCCCGATCGCGCAAGCCCAAATCGGTGCTCACATCCGGGGCCGACATCAAGGCATCAATTTGTGACTCGCCCAAAGTGCCTGGCAACTTTTGCGCCTGTTTGGCAGCCAATAGGCGCAAACTCGGATCAGCTGGCATCCAGCGTTCGCGCAAAGCCCATCGAAAAAACCGCTTGAAAACCGTCAGGCGGCGGTTGGCAGAAGTCGCTTTGGATTGGGCGTGGCGCTCGGCAAAAAAGGCTTGCAAGTGTGACTCTTGACTGGCGTAGAGGGCAAGCCGATGCGTCAAGAAAAGCCAATGGGCGTAAAGCGTCAAGTCCTGACGGTAGGCCGCCAAGGTATTGGCGGCCAAACCATCTTCCAACCACAAGGACTCCACAAAAAGATCAATGGCGTCCTGACTGGCCTCATGCATGGATGTGCATCAGTCGAGCTTGAGTTTTTGCTGTTCCACCACTTTTTTGTAGACCTCAAACTCGGCCTTGATTTGGGCGGCAAACTCCTCGGGTGTGTTGGCCACCACCAAGGAGCCCGTGTCTTGAATGCGCTTGGTCACTGCTGGATCTTGCAAAGCTTTTTTCACGCCGGCGCTGATTTTGTCAACCACCTCTTTGGGCAGATTTTTGGGACCCAAAATGCCGTAATAAGCCATGCGGTTCACCGGCTCCAAGCCCACCTCTTTGAAAGTGGGCACATTGGGCAACTGCGGCAAGCGCTGGGGGGCGGCCACAACAATGGGCACCAAACGACCTTGCTGGATGAAGGGCAAGGCCGAGGGCATGTTGTCAAAAATGATCGGCACCTGGCCCGCCACGGTGTCGTTCAGGGCCGGGCCAGCACCACGGTAAGGAATGTGGGTGATGAACACCCCGGCCAGACTTTTCCACAACTCGGTTTGCAAATGACCAATGCCACCCGTGCCCGAAGAAGCATAGGAGTATTTGCCGGGGTTTTTCTTCAACTCTTCAACGAAGCCCTTGTAGTCCTTGGCTGGAAAACTGGGGTGCACGGCAATCACGTTGGGCGTGGCTGCGATGTTGATGATGGGAGTGAAATCGGTGGTCGGGTTGTACGGAATTTTGGGGTTGATGGCCGGATTGGCAGCGGTGGTTGACACGGTGGCCATGCCCAAGCTGTAACCATCGGGCGCAGAGCGCACCGTCTCAGTGGCCCCGACCACGCCGCCGCCGCCAGCCTTGTTTTCCACAATCACGTTTTGACCCAAGGCTTTGCCCAAGGGCTCGGCAATGACCCGGGCCACAATGTCGGTCGTGCCGCCCGGCGCAAAAGGCACTTGCAGTTTGATGGTTTTATTGGGGTAAGCCTGGGCCCAGACAGAACCCACGGCTACGGTGCTGGCCGCCATCACGGCTACGGAAATCCAATCGCGTCGCTTCATTCAAAAACTCCTTGAAATAAACATCATATTCAATCGCCAGGGCCAGCCCGGGTCAGAAAAGACCAAAAAACGCTCTAATGGCGGTCTTCATCGCTCCAAGGTGACAGCTGCGTACCCTGAAGCCCAATAGGCGCAGTTATCCTAGCCCAGTGAACTTTGCCCAACTCCTCTTTCCAGACTTTTCCCTGATTTTGTGCGGCTACTTGCTTTGCCGCTTCACTGCATTGGGGCGTTCAGTGTGGCAACCGGTTGAAAACCTGGTGTATTTTTTCCTTTTCCCGGTGCTGTTGTTTCACTCCATCGTGAAAAGTCCGATCGACTTGGGCGCAGCCTCGAGCTTTATTGGCGCTGGGGTGAGTTTGGCGTTTTGTGCCATCGCTTTGTCCTACAGCCTGCCTTATTGGCCGATTTTGGGCCGTCAACTCGACCGCCGAGACCATGCAGCGGCAGCACAAATTGGTTTTCGTTTCAATTCCTTCATGGCCCTGGCCCTGGCCGAACGCCTGGGCGGGCCCGAAGGTTTGTTGATGATTTCCATGTTGATCGGGGTATGCGTTCCACTGTTCAACATCGGCGCCGTCTGGCCCATGGCCCGGCACGCCAAAACCGGATTTTTGCGGGAATTGGTGCGCAACCCCCTGATCGTGGCCACGGGCTCAGGTCTGATCGCCAATTTGGCGGGGTTTCGAATCCCCGTTTGGCTGGACCCCAGCTTGGGGCGCATTGGGGCCGCTTCATTGGCCTTGGGACTGATGGCCGCCGGTGCAGGGATGCAACTGGGCTCTTTGCGCCAAGGCCAACTGCTGGGCTTGAGTGTGCTGAGCATCAAACATTTGGCGATGCCCTTGATGGCCTTGGGTTTGGCCCAATGGTTCCAACTGGGTACTTTGCAAACCACCGTGCTGCTGACTTTTTCGGCCTTGCCCACAGCATCCACTTGCTATGTGTTGGCCGCGCGAATGGGTTACAACGGCCCTTATGTGGCAGGACTGGTCACGCTGTCTACCCTGTCGGGCATGTTGAGCTTGCCTTTTGCTTTAGGTGTTTTGAATACTTTATAAGTAAAATAAAAGTACTTACTTTTTGGAAGTACTTATGAACTCACCCCCATCATGGTTTATGCGTGTCACCCAAGCATGCAGAGCGGCTTTGTTGACCATTCTGGTTGCCAGTCTTGGCGCATGCGCACTCACCCCTCAAAAAGAAGAAGCCAAAAAACAGTCCGATGATTTGCTGCAAGTACAACTACAAGAAGTTAAAGCCCAATTGAGCCGTCCGGGCACGGCCCCTTACAAACACATCTTCCTGGGCTCGGCGCAACACTCTCAATCACTGGTGTTTCAAAGAGACATTGTGTCGATGGCCGAGCGCCTCAAAACCATCCATCCCGACACCGCCACCATTTTGCTCAGCAACCAACTTGAGACACAAAAGCTGAGTTTCCCTTTTGCGACACGTCCCAACCTCGACCGGGTGTTTGCGAATTTGTCTGCTTGGTCGCATTCGCACCCCCTGTCTTTGACGGTCCTCATCTCCACACATGGTGCTCCCGATGTTTTATCCGTCAATATTGGCAACCAGTACTTTCAAGCGCTGCGTTCGACGCAACTCAAAGCTTGGTTGGACAAGCTGCACAGCCGAACAAAAATCACCTTGTTGCTTTCAGCGTGCTACTCGGGCTCTTTCATGGAGGCCTTGCGGGCTGAAAACCGGGTGATTTTGACCGCTGCTGCGGCCGATCGGAATTCTTTTGGTTGTCACTACCACGACAAAAATACTTGGTTCATAGAGCAACTTCTGGGTCCCCATTTCTCACCCGAAAGCAGTTGGGACGAGGTCTTCACAGCAACACGGGCGGGGATTGAAAGCCAAGAACAATTGCATCGGGTATCGCCCGCGTCCAACCCACAAATGGGCGGCAGTGAGCAGAACCGAAAAATGACACTTAAAAAGTGGTTTTCCAACGATTGATCCGGCCCCGTGAAGTTTGAAGTGGCGGGCTTTTCTTGGGCACAGCGATCCCTTGGAGTCCTGCACCCGGGGCGATGCGTGGTGGTCAGCAAGGCTTGATCGCGGCGAAGGCGCCGCTCCCACAAATAATGCGTTCTTGCAAACTTCATCGGGCTGGACCCATAGGCTCGGCGATCAGCACCTCAATCTCTGTGGGAGCCCCGCCCCCGGGGCGATCGGTGGTGGTCTGCGAGGCTCTATCGCGGCGAGGGCGCCGCTCCCACAAAAAAGCGTTTTTGCAAACTTCTTCGGGCCGGACCCACAGGCTCGGCGATCAGCACCCCAACCTCTGTGGGAGCCCCGCCCCCGGGGCGATGGGTGGTGGTCAGCAAGGCTTGATCGCGGCGAGGGCGCCGCTCCCACAAAAAAGCGTTTTTGCAAACTTCATCGGGCCGGACCGATAGGCATCGATTTCGCAAAGGCTGATTTTCAACGCCGATTGAGCGACCATTGCACTTGCTCTTGCACCACCGGGTCGGGATGTCCCATCTGCTGAAGCAGCGCTTGATGCAGCGCCTGTCGTTCACCTGCCTGCATGCCACCCGACGCCAGTGCATTGCCCGCTGCCAGCGCCAGGTTGCGCAGCCAACGGGCATGGCCGATGCGGCGGATCGCGCTGCCTTCGGTGCGGCGCAAAAACTCGGCTTCGCTCCAGGCCATGAGCTGGACGATGCTGGACGCCCCCAAACCCTCGCGCGGCTGCCAATCCGGCAAGGCGTTGACTTGCGCAAACTTGTTCCAAGGGCAGGCCAGTTGGCAATCGTCGCAGCCATAAATGCGGTTGCCAATCAAGGGACGCAGCGCCTCGTCGATGGGCCCGGCATGCTCGATCGTCAGGTAAGAAATGCAGCGCCGTGCATCCAGCCGGTAAGGCCCGACGATGGCCTGCGTGGGGCACAGGTCCATGCAGGCTGTGCATTGTCCACAATGCGACGTTGCAGCAGGTGTTTCAGGCAGCGCAAAGTCCACAAACAACTCACCCAAAAAGAACATCGAGCCCGCCTCGCGTGACAGGATCAAGGTGTGTTTGCCGCGCCAGCCCAAGCCGCTGCGGCTGGCCAGCTCGGCCTCGAGCACGGGGGCCGAGTCGGTGAACACGCGGTGCCCAAACGGACCGATGACCTCGGCCATGCGGTCTTGCAACTTTTGCAAACGGCTGCGCAACACCTTGTGGTAGTCACGCCCACGGGCGTAAACCGACACCACCGCCTCACCGGGCTGCAGACTTCGCGCAGTCTCCCGAGCCACCCAGTCGGACGTGGTGCCTTGGGGCAAATAATCCATGCGAGCGGTGATCACGCTGACCGTGCCGGGCACCAGCTCGGCAGGTCGGGCACGTTTGAGGCCATGTGCGGCCATGTAATCCATGTTGCCCTGAAAACCCGCCTCCAGCCAAGCGGATAATCCGGGCTCTGCCGAGGACAAATCGATGCCCGTCACACCAATTTGGGACAATCCCAGTTCACCCGCCCAGACCTGGATCCGGGGCCACAGTTCATGAAGGTCGATTTGAGTACGTTGAGCAGTCACCCGCCCATTGTAGAAAGCGCCGTCAAAGCCCCCAGCTGGACAGCCCTGTGGCCCAACGAAGCGGCCACACAAGCTTTTGCCAGCAAGCTGGCTGCGGCATTGCAAACATGGCCCCAAGGGCGTGATGCGCGCATCGAACTGCGAGGCAAT
>CAITSG010000048.1 GCA_903894995.1 uncultured Burkholderiales bacterium
ATGCTGCCGCTGGCGGTCCAGGCGGCGCAAGCGGCGATTGAAAAAATCTGCCCCGAAGCGAAAAACCTGCTCATCATCCCGGAGAACCACACCCGCAACCCGTTTTACCTGACCAATGTGGTGCAGTTGCAGCGCATCTTCCACATGGCGGGTTTGAACGTGCGCATCGGCTCGATCAATCCTGAAATCAAGGACACCACGGTGATCGATTTGCCCAACGGCGAGTCGGTGACGCTGGAGCCGGTGGTGCGCACCCGCCACCGCCTGGGGATGAAGGACTTTGACCCCTGCACGATTTTGTTGAACAACGATTTGTCGGCCGGTGCGCCGGGCATTTTGGAAGAGCTGCATGAGCAGCATTTGCTGCCCCCGCTGCACGCCGGCTGGCATGTGCGGCGCAAGAGCCAGCACTTTCAGTGCTACGAAGAAGTCACCAAGCGTTTTGGCAAATTGCTGGGCATCGACCCGTGGTTGATCAACCCGATGTTCAACCAGTGCGGCGATGTCAACTTTGCCGAAGGCACCGGCATGGAATGCCTGCGCAGCAATGTGGATGCACTGCTGACCAAAATCAAACGCAAATACAAAGAGTACGGCATCAACGAAAAGCCGTTTGTAGTGGTCAAAGCCGACAACGGCACCTACGGCATGGGCATCATGACGGTGCGCGATGTGTCCGACCTTGATCAACTCAACCGCAAAACACGCAACAAAATGAGCGTGATCAAAGACGGCCAAGTGGTCAGCGACGTCATCATTCAAGAAGGCGTGCTCACCAATGAGCGCATGAACGATGCGGTGGCCGAACCTGTGGTGTACATGATGGACCGTTATGTGGTGGGCGGCTTCTACCGGGTTCATGCAGAACGCGGGGTTGATGAAAACTTGAATGCGCCGGGCGCCAGTTTTGTACCCTTGGCTTTTGCCGAAACCCCTCACCTGCCTCAGCCTGGCATGAAGCCTGGCGCCAGCGTCCCTAACCGCTTTTACATGTATGGCGTGATTGGCCGTTTGGCCATGTTGGCCGCCAGTTATGAGCTGGAGTCGACCGATCCTGAAGCCGAGGTTTACGACTAAAGTATTCGGAAATGCCTGTCAGTTGTTGCGGTGCAACATTTCCAGACAGTGCTGTCTTTTAGACGTCAGCCTCCATGGCAAAGATCTGAAAAGAGGCGCAGAATCGCGGTCATTCTGAACAAAAGCCCGGCCTCGATGCTGGGCTGATTTTTGTGTCTTCAAGCAAATCTTCTTTAACCGCCCTGACCGTCGGCGCGATCGGCGTGGTCTACGGCGACATCGGTACCAGTGTTTTGTATGCCATGAAAGAGGTCTTCGGATCTGGGCATGTGGAATTCACACCTGAAAACATTTACGGTATTTTGTCCATTTTCTTTTGGACGCTCACCACCATCATTTCGGTGAAATATGTGAGCCTTGTGCTGAGGGCCGACAACCACGGTGAAGGCGGCTTGGTCGCCATGTTGGCACTGGCCTCGCAGTCCGTCAAAGACAAACCACGCTTGCGAAAAGTCTTGCTGATGGTCGGTATTTTTGGCACATGTCTGTTCTATGGCGATGGTGTGATCACGCCGGCCATTTCGGTGCTTTCCGCTGTGGAGGGTTTGGAGATTGTTTCGCCAAACTTTAAAAAGGCAGTCATCCCGCTCACCTTGTTGATTTTGTTTGCCTTGTTTGCGGTGCAAAAGCGAGGCACAGCAGGCATTGGCAAATTCTTTGGACCGATTACGCTGGTCTGGTTTGCTGTCATTGCCATTTTGGGCGTTTATCACATCTCGGCGCATCCTGAAATCTTGTGGGCCATCAGCCCGCACTATGCGGTGATGTTCATGTGGGAGAACCCTGGCACCACCTTCGTCATTTTGGGGGCCGTGGTCTTGTGCGTGACGGGCGGCGAGGCGCTCTATGCTGACATGGGACACTTTGGCAAGAAGCCCATCCGATTGGCTTGGTTTACAACCGTCATGCCGGCCTTGACTTTGAATTATTTTGGTCAAGGCGCGTTGTTGTTGTCCAACCCCGAGGCCGTCAAAAATCCTTTTTACATGATGGCCCCTGACTGGGCCCTGATTCCATTGGTTTGCTTGGCCACCATGGCCACGGTCATTGCTTCGCAAGCTTTGATCACAGGCGCCTTCAGTGTCACCAAGCAAGTCATTCAACTGGGTTATTTGCCCCGCTTGCAAGTGCTTCACACCAGCGTGAAGGAGTTGGGTCAAATCTACATTCCCTTCGTGAACTGGGGTTTGTTTGTCTTGATTGTGTTGGC
>CAITSG010000049.1 GCA_903894995.1 uncultured Burkholderiales bacterium
CTCGCAGACCACCAAGAATCGCCCCGAGGGCGGGGCTCCCACACAAGGCAGGCATTCCCCGAGGGCGGGGTTCGTACAAAGATGACATCGCTGACCGCTGAGCCCAAGAAGGGCCTTTCACATTCAACTTCACAGGGCCTGACCCAGATGACGATGAACCCATTTCTTCCTCATGTCGCTGTTGGCACGGGCGCATGCAGGCCAAAAAAAACCGGCTTCTTGCGAAGCCGGCTTGTCAGGAGCATTGAATGCTTAGATGACCACGAAGTCAGTAGCGGTCAATGTGGTGCGGTTGCTCAAGGTCGCGAACAGCACCTGTCCACCTGAAGCGTTTCCGTTGGCGTCGTAGAACAAATTGCCGTTCGTGTTGTCGTAGACGATGCGATGAGCTTCCGTTGTGGCCGCCTTTCCAACATGGAAAGCCGAGGCACTGAGGTTGCCGTCTTGCAACATGGAGAACAAGCCGGTGGCATTGTCCAGTCGGAACGTGTCGTCGTTGCCATTTCTGTTGCTGAAGTCGGTGATGACGTCTCTGTTGCCGTTGCCCAGCGCTGTGTTGAACAAGAAGAAGTCGTTGCCTGTGCCACCAGTCAGCGTATCAGCCCCCAAGCCCCCGTTGAGCACATCGGAGCCTGCGCCCCCGTTCAGAACGTCATTGCCGCCCAAGCCGTTGATTGCATCGTTGTCATCCCGTCCGTTGATTTTATCGGCTCGGTTTGTCCCGTTGATGGTGTTAGCGACATTGACGCCGTTCACACCATTGACGCCGTTCACACCATTGACGCCGTTCACGCCATTGACGCCGTTCACGCCATTGTTGGGTGCCACCACCTGTGCACCGACGAAATCAGCAACCGTCAAGGTGTTGAACACCGACCCCAGAGCGATCGAGAAGTCCGCATCGGTGGTGCCTGCTGTGTTGGCTTCAATCACCGTCTGACCGTTCAGGTCGGCTGTATAGCGCAACTGATTGGTCGCCGTGAATCCGGCGGTGCCAATGAAGCTGAAGTTGCCGCTGATGCCCGAGACATCGATCTGGTCACCAAGGGTGAAGTCGGTGATGAGGTCGCGGGTCAGTGCGGTGTTGCCGCTTTGTGCGATGGCAGTAAAGACAAACACATCTCTGTCCGCACCACCGGTCAAGGTGTCTGCACCCAAACCACCTGCCAGGCGGTCGTTGCCTGCGCCACCATTCAAGGTGTCGTTGCCTGCTTCACCGCTCAGGGTGTTGTTCAAGGCGTTGCCTGTGATCACGTTGGCCAGCGCATTGCCTGTGCCGTTTGTGTTGGTGTTGCCCGTCAGGGTGAGGTTTTCAACAAAGTTAGCCAAGGCGTAGCTGAGCGAAGCGCTCACCGAGTCGATGCCACCCGGCTCAAGTTCCAGTACCATGTCGCCCAAGTTATCCAACAGATACAGGTCGTCACCTGCACCCCCGACCAGCGTGTCAGCGCCGACGCCACCATCCAAGTTATCGGTGCCCTGAGCGCCGGTGATGACGTTGTTCAGCGCATTGCCTGTGCCGTTGAAGTTGCCGCTCCCGATGAAAGTCAGGTTTTCGATGTTCGCAAGTGCGATGCTGCCCAAGCTGTAAGTGGTGAGTGTTGTCTCCAGGGTGTCTGTGCCTTCGCCCGCCAGTTCAGTCACCACATCGCTTGCCGAGTCCACCCGATACAGGTCATCGCCCAAGCCACCCACCATGGAGTCGTTGCCTGCACCGCCGTCCAAGGTGTCGTTGCCTTCACCGCCATCCAGCGTGTCGTTGCCAGCAAGTCCCAGCAATTGGTCATTGCCCGCCAGGCCGTCGAGCCGATCGTCGCCAGCGCCCGCCGTCAACAAGTCGTTGCCAGCTGTACCGACCCAATGGGCCAGGGTGCTGAATTCAAGCGGGGCCGTGCCTTGGTAGGCATTGCCTGCAATGTCCGTCACGGCTCCTGCGGGGATCACCAACACATAAGTTTGGCCTGGCTGCAGATCTGCGGTGGGATCAACTGTGAGCGTGTTGCCGACAAACTGCAGGCTAGCTTCCACCAGCGTACCTGAGGCAGAACCCAAGCGAAGCTCGATGCTGCCAACGTTGGCCTGCACCGCCTCTGAAAAGCTTACAACGATGGACGAGGCGACAGCGACGTTGACTGTGCCCAGGTCGGGCATGAAGGCATCCAGCGTGGGTGCAATGGCATCCACAGGGACAGGGGGCGCAAGCACGATGTTCGGAGGCTGCACCACTGTGAA
Organism: uncultured Burkholderiales bacterium; assembly: GCA_903894995.1. GTDB lineage: Bacteria > Pseudomonadota > Gammaproteobacteria > Burkholderiales > Burkholderiaceae_C > Limnohabitans_A. The sequence continues at coordinate 2,233 of CAITSG010000049.1, forward strand.
GATGTTGCCGGTGTAGTCGATGCCCGTGGTGCGGGCCACAACGCCAGCGAAGCCAAGATTTTTGACTTGGTCGTAGAAGTCGAAATTCTTGACGCGTTCAAAGTAATAAAAACGGTCCGCTTCCTGAAGCCGGTCCAGTTGCTCGTGGATGATCACCCAAAATGTGCTGCCCACAACACCACCGTTGACATGGGACTCTGCAAGACCGCCCACCCACATGTCAACACGGTCAATGCCTTGCACGGTGTTGCCGTTCACCAGCGCAATGCCGGGGTTGTAGAGCTGGAAGTCGGCAATCTCTTGTGCGCTGGTCAGCACCAGGTCTGGATAAGCAGCACGGAACTTGGCAGTCGTGGCATCGCTGAGTTGGTTGCGGGTCTGAAAGTCTGCCCACGAGGTGTAGGTCGAGAGATCAACTGCGGAGCGTTTGATCGAATCGACCACATAAGCATCTTGCGAATCGAGCAGGGACTGGCGCACCTGGTTCAGTGTGCCCAAGCCCAGGTCTCGGCCCCGCGCCACGTTCAAGGAGAACAGGTCCGCACTGATCCGCACGAGGTCGTTGCGGATGGCGTCCACCACCTGCGCATCGACTTCTTCCGCCGCCTGCGCCGCAATGCCCGCCACGATGGAGTTGGTGCCAATTTGTGCGTAGCCTGGCTGGGGCACATAGCCGTAGGCCGCCATTTGCTGGGGGGTCAAAGTGAATTGACCGTCGTTGCCCGGGTTGAGGAAGGCATCGAACAGTTTGATGCTTTGCATCTGGTTTGTGGCGTCCAGGATCTGGACGGTCTGCCCCACCATGGAGTGACCAAAACGGTAAGCCGCAGCATTGAATTCTTGCGAAATGCCTGCGTTCACACCTGGCGAATACTGATCAAAGCCGTGTTGTCCCGAACCCTGCTGTCTGTGGAGGTGGAATGGTCATCGGCACCAGGCAGCGTCACTTTCCGCGACGGTTCTGCCGTCAACCTGAGCAACTCGCGTAAGGTGGAAGTCAAGGGCACGCTCCTCAATGGCAACAAGGTGAAAGCCACCCGCATCAGTTTCGAGAGCTGATGTTGGCAGACCGCTGCGCAGTCATCTGCGCAGCGGTCGTTTTGCGACTTTGGCTTGAACCCATTGAGCTGATTGGCTGGTCAATCTTCTCGCGGCGTTGGTATTTGCCGTGAAGTGCTACGTGAATGTGCTGCAAGTGAATAAATGAAGCTTGGGTCAACGGTAAAGTGTTGATTTTGCTCAAGTTTTTAGAATAAGGTGACGAGCCTTGACCCCGGCACTGGATTCACAGTTAGGGCTGCTTGGTTCCCCACCTGACCCGGTTGGCCGCTTCACCATGCGGGAAGGCCCGTCGGGTTTGATTGTAGGCGAGCTTGGGTGGGCCGGGCGTGGGGCGGCCTTGTTTTTTGCACGGTGTGGGTCGCGCGCTTGGGGCCGATAGAATCAAGCCCCATGTCCTACCTTGTTCTCGCGCGCAAATACCGCCCCCGCAATTTCACCGAAATGGTGGGGCAAGAGCATGTTGTTCAAGCTTTGACCAACGCTTTGGTGCAACAGCGCTTGCACCATGCCTACCTGTTCACGGGCACACGAGGTGTGGGCAAGACCACGGTGTCGCGCATTTTGGCCAAGTCCTTGAATTGCCAAGGCGTGGACGGGCAGGGCGGCATCACGGCGGAGCCTTGTGGTGTGTGCCAAGCTTGCCGAGACATTGATGCCGGTCGATTTGTCGATTACACCGAATTGGACGCCGCTTCGAACCGGGGTGTGGACGAGGTGCAGAGTTTGCTCGAGCAAGCGGTTTACAAGCCGGTGCAGGGGCGCTTCAAGGTCTTCATGATCGACGAGGTGCACATGCTGACCAACACGGCGTTCAACGCGATGTTGAAGACGCTCGAAGAGCCGCCCGAGTACCTGAAATTTGTCTTGGCCACCACCGACCCGCAAAAGGTGCCTGTGACGGTGTTGTCGCGTTGCTTGCAGTTCAACCTGCGGCCCATGGCGCCCGAGACGGTGTTTGAACACTTGACGCGCGTGCTGAGCGCTGAGCAATTGACGGCCGAGCCTTTGGCCTTGCGTTTGTTGGCGCGGGCAGCACGCGGCTCCATGCGCGATGCTTTGAGCCTGACCGACCAGGCGATTGCCTTTGGCAATGGTTTGGTGCAAGAGGCCGGTGTGCGTCAGATGCTGGGCAGTGTGGACCGCAGCCATGTGTTGAACTTGATTCGCGCTTTGACCTTGGCCGATGGCGCCACGGTGGTGGCGCAGGTGGACGCTTTGCGCATACAAGGGGTGTCTGCGGCGGCCACCCTGGAAGACATGGCCATGCTCTTGCAGCGCATGGCTGTGATGCAGATGGTGCCCAGCATGGCCCACGATGGGGAAGATCCGGACACCCAGGGTTTGGCGGAGCTGGCCATGGCCATGCCTGCCGAAGAAACCCAATTGCTGTACAGCCTGTGTTTGCATGGGCGCTCCGAGCTGGGCTTGGCACCGGACGAGTACGCGGCCCTGACCATGGTGCTCTTGCGCTTGCTGGCTTTCAAACCAGCTTCGGGTTTGGCGGAAAAAAAAAGCCCGCGAATTTCCTCCCGTCCGCTCACTGATCACCCCGTCGCCAGTCTGAGCGCGCCTGCGGCGAGCCCTGCGCCCAGTCCTTCGACCCCGAGCACGTCATCCCTTGCCGCCCCGGCTTCCCCGGTTGCGTCAAAACCCATCACCGATTCGGGCCAGGTCCAAGCCTTGGCGTCTGACGTGCGGGTGGCCCCCGTCCTGGCCCCCGTCACGGTCGCAGCGCCTGCCCCGGCTTTTGTGGCCCCGGATGAGCCTGCCGTGCTTGCCCCTCGGGTTGGTCATGAAGCAGCCCCTCAAGCCGCGCCTCAACGGGCCTATCAAGACGCGGTTGACGCGCTATCACAAGACCCTGAGGATGGGTCTGCGCCTTGGGATGACTGGCACGGTGACAGCCTGGCCGCACAGCCGCCTGGGCCCCCACCGATGATGGACGCTGAACCGGCTCGTGCGTCGGGTCCGTTTGTGCGGTCTTTGCCGGTGCGTGACATGGCCGCCGTGCCGGGTCGCGCCGATGTGCCCGCACTGCCCATGGTGCAGCCCACACCTGAGGGCGATGCATGGCTGGCCGTGGTGCAGGGCCTGATGGCCCAAGAGGCGATCACCGCCTTGGTGCGCGAGTTGGCCTTGCAGTCGCAGCTGATGTCGCGCACGCTGGACCGGTGGCAGTTGCGCGTTGAAAACGAGACTTTGAACCACGCCACCAGCAAAGAGCGTTTGCAGTCGGCCTTGCAGGCCGCTGGCCATGGCCCTGTGCAGCTTGGGGTCGAGGTGGGGCCGGTCACCGACAGCCCAGCTCGACGTTTGGCCATTTTGGCGGCCGAAAAAATGTTGGCCGCGCAAGACATGATCCACAACGACCCGCTGGTGCAGGCCATGGTGCGTGACTTTGGCGCGAAAATTGTGCCCGGCAGCATTCAGCTGATTTGAATTTTTCCATTTCCATTCAACTCCCCCCATTCAAAGGAAACACCATGTTCAACAAAGGACAACTTGCCGGCTTGATGAAACAGGCTCAGGCCATGCAGGACAACCTGAAAAAGGCCCAGGACGAGCTGGCGTTTGTCGAGGTCGAAGGCCAGTCGGGCTCGGGCATGGTCAAGGTGCTGATGACCTGCAAGCACAGCGTGCGCCGCGTGACCATTGACCCCAGTTTGCTGGCCGATGACAAAGACATGCTGGAGGACTTGGTGGCTGCTGCTTTTAATGATGCGGTGCGTCAAGCTGAAGAGGTGTCGCAGCAAAAAATGGGCAAATTGACGGCCGGTTTGCCGCCCGGCATGAAAATGCCTTTCTGACCGATTGACACGCTCGCATGGCCGATACCCACGCCCTTGCCACCTTGGTTCAAGCCCTCAAGGGCTTGCCGGGGGTGGGCATCAAATCGGCCCAGCGCATGGCCTTTCAGCTGCTGCAAAACGACCGGGCCACAGCGCGCCACTTGGCCGCAGCTTTGCAGCATGCGGTCGACAACGTGCGCCACTGTGCGTGCTGCCACACCTTCACCGAGGCCGAGTTGTGCGATACCTGTCTGGACGCTTCGCGCGACCGGACGCTGCTGTGTGTGATCGAGACCCCAGCCGATCAGTCGGCCATCGAGCGCACGGGCACTTACCGGGGTTTGTATTTTGTGTTGATGGGCAAGCTCAGCCCCTTGGACGGCATTGGCCCGCACGACATTGGTCTGGCCAAGCTCAAGCAGCGGGTGGCCGACGGGGTGTTGACCGAGGTGATTTTGGCCACCAATTTCACCGCTGAAGGTGAGGCCACTGCGCATGTGATTTCACAGATGATTCGCCAGCAAGGTTTGAAGGTCACGCGGCTGGCCCGGGGTGTGCCTGCAGGCAGCGAATTGGAGTACGTGGACTTGGGCACGATTGCCCATGCTTTGGTGGATCGGCGCTGATTTGGCGTACGTAAAAACCCGCTTGGGATCATTCCTGATGCGCGTCCACATGGCTTTGCTTAAGCTTGGGGCATTGCATGTTTTCAAGGGAGCTGGCCTGTGTCCAAGGCGGTCTGGGGTCGTCGTTCGTTTCTGTCAAGCTCCATGGCTTGGCTGGCCTGTGGGCCTGCGCCTGTGTCCGCCAATGGGGAGCCGGGACGTTTTTTGCCCCGGGTCAAAATTGCCTTGGCAGCTGGGCAAAGCCTCTACCATTTGCCCTTGACCTTGGCAGACCAATTGGGTTATTTCAAGCAGGCCGGCGTGGCGGTCGATTGGGTGGCCCATGAGTCTGGGGCCAAGGCACTGGGCAGTGTGTTGCAAGGTCAAGCCGATGTGTTGTCGGGCTCTTTTGAGCATTTGTTTTTCTTGCAGCCCAAAGTGCAGGGGTTTCAGGCCTTTGTGCAAACCGGGCGAACACCTCAGTTGAGTTTGGGTGTGAGCACGCGGCCGGGTTTGGTCTGGCGTTCAGTGATGGATCTGAGGGGCCTGCGTGTGGGGGTCTCGTCTCTGGATTCGGCCACGCATTGGATGGCCTGCCATTGGCTCATGAACCATGGTTTGTTGCCCGAGGATGTGGTGTTTGTTCCGGTGGGGTCGGCACCGCAGGTGGTGGAGTCTTTGCGCAGCGGTGCCATTGACGCGCTGTGTCAACCCGACCCGGTGATGCATTGGTTGGAGCAAAAGAACGACATTCGAGTGCTGTTTGAGGCCCGAAGTTTGGCGGCCACCCGCAAGCTTTTTGGGGGCATGGTGCCGGGGGCTTGCTTGATGACCACGGCCGATTTTTTACAGCGCCAACCCGAGCGCGTTCAGGCCTTGAGCGATGCCGTGGTGCATGCTTTGAAATGGTTGCAGACTGCGGGTTTGACCGATGTGTTGAAGGCAGTGCCTGCTGGTCATTGGTTGGGCGACAGGGCCATTTACTTGGGCGCTTTTGAGAAGTTGCGCGAGTCCTATGCCGTTGATGGCATTTTGCGCAGCGATGAGGTGAGGAACGCTTGGCGGGCGCACACCCGTTTGCCCAATGGCTCAGGCTTGGTGCGGTTGATGCCCGAAAAAACTTACACCAATGCCTTTGCCCTCAAATCGCGGGTGCGGTTTTCTGCATGAGGGGTGTCACCGGCAAAGCGGTTTCAGCGTGAGCGTTTTTGGGCAGGCGCTGTGCCCTTTTTGGGGCCAATTTGCCGATTTCGCACGCTCGATTTTTCTAGCCGCCTTGGCGCTTGTGAGGGCACCAGCAGGGTCAGTGTTTGGCCGTTGCTGAGACTGACCTGGGGTTTGAGCCGGTTCCATTCGGCCACGTTGGCGGCGCTGACACCGTGTCTGGCCGCCAAGCTGGCCAAAGAGTCGCCTTTTCTGGCTTTGACCTGGATTTTTCTCAGGACCACTTCAGGGGCCAGGGCCAAGTGGGCGTTGTCGGCCAGGTGTTCGGTCACATCGTTGTCCAGTTTCCCCTGGCGCGGGACCAGCAAAGTCGATCCCGCCTTGACCAGCATGCGCTGCGGTATGCCGTTGATGGACCGCAGTTGCTCGGCCGACAGGCCCAGCTGACTGGCGACTTCTTCGGCCTTCATGGTGCGCGGGGCTTGCCAAGCGGTCCAGGTGGACAAGCGGCTGTTGGCGTGCGATTGCAAGTTGGTTTCAAAAATGGTGGCGTTGTCCCACGGCAGCAAAATTTTGGGTGTGCCAGCGGCCAAGATCACCGGTCGGCTCATGGCAGGGTTCAGGGCTTTGAAGTCTTCGAGCGAGACAGCTGCCAATTTGGCGGCCACCGCGACATCGATATCGCGGTCAATCGGCACACTTTTGAAGAAGGGGTGGTTCTGGATCAGGGGCAGCTGGGTGCGGAAGGCTTCGGGTTGGGCCACGATGTTTTTGACGGCCTGCAACTTGGGCACGTAATAACGGGTTTCGTTGGGCATGTTCAGATCGCTGTAGGTCTGTGGCTTGCCTTGGGCACGGTTGCGTGCCAAAGCCCGGCCCACACTGCCTTCGCCCCAGTTGTAGGCGGCCAACGCCAGGTGCCAGTCGCCAAACATGGTGTAGAGCTTTTGCAGGTAATCCAGGGCCGCACGGGTGGATTCGAGCACATCGCGCCGCTCGTCCCTGAACAGGTTTTGCTTGAGGTCAAAGTACTTGCCCGTGGCGGGCATGAACTGCCACATGCCTGCGGCTTTGGCGCTCGAGACGGCTTGCGGGTTGAAGGCCGATTCAATGAAGGGCAGCAGGGCCAGCTCGGTGGGCATGTTGCGCCGCTCCAGTTCCTCCACGATGTGAAACAGGTAGGGGCGCGAGCGTTCGGTCATGCGCAAGATGTAGTCGGGGCGACTGGCATACCACTGCTCGCGGTTGCGCACGAGCTCGTTGTCCAGGTCGGGCATGGCAAAACCACGGCGAATCCGTTCCCAAATGTCGATGGGAGGGGCTTGCAGGCCAATTTGTGAATGGGGCTTGAGCACCACTGCGCGCTCAGGCTCGGCAGGGACAACCCACACCACGGGCGGGGCGTTGAGGTCGGCATTTTCAGCGTCTTGTTTGACGGAAGTGGCCGAGGGTGTCGAAGGGGATGCGTTGGGCAAGACCGACTTGGAGCCTGTCGAGGGGGTAGCGCAACCCGCCAGCAGCAGGGTCAAGCCCAAAATCAGCGCCCCAGCAGGGCGACCCAGGGACTTCAGGGGCGTCAAGAGCAGGTTCATCGGAAGTCGTTTTTCCATTGGCGAAGGGCCGCAAAAATGGCGATGTCGTCCACCGCATGGGGCGCATGTTGTAGCACTGCCGCGACCACGTCAGGTTCGCGGCTGCGCAGGAAGGGGTTGATGGCGCGCTCGGTGTGGAGGTTCGCAGGCAAAGTCGGTAAATCTTGCTGGCGCAATTGGGTGCACCGCTGCATGTATTGCTGCAAGTCGGTGTTGTGGGGCTCCACGGCCATGGCGAATTTCAAGTTGGACAGGGTGTATTCGTGGGCACAACACACCCGGGTGGCTGCGGGCAAGGCGGCCAGACTGTCCAGTGAATTCAGCATTTGTGCCGGGGTGCCTTCGAACAGGCGTCCACAGCCGCCTGAAAACAAGGTGTCGCCACAAAACAGCAGGGGGGCTTGGTCTGGCGGTTGCGCCCAAAATGCAATGTGTCCCAGGGTGTGGCCGGGCACATCGATCACCTGGAAGTTCAGGCCATGCCAGTCAAAGGCATCGCCTTGTTGCAGGCCCTGAGCCCCAACAGGCATGCGCTCCATGGCCGGTCCTTTGCAGGTGGCACCCGTTTGGGCCACCAGCTGGGCCACGCCCCCGGTGTGATCGGCATGGTGGTGCGTGACTAAAATCGTGTCCAGTTGCAAGCCAGGGTGTGCCGACAGCCAGTCGAGCACAGCCTGGCCATCGCCTGGGTCAACTGCCAAGACATGGTGGTCTGTGTGCAACAACCAAATATAGTTGTCGGTGAAAGCGGGCAATGCAATGAGTTTCATGAAGAGTCCGATTATAGAAAGCAAGCATTCAAATGCCGATTGGTTGTCCAGTTTGGGGCCGTCGGTGGCCGCGCGTTTGTTGGCCTGGGAACAGGCCCAAACCGATGCACTTTTGGCCGATGTATTTGGTTACCACGCCGTTCAGCTGGGATGGCCTGACCTGGATGCCTTGAGGGACAACCGAATGCCACACCGTTGGCAGGCGCAGGCCGAGTTCGAGTCCCCGCAAGCCGCATTTCATCACAACACCGAGACCCAGGCCCGATGCCCTGATGTGTGGCTGGACAGCCGCGCTTGGCCTTGGTCGGCCGACAGCCTGGATTTGGTGGTCTTGCCGCACGCCTTGGAGCGCTCAGCCGATCCTCACGCCTGCTTGCGCGAAGTGGAGCGGGTCTTGATTCCTGAGGGGCATGTGCTCATCACGGGGTTCAATCCCTTGAGTTTGTGGGGCTGGCATCAGTCAGGTGCCATGCGGCGTCAAGGGGTGGGTCCCGGGCTGGGGCAGTCCTTGATCGCCTACCGACGGCTGCGCGATTGGTTGCGTTTGTTGGGGTTTGAGGTTCAGGTCAGCCGTTTTGGAGCTTGGACGCCGGCTTGGCGTCAAGAGCGATGGATGCAGCGCATGGACTGGATGGACCGGGCAGGCGAACGTTGGTGGCCCATTTTGGGGGGCGTTTACCTGTTGATGGCCACCAAACGTGTCCATGGCGGCCGTTTGCTCGAATCACGCCCGTGGCGCAAGGTACGATCGCCCGCTGCTACGACCGTGCCAGTGGCCCGGTCCGATACCTCCATTGGCCGTCAAGCGGCAGCGAAAGACAGTGTTGACCCACGTTGAAATTTATACCGATGGTGCCTGCAAGGGCAACCCTGGCCCGGGCGGTTGGGGCGCACGCCTGCAGTCAGGCCAGCATGTGCAGGAGTTGTATGGTGGTGAGCTCAACACCACCAACAACCGCATGGAGATGACCGCCGTCATTGAGGGCCTGTTGGCGCTCAAACGCCCTTGCCAAGTCACTTTGTACTTGGACAGCGAATATGTGCGCAAAGGCATCACCGAATGGATTCAGGGCTGGAAAGCACGGGGTTGGCGCACAGCCGCCAAGCAACCGGTCAAAAATGCCGATCTGTGGCAAAAATTGGACACTGTGGTGTCCACTGCGGGACACCGGATTGACTGGCGCTGGGTGAAGGGCCATGCGGGCGATCCAGGCAATGAAAGGGCCGATGCACTGGCCAACCTCGGCGTAGACAAAGCCTTGGGCCGGTGAGGCCAATTCTTAGGAGTTGGCCGAGTTGGTGTAACCGGCCATTTTCTTGAACTTCAACCGAACCACGACCTCTTGGTCAGGGCAGGTGGCGCTGTTACATTCTGTCAGTCTTGGTGAATTCAACCTGAGAGAAATCTGAATGGCTTACAAGAAAAAATATGCCCTGCTGGCGCTCGTCGGGGTTTGTGTGGCGTCTGGTGCGGCGTGGTGGTGGCAAAACAAGCCTGCCACAAGTAGCCCTGTGGCCCCCTTGGCGGGGCCGGGGGCGGCCACCGGAAGTCCAGGAGCCGGCGCGCCCCGTGCCGCTGTCGTGGAGGTGGCCAAAGTTCAGACCCAACTCTTGGTCGACGAAACCCAAGCGGTGGGCAGTTTGCGCTCCCGTCAGGGCGTGATGCTGCGCCCTGAAGTGGCCGGTCGCGTCAAACAGATTTTTTTCAACGACGGTCAGCGGGTGCGCAAGGACCAGGTTTTGGTGCAGTTTGAGGACCAACTGCAGCAGGCGCAGGTGTCGCAAGCCCGGGCTGAGTTGTCGATTGCCGAGGCCAACCACAAACGCAACCAAGAGTTGGTAGGACAAAACTTCATCAGCAAGCGATCGCTTGATGAAAGCGGTGCGGCGCTGGAGGTGGCTCGCGCCAAACTGTCTCTGGCCGATGCCACCTTGCAGCGCTTGAAGGTGTTGGCACCGTTTGATGGCATTGCCGGCCTCAAGCAGATCAATGTGGGCGATTACCTGAAAGACGGTGCGGACATGGTCAACATCGAAGACATGGACGCGGTGCTGCTGGATTTTCGATTGCCTGAGCGCTTTCAGGCCAAGATCCGGGCGGGCCAAACAGCCCAGTTGACGGTGGATGCTTTGCCCGGTCGTCCCTTCACGGCCATCGTGCAGGCGGTGGACCCCTTGATTGAGGCCAATGGCCGGTCGGTCGGTGTGCGCGGCTGCATCGACAACCGCCAACAGTCATTGCGTCCCGGCATGTTTGCGCGGGTCAATGCGGTGTTTGGCTCGCGTGAAAACGCCTTGGTGATTCCCGAAGAGGCCATCATCCCTCAGGGCGGGCGCAGCTTTGTGGTCAAGGTGGTGCCGGGCGAAAAGCCCGATACCTTGATGTCTGAGCGCGTGGCAGTCAAGCTTGGTTTGCGTTTGCCGGGCAAAGTCGAAGTGTTGGAAGGTTTGGCCGAAGGCGACACGGTGGTCACGGCAGGCCACCAGCGATTGCAAAAAG
>CAITSG010000050.1 GCA_903894995.1 uncultured Burkholderiales bacterium
ATACCGACCACCACACCCAGCGAGATGCCCACCGGGATCTTGAACACATCGATCAGGCACATCTTGGTGCCGATGAACACCAGGATCACGGCCAGGCCGTAGTTGAGCAGGTGGAACTTGTTGGCCACTGCCGCCAGCAAGAAATACATGGCACGCAAACCCAGGATCGCGAACACGTTGCTGGTCAACACAATGAAGGGGTCCGAGGTGATCGCAAAAATCGCCGGGATCGAATCCACTGCAAAGATCACATCGGTCAAGGCGATCAGACAGATCACCATGAACAAAGGCGTGGCGATCTTCTTGCCGTTTTCAACGGTCCAAAATTTTTCACCGTCGTAGTTCTGGCTGACGGGCAGCAGCTTGCGCAGCAATTTCAGCGCAGGGTTGTCGTCCAGGTCAGGTTCTTTGCCCGCCGCCCACCACATCTTCACACCTGTGAGGATCAAGAAAGCGCCAAACACATAGAGCACCCAGTGGAACTCGGACAGCAACCATCCACCCACCAAAATCATGATGGTGCGCAACACGATGGCCCCGATGATGCCGATCATCAAAACGCGCTTCTGGAAATTCGTGGGTACAGCGAAGTAAGTAAAGATCATCAGGAAGACAAAAATGTTGTCCACCGCCAATGATTTTTCGATCAGGTAACCGGTGAGGAATTCCAGCGACTTGGTATTCGCCAGTTCGACCGAGCCGGTGGTGTCTTTGATGGCCCACCAGAACAAGCCGTTGAACAAAAAGCTCAAGGCGATCCAGATCAGCGACCAGTTGAGCGCCTCCTTGACGCCGATGTCGTGGGCGCCTTGCTTTTTGAGCACCACAAAATCGACGAACAGCGACACCAGCACAATGGCCACAAAAGTGGCCCATAACCAAAGGGGGGCAACGGTTTCCATAAAGACCTTTCAAATCCGACAAGACTTATTCAAAGCACCGGGTCGACACGCATGTCAACAACCATCTGTTGAAAGGTTTGAAGTCTAGGGCAGAAGGCGCATTTTTTTGCTGACCAAGATGTCTTTATGCTCCCGATAAAAGAGAGTGTTTCGCTGAAATTTTCTGCTAAACAAGCCCTATCGCCCATGAAAAAACCGCCAGACCCTTGCGGGCACTGGCGGTTTTTGTCATGCAGCCGGGGCTGCAGTTTTTACTTCTTGTCGCTGAAGTAGCCCGAGGTCACTTTCCAGCGGCCGTCGGTGATTTGCGACATGCGCGAGGCGTTGCTTCCCAAACGCTTGGTGGCGGTGAAGGTCATCTCGCCCGTACCGAAAATATCGGGTGGGATCACCATGGTGTCCATGGCCTTGATGATGCTTTCGGTGGTCACGTTGGCACCGGACTTTTCAACCGCGCGCAAAAACGAGTCGATGGCGTTGTAGCCATAGACCGAGAAAACGGTTGGGTCTTCGTTGAACTTGGTCTTGTACTTGTTGGCCCAGAAACGGATGGGCTGTGCGGCCTCGTCCAGGTAGGGGTGCTGGGTCGACATGGTGGAATAAAAGCCATTCATGGCGGGACCACCCAACTTGTGAATCAGGTCGGTATAAGACGCGCTCGAACCGAGGAAGGTCGGGTTGAAACCCAGGCGACGTGCCGTGGCGATGCCGCCAATGGTTTCGCGGATGATGGTGCCCATGACCACGAAGTCGCACTTGGACGAGGCCAGCTTTTGCATCTGCGAAGCAAAGTCGGTGGCGCCGCGCTTGTAGGTGGTGACTTCGGCGAACTGCATGCCCATGCTTTTCAGGCCTTCTTCTGCACCGCGGAACACTTCCAGACCAAATTCATCGTCCTGGTGCATGGCGCAGATTTGCTTGGCGTTCTTTTCCTTCACCAAAATCGGCACACCCAGACGCATCTGGTCGTAGTAGGTGGCAGCAAAAGAGTACTTGAGCTTGTGGAAGGGCTCGTACATTTCACGCGCAGCCGTGACCGGGAAGAAGTTCATCACGTTCTTCTGGAATTGCACCGGCATGGCGGCCATGTTTTGCGCCGTGCCAATGTGGCCGATCATGGCGAAAATTTTGTCCTGGTTGACCAGCTTTTGCGCGGCCAGCACGGCGCGGCGGGGGTCATAGGCTGAGTCTTCGACCAGCAGCTTGAACTTGCGGCCATTGATGCCGCCTTGCTCGTTGGCTTCGTCCACGCGCAGCATCATGCCCAAGCGCACTTGCTTGCCAAAGCCCGCCAGCGGGCCCGACAAATCCTGGATCGAGCCCAGAGTGATTTCGGTTTTGGACACGCCTTGCGTCTGGGCCATGGCCGCGCCAGCGGTCAAGGCCATCGCAGCAGCGACGAGGCTGAGTTTGAGTTTGAGTTTCATGGTTCAAGTCTCCTGTTGTGGTGATGGGTAAGGGTTAAGCGCAGGTCGAATCAACGGTACATCGCCTCGATCTGGGGGGTGTACTTTTTCTCGACCAATTTGCGCTTGAGCTTCATGGTCGGTGTCAGTTCTTCGTCTTCGGCGCTCAACTGCGTGTCGAGCAGCCAGAATTTCTTGATCTGCTCAACACGTGCAAACTTTTTGTTCACGCGTTCGACTTCGGCCTGAATCAACTCCTGCACCTCGGCGCTGTGCGTGAGGCTGGCGTAGTTGGAGAAAGGAACATCGTTGTCCTGTGCGTATTTCTCGACGTTCTCTTGGTCGATCATGACGATCACGGTCAGGTAAGGCCGCTTGTCGCCGATGACCACCGCGTCCGTGACATAGGGCGAGAATTTCAATTCGTTTTCCAACTCGCTGGGGGTGATGTTTTTGCCACCAGCCGTGATGATGATGTCTTTCATCCGGTCGGTGATGCGGAAATACCCCTCCTCGTCGACCACGCCCACATCGCCCGTGTGCAGCCAGCCGTCGGCATCGATGGTCTCGGCGGTTTTTTCAGGCAAGTTCAGGTAGCCCATGAACACATTGGGACCGCGCACCAGAATTTCGCTGGTCACCGGGTCCAGACGCATTTCGTTGTACTCGGCCGCCGGACCAATCGAGCCGGGTTTGATGCGGTCAGCGGGCACACCTGAGGCCGCACCGCAGGTTTCGGTCATGCCCCAGACTTCGAGCATGGGCAAGCCCAGCGCCAAATACCAGCGGACCAAATCGGGTGAAATGGGCGCAGCACCGGTCACCAAAAAGCGTGCACGGTGGATGCCGATCATCTTGCGCACGTTGTTGAGCGCCAACAAACGCGCCACATGAAAACGCAGTTTGAGGCTGGCGGGCACCGGCTTTTGCGCCAGCACCAAATCGGCCACTTGCTGGCCCACGCCAATCCCCCAGCCATACACCGCTTGCTGCAAGCCGCCCGCTTCCTTGAGCGCGATCATCACGCCCGAGTAGAACTTTTCCCACACACGGGGCACAGCGGTGAACACGGTGGGCGCGATTTCGCGCACGTTTTCGGGCACGGTTTCGGGGTTCTCGACAAAGTTGAGCTTGGCACCGGTGTACATCGAGAAATACTCGCCACCCATGCGTTCGGCGATGTGGCACAAGGGCAAAAAGCACATGCACTCGTCGCGCTCGTCGCGGGCAATCAGCGTGTTGTAACCGCGCACGGTGTAGACCAGGCCGTGGTGGCTGTGCATGCCGCCCTTGGGCTTGCCTGTGGTGCCCGAGGTGTAGACCAAAATGGCTAGATCTTCAGGCTTGCAGGCAGCGCTGCGATGCGCGAGCATGTCGGGGTGTTGCTGGGCGTGTTCACGGCCCAGGGCGCACAGGTCTTTCAGGCTGATGACCTGAGGGTCATGGAAGTCACGCAGACCGTCCATGTCGAACACCACAATCTTTTGCAGCAAAGGCAAAGTGTCACGAACGGCCAAGGCCTTGTCGAGCTGCTCGTCGTCTTCGACAAACAGCACGCGGGTGCCCGAGTCTTCGCACAGGTAATGCACCTGCTCGGCCGCGTCGGTCGGGTAGATGCCGTTGGACACACCACCGGCGCTCAGCACGGCCAGATCGCACAGCACCCAATCGATGTTGGTGTTGGACAGGATGGAGGCGGTGTGCCGCGCCTCAAAGCCCAGCGCCATCAGGCCATGACCGATCTCGCTCACAGCCTGGGCGGTCTGGTTCCAGGTCCAGCTGCGCCAGATGCCCAAGTCTTTTTGACGCATCCAGACATTGGGGCCACGCGCAGCGACCGCGTTCCAGAAGATGGCGGGGATGGTCTCGCCCGCCATGACGATGTTTTTTTGCGGCGCAATGCCGGAGGTGTCCCAGAGTTGGCTCATGTTTTATCTCCAGGTTTTCTTCTTTTTGATCCAGAAAAAGGAATTATAGATACATTTTTGTAAGAACAGAATACTTTAGGAAAGCCAGTAAGAGATAATTCGTTGTTGCTCTAAGGACTTGCAGGATGCGGAAAAACCACTGTTTGTAATAAAATAGAAAACATTATATGGGAGAGAAGGAGAGTTATTCCGGGAATCGAAATGTCAGAAGAATACTACTTTTAAATGGAAAATAATGATATAATCGATTAAGACGGTCATATAGTGTATGAGACCAAATAAATCCTTTCTGATAAACTTGCTAAACTTAAATTAAAGAACGAA
>CAITSG010000051.1 GCA_903894995.1 uncultured Burkholderiales bacterium
GCCACCCACTGCTCAATGGCAAAGCGGATGCGGGTGCGTGATTTCACATCGGTGTCCACCGCATCGGCCAAGCCCATCAGGGTGCGGGCATTGAGCAGGTATGTGGCCGCATTGAATGCCGCCACAGGGTTGGCCGCCCATGCGTCGCCCGAAAAACGACGGTCTTTGACTTGCAAGCTGTTGCTCAGGCTTTGATTCCACAGCTCAGAGGCGTCTTTGAAATACTGTCCTTGAAGGGCCTGAAGCTTTTCCGGAGAGAATTTGATTGCAGGGGTGTCAGCATCGGGTGCTGGCTTCAAACCTCCTAAGTCGATGGTCTGGAAATGCTGCATGGCCTGACCCCAACTTTGAGTCAGTTTTTGCTGAAAATCCTGGTTCATCTGGGTCCAGTCATCTGGCTTGGATGCACTCATGTGTTGTCTCCTGATTTAATCATTTTTATCGAAAAGCCCGTGTACAGTATCTTTCAAATTGTTGTCACCTAAATTACAAGGCACAAAAAAATGATGTACTTGATCGTTATCGCCTGGTTCTATGTCACGTTGCTGATGGCTTTGGTGGAGGCTTTTAGTACGCAGGGGACAGTTTTCGGTGCCATGATCACGTTCTTGCTGTATGGCTTGTTGCCCATATCGTTGGTGATTTACCTGTTTGGCACCCCACTTCGAAGAAAAGAACGGCTCAAAGTCGAGCAAAACCGGCTTGAGGCCGGTTCAAAACATGACTCATCGATCCAGCCAGATGCAAGCGGCCATGCGCCCACTTTGACCGATCACGCGGCTGTCACGCCGGTGAGAAAAGAACCGGTCTGAATTTGTGAAGGTGCACCAAGAAGGATGGCCATCGTTGCCGAAAATTTGCCCCACCCCCAACTGCCGCAATCGTTGTTGGGCTAATCCTGCCAAATCGGCCAAGTACTTCCCATGGGGCAAAGCTTGAAAGAACGCGCCGTCTTTGGCAGACCCCTCTTGAAATGCCGCACGAACCTCTTGCCCCACCTCAAATGCTTTCGGGCCAATGCATGGTCCCAGCCAAGCCATCAACTCGCCATGGTGGCCATCGACGGGCAACTCGGACAAAAGCGACTCCAGAACACCGTGGCCATTTACACCTGCCAAACCACGCCAGCCGGCATGGGCTGCACCCACCCATTGACCTGAGGCATCACACAAAAGCACAGGCAAACAATCGGCCACCATGATGGTGCATGCCACTTCCGGGCAGGTGGTCCAACAGGCATCGGCTTGAAGTGTGTGGACTGCGTTTGTCCTCAGTTGCTCTACCCGTGTTCCGTGGACTTGGTCCATAAAAACATGGGTTTTCCCGGTCTGACTGCCAAGTTGCTCACGGTTGAGCTGAACATGCTCTGGCGAGTCACCCACATGGGTGCCCAGATTCATGCTGTTCCAAGGTGGGCTTGAAACACCTCCCTGACGGGTGGTCATCAGGGCGCGAACCCCCAAGGGCGCAGGCCACTCGGGTTGAATCCAGGAGGTAGCAAAAGCATTCATTGCAAAATCATAGCGCGCCCTGTCTGACGCTGGCCTTTTATTGTGTAATGAACGCATGTCGATTGAAACCTCATCGCCCACCTTGGCTTGGGTACAGCCAGACGAGCCACTGCCCTGCGTATCGCAGGCTTGGGGCCTTGCTTCACCTGCTCCTGGGCTATTGGCCGCGAGCAGCGATTTGAGTGCTCAACGTTTGATTGAAAGTTATTCAAACGGCATATTCCCGTGGTTCAGCGAGGGACAGCCTGTGTTGTGGTGGAGCCCTGACCCCCGCATGGTGCTTCAAACTCAACATTTTCGCTTTCACCGCTCCCTGCGCCAGCGGCTCAAACAGCACCTGAAATCTCCTCGTTTTGAATTGTGTTTTGACCGTGACTTTGCAGGGGTGATCCACCATTGCGCCAACGCTGTTCGCCCGGACCAAAAAGGCACCTGGATTTTGCCCTCCATGGTGAGCGCTTACAAAGAACTGCACCAACTGGGCTTGGCACACAGTGCAGAGGTTTGGCTGGATGGAACCTTGGTGGCAGGTTTGTATTTTGTAGCGCTGGGCCAAGCCGTGTTTGGCGAGTCCATGTTCACCAACATGGACGATGGCTCAAAAATGGCTTTGGCCCTCTTGGTCAGCGTCGCGTTGGAGCACGGCATTTCGGCCATCGATTGCCAACAAAACACCCGACACTTGGCCTCCATGGGCGCGTGCGAAATGTCGCGGGACACATTCATGACAGGCGTCAATCAGGCGATCCATCGACCCGGCATTGATTGGACACGGCAATCTTTATACTGGAACGCGTTGACGGCATTGGATAACCCTAAGTGACCCATCTGAAAGACCTTCCGCTTCAGGCCCTGCAGTTTTATGCCACGGCATCTTATGACTGCAGTTATCTGCCCGAACGCTCGGCCCGCTCACAAGTGGCAACGCCCAGCCATTTGATTCACAACGAAATTTACTCTGACCTTGTGCAACAAGGATTCAGGCGCAGCGGTCTTTTTACTTATCGTCCTTATTGCGATGGTTGCCAGGCTTGCCAACCGCTGCGGGTGAACGTGGCCACATTCCAACCCGACCGCAGTCAGCGGCGCGCCATGCAGGCCCATCAGCATTTGAAGGTGCGTGTGCTCGACTTGCATTTCGATGCTGACCATTACGCCCTGTATTTGCGCTACCAGACTGCGCGCCATATGGGAGGCGGCATGGACCAGGACAGCGTGGACCAATACACCCAGTTTTTATTGCAAAGTCGGGTCAATTCAAGAATCATCGAATTTCGTGAACCTGCAAACGAGGACCGCTTGGGTCCCCTCAAAATGGTCAGCATTGTCGATGTCCTGAACAATGGCCTGTCTGCGGTTTACACCTTCTACGAACCTGAAGACAAAGCCAGTTATGGCACTTATGGGGTTCTTTGGCAAATCCAGCAAGCAGCTGACTTGAGACTTTCCTATGTTTACTTGGGTTACTGGATAGAGAAAAGTACCAAGATGAGTTACAAAGCCCGATTCAGACCGAGCGAATTGCGTGTGAAGGGTGAATGGTTGCCCATGCCCTGAGCGCTGGACTCAATTTCACAGTGTAAAATTGGTTTACATCTGCTTGACTCGATGAAAAAAGATCCCACCATTGCCGCTTCGCCCACTATCCAGGTCATCGAACGCATGTTCAGCTTGATGGACGTTCTTGCATCACGTGAAGAGGCGATATCGCTCAAAGAGATCAGCCAAAAAACCGGACTTCATCCATCCACTGCGCACCGGATCCTGAACGACCTGGCCACGGGGCGTTTTGTGGACCGACCCGAGGCGGGAAGTTACCGACTGGGCATGCGCTTGCTGGAATTAGGCAACATGGTCAAAGGTCGCCTCAACGTCAGGGATGCCGCCTTGGTACCCATGCGTGAATTGCACAAATTGATCCAGCAGCCTGTCAACCTGAGCATGAGACAGGGTGATGAGATTGTCTACATCGAACGCGCTTACAGCGAACGCTCTGGCATGCAGGTGGTTCGTGCCATTGGCGGACGGGCCCCCTTGCACTTGACGTCTGTGGGCAAACTTTTTCTGGCTGCGGATGACCCCTTACGGGTTCGTTCATATGCCACCCGAACCGGCCTGGCGGGTCAAACGCGAAACAGCATCACGCAACTGCAGGTTCTGGAAAGAGAATTGACACGCGTCAAGCAGTCTGGTTTTGCCCGTGACAACGAAGAACTGGAATTGGGCGTGCGCTGCATTGCTGCTGGCATTCATGATGACCAAGGCAAATTGCTGGCGGGTTTATCGATCTCTGCCCCTGCAGACCGCATAGATGAAAGCTGGTTGACAAAACTACAAGAAACAGCTCGGGAGATTTCCAGCACACTGGGCCATCACATAGAACATTGAATGCCCTGAGTCAAGGCATTGCTGAGGCCGCAGTGTTGATCAGACAGCCTTTGAATGATCAAGAAATCTTGAACACCTGCTCCATCAACCGGGAAGCTTTTAATGCAGCTGCTGGAGAGGCTGCTAGGAAGACTTGTTTTCGACCCATTTGCGTACACGCTCCGCATCACCAATGCGGCTGAGTTTGCCAGCAGAGTCCAAAAACACCATGATCAGCTTGCGCCCTGCCACCTGCGCTTGCATCACCAAACACTGCCCAGCTTCAGAGATGTAACCCGTTTTTTGCAAACCGATGTCCCATTGAGGATTTTTGACCAAACGATTGGTGTTGTTGTACTGCAAGGTGCGGTTGCCGACGGCTATTTCACGTCCGTGCGAAGTTGACAGATCTCGCAAAACAGGCTCTTTGTAAGCGACGGCAACCAACACCGCCAAATCACTGGCGCTTGATTGGTTGCGACTGGACAGGCCTGTAGGCTCCACGTAGCGGGTATCGGTCATGCCCAGACTTTGCGCTCGGCTGTTCATACGGGTGACAAATTCACTCAAGCCACCCGGAAAAGTTCGACCCAGTGCATTGGCCGCCCGGTTCTCACTTGACATCAGGGCCAAATGCAACATTTCACCTCGACTCAGTTCAGTACCGACCGCCAAACGTGAAGAACTGCCTTTTTCTGTGTCCACGTCCGCCTGGGTGATCATCAGCCGCTCAGACATGGGCAGGTTCGCTTCAGAGATGATCAAACCCGTCATCAATTTGGTCAAAGAAGCAATAGGTAAAACGGCGTGGTCGTTTTTTCGATAGAGCACTTCTTGGGTATCTTGATCCACCACCAAGACCACGCTGGAATTCAAATCCAAGGCATCAGCTGTCGAGCGCAAACCAGCCATTTGACCAAAGGAGGCCTTAAGAGGAACTGCTGCTTGGGGCGATAAAAAGCCTCTTTTGACTCCTGCAGATGATCGTCCTTTGGTGTTTTCTACTTCACGACCTTTGCTTTTTTGCAAAGATCGTCGTTGCACTGCCTTTTGGGCCTGGTTGGTTTGCTTTTTACCTTTTGCCGAAGAACTTGTGGGCTTGGACTGGGCATAAACCAGATTGCTTGGGCCAACCCAAGCAGCCAGCAAAACCGTCACCAAAACCAGCCAAGACACTCGCCAGGATGCGAAAGAAAAGGAATTCAAGGAAGCAAATTTCAGCTGCATTTCAGGTCAGGCCAAGGTTTTTTTCGGTTCAGGTATTAACAGTGTACCCAAATAAAAAAGTCACGCAAGAACAGCAACTTACGTGACCTTCATAAAGTTTAAAATTACCTAATAAGGCATCATTTTAACCTTGAGCTGCAACCCGATCTGTCGTGCTTTGCAATTTATTCAGCGCGCTCAGATAAGCCTTGGCCGAAGCCACCACAATGTCAGGGTCCGAGCCCACGCCGTT
Source organism: uncultured Burkholderiales bacterium (assembly GCA_903894995.1). GTDB lineage: Bacteria > Pseudomonadota > Gammaproteobacteria > Burkholderiales > Burkholderiaceae_C > Limnohabitans_A. The sequence goes on from CAITSG010000051.1 coordinate 5,338, forward strand.
GACCACGCGGCCTGAATTTTGCAATCGAACGGTCACCTCTCCTTGACTTTCTGTCGAGCCGCTGATGGCATTGACTGAATACAACACCATTTCAGCGCCACTCTGAACGTGCAACTCAATGGCTTTGAGTGACGCATCGACGGGACCGTTGCCATCTGATGAACTGCGCACCTCTTTGCCATTCACGGTAAACACCACAGCCGCATGCGGACGTTCGCCCGTCTCACTGTGCTGAGACATGGAGACAAACCCAAACTGCTCTTTTTCTGTGGTCACGCTTTCATCGCTGACCAAGGCCAGAATGTCTTCGTCAAAAATCTCGCTCTTGCGATCAGCCAACTCCTTGAACTTGGAAAAAGCATTGTTGATTTCAGTCTCGCTCTCGAGCGTGACACCGAGGTCTTGCAAACGCTGTTTGAAGGCATTGCGGCCACTCAGCTTGCCCAACACGATCTTGTTGGTGGTCCAGCCCACGTCTTCTGCACGCATGATTTCGTAGGTGTCACGCGCCTTGAGCACGCCATCCTGGTGAATGCCTGAAGCGTGTGCAAAAGCATTGGCGCCCACCACAGCCTTGTTGGGCTGAACCACGAAACCGGTGGTCTGGCTGACCATGCGGCTTGCAGCCACGATGTGGCTAGTGTCAATACCGATGTCCAAGCCGAAATAGTCACGTCTCGTTTTGACGGCCATGACCACTTCTTCAAGCGAGCAATTACCCGCACGCTCACCCAAGCCGTTGATGGTGCACTCAACCTGACGTGCGCCGCCGATCTTCACGCCAGCCAGCGAGTTGGCCACTGCCATGCCCAAGTCGTTGTGGCAATGCACAGACCAAATGGCTTTGTCCGAGTTGGGGATGCGATCGCGCAAAGTGCGGATGAACTCGCCATAGAGCTCAGGCACGGCATAACCCACTGTGTCGGGCACGTTGATGGTGGTGGCACCTTCTGCAATGACCGCTTCCAGGATGCGGCACAAAAAGTCCATATCGCTTCGGTAGCCGTCTTCAGGGCTGAACTCGACATCA
>CAITSG010000052.1 GCA_903894995.1 uncultured Burkholderiales bacterium
ACCAGCAGCTACACCCGCCACCACGTCAACATCACCATGACGCAGGCCAAGGCGGTGAGCAACTACACCAACAGCATTTTGGCCAACATGGAAGTGACCGACGAGGGTTACGACGAAGCCCTGTTGCTCGACACCTCGGGCTTTGTGTCTGAGGGTGCGGGCGAGAACATCTTTGTGGTCAAAAACGGCGTGATCTACACGCCCGACTTGTCGGCCGGTGCGCTGAACGGCATCACGCGCAACACGGTGTTCCATATTGCCAAGGACCTGGGTCTCGAGATCGTGCAAAAGCGCATCACCCGCGACGAGGTGTACATCGCTGACGAAGCTTTCTTCACCGGCACCGCCGCCGAAGTCACGCCGATTCGTGAACTCGACCGCATTGAACTGGGCAAAGACGATTACGTGGGCAGCCGCGGCCCCATCACCGAGAAAATCCAGAGCGCCTTCTTTGACATCGTCAACGGCCGCAACCCCAAGTACGCCCATTGGCTGACTTTGGTCTGAGGAGCACCGATGAGCACCCAAGCTGTTGAACTGCTGGCCACCGACCTGAACCCCCAAGGCGGTGTGTTTTGCCCCAGCCCCAAAGCCGACATGAAACTGTGGAACAGCCACCCCAAGGTTTATTTGAATGTGGCCAAAACCGGTGAAGCCAAGTGCCGTTATTGCGGCACGGTTTACAAACTGAAAGCGGGTGAAGTGGTGGCACACCACTGAAGTTCGCACTCAGCCATCTTGCCGATGGCAGGGCCGCCCCACGGCGAACACTCAGTTGTTCGCCGTTTTGCTTTGGGGCAAGCTCACCTCGAAGGAGGCACCACCACCCGGACGGTCTGCGCACCGCACCCGCCCGCCGTGGCGCTCGGCAATCGACTTGACCAACGAGAGCCCCAAGCCCACGCCGCCCACGCGTTCGCTGGCCCCAGGCAAGCGAAAAAACGGTTCAAAGATCCGCTCCCGGTATTCGAGGGGCACACCAGGGCCATGGTCACCCACCGCCATGAGAACCTGTTGGCCCAGGTCTTGCAAGGACAGCTCGATGCCACCGCCCTGCGTTGCATCCTGACATATGGTCCCGTACCGCCCCGCGTTTTCCAGCAGGTTGCGCACCAAGCGCCGCAGCAGTTTGGACACGCCGGGCACTTCGAGCTGGGCCAGGCCCTCGGGCACATCAAACCTCGCTCCCACCCGCGCACACTCTTCGGCGCACAAGCCCACCAAATCCACAGACTCCACGGTGCCGATGTTGGCCTCTTGGGCATCCAGGCGGCTGGCCAGCAAGATCTCGGCGATCAGTTGGTCCAGCTCGGCCATGTTGCGCAAAATTTCAGCACGGCTTCGGGCCAAAGCGTCCGCAGCCACTGGGCCGTTCATCAGCTCCAGTCCCATGCGGATGCGGGCCAGGGGCGAGCGCAGTTCGTGCGAGGCGTTGGCCAGCAAAGACTTTTGCGAGGCCATCAGGCCCTCAATGCGCTCGGCCGCCGCATTGAAGCGTTCGGACAGGTCGGCCACTTCATCATCGCCTTGCACCGGCACACGCACAGACAAGTTGCCCTCCCCCCAGCGCTGCACGCCACGCTGCAGGCCTTCGAGCCTCTGCGTGAGCCTGCGCACCACCGGGTACAGGCCCAGCGCCACGGCCAAACCCATCAGGCCCAGCATCCAGAAAAAGCCCGAAGGCTTGGCCCACCAAGGCATGTCTCTGCGCAAGTGGGGTGGAAAGTGGGGCGCATAGGGCCCCGACGCGCCCGGCCCCATGCCAAGCATGCCCGGCCGGCCTTCTGAAGCGGGAGATCGGTGGCGCTCACCTGCAGGTTCGCCGCTGCGCTGCACTTGGAGCGACAGGGTCTGGCCATCGGGCAAGGGCACATCAAAGACCAAAGGCGCGAAAGGTCCGGCCCGGGTGGTGCTGGCCAACACATCGCCTTGGGCGTTGAGCACCACCCATTCACGCGGGGCGGGCGGCGCAGCGTGGTGCTCGACCGTGGCCCGCCAAGCCCAGCCCAGCACCAATATCATCAGGGTCACCACGCCCACAACCGCCAACCAGATGCGCAGGTACAGGTGGCGTGACCAGCGGCGTGTCAAAGCTTGGATCGGCATGGGCTCAGTCTTGTTGGCGGGCGAAGACATAACCCACACCGCGCACAGTGAGGATGCGCTGCGGCGCTTTGGGGTCGGCCTCAATGGCGGCGCGGATGCGGCCCATGTGCACGTCGATCGAGCGGTCGAAGGCTTCGAGTTCGCGGCCCCGTACCGCCTCCATGATCTGGTCGCGCGTGAGCACACGGCCTGCACGCTCGGCCAGCGCCACCAACAGGTCGTATTGGTAAGAAGTCAACTCGCAGTCCTGGCCCTTGACGCTGACGCGGCGGGCATCGCGGTCGATCTCGAGCGAGCCAAATTGCATGAGCTGGTGAGGCACGTTCAGGGTCTTGTTGTGTCGTCGCAAGATGGCCTTGATGCGGGCCAGCAGCTCGCGCGGCTCAAAGGGCTTGGGCAAGTAATCGTCGGCACCCATTTCCAAACCAATGATGCGGTCCATCGGATCGCCTTTGGCCGTGAGCATGAGCACCGGCACTTGGCCCACGCTGCCGGGCAAGGCGCGGATGCGTTGGCACACCTGCAAGCCGTCCATGTCGGGCAGCATCAGGTCCAGGATCACCAAGTCCACGCCGGGCGTTTGCAAACGGGCCAAGCCACTTTGGGCATCGGGCGCTTGGGCCACCGCAAAGCCGTTTTGCCCCAGATAGTCCGCCACCATGCCGGCCAGGCGCACATCGTCTTCGATCATCAAGAGTTGTTGCATCGTTGGATCATCGCCTTTTTGCATGCGCTGGACGTGTCGGTTGTGTAAATCTGGGTAAAACCCAGGGGTGCCCAACTCTTTGTCATCCCGGCCTCCAAGCCGGGATCCATCTTTACAGCCACTTCAAACATGGACCCCGGGTCAAGCCCGGGGTGACACTCTGGGGCATAGACGCTGGGTCAGGCCCGGGGTGACGACATGGGGGGTGGCGGTTTTTTCGCGTGCACCTTGGATGCCAGCGACACCAGCACAAGCACCGGCAGGCCCAACCATGCCGTGGCCGTGAAGAAGCTGGCGTAACCGTAGGCATCCACAAATTCCCCCGAAAAACCGGCGATGAACTTGGGCAGCAGCAGCATCATGGAGCTCAGCAGCGCGTATTGCGTGGCCGAGTAACTGATGTTGGTGAGCGAGGACAAATAAGCAATGAAGGCCGCAGACGCAATGCCACTGGCCAGGTTGTCGGCCGAGATGACCCAGACCAGCGCCTGCACATCGTGGCCCACGCCGCTGAGCCAGACAAACAGCAAATTGGTGAGCGCACTCAAGGCCGCACCCAACATGAGCACACGCATCACGCCCAACCGCGCCGCCAACAAGCCGCCCACAAACGCACCCACCAAGGTCATGATGACGCCGTAGACCTTGGTCACGCTGGCCACTTCGCTTTTGGTGAAGCCCATGTCCACATAAAACGGGTTGGCCATGATGCCCATGACCACGTCGCTGATGCGGTAAACCGCGATCAGCGCCAGCAGCAGCACCGCCTGCCAGCGGTAACGCAGCCAAAAATCGGCAAAGGGCTCGACCACCGCGCCCTGGAGCCACTCGGCCACGTTGCGCGCAGGCGCAAAGGGCGCGGGCACCGGCTCGGGCGAGGCCAACACCACCCACATGCCCGGCAACATGCTCAGCGCCATGACCAGATAAGCCGCCTGCCAGGCCGATTGCGCGTAACCCGTGGCTTGCTCACCTTGGACAAAGGCCGCCACCCACAACACACCCGCCCCGGCCCAGATCATGGCCAAGCGGTAACCCGTTTGGTAACTGGCCGCCAAGGCGGCTTGGGCGTTCACCTCGGCGGACTCGATGCGGTAAGCGTCCAGCGCGATGTCTTGTGTGGCCGAAGCGATGGCCACCGCCAACGCGCAAGCGACCAAGGGGCCCAGCAGTTGCGAAGGGTCGTTCAGGGCCATGCCCACCAGCCCGAGCGCGATGACGAGCTGCGACACCAAAAGCCAGCTGCGCCTGCGCCCCAACTGCCGTGTGAGCCAGGGAATGGGCAAGCGGTCCACCAGCGGGGCCCACATCCATTTCACACCGTACGCCAGCCCCACCCAGCTCAAATAACCAATGGTGCTGCGGTCAATGCCTGCCTCGCGCAGCCGAAAACTGAGTGTGCCCAGCACCAGTAGCAGCGGCAAGCCCGCTGAAAACCCCAGCGCCAGCATGCGCAGGCTGGCGGGCTGCAAATACAGACGCAGGGCTTCGCGCCAGGTGCGTACCGTGGGGTTTTGGGCAGGGTCAGCGGGGGTGGAAGTGGCGTTGGGCATCATTGAATTATCAGCGCCACCATCCCTGTGGCCAAGACGCCTGCGGCGGGACCCGCAGCAGCTCGCTTGATTTTTGGCCATTCGTTATCATTTGCGAACTATGTGTTTTATTTGCTATTTCAAAACCCCTGCCGCCCGCGACTCTACCGACGTCACGGCCCCCCACCCTGCCCCTCACCCGGGCATTTGGCAAGCCCGACGGGCATTCGTCCTGATGGCAGGTGCCGGTGTCGCAGGGTCTGCCTTGGCGCAAGTTGAAGTCGGCTCTTCTTCTGGCCTGCGCAAACTGGTCCCGGCCGAAACCCTGGAAGCCTCTGCACGCCAGCAATATGCCCAGATTCTGGCCGAAGCTCGTGCCAAAAACGCCTTGGCTCCCGAAGGACACCCGCAATTGCAGCGGCTGCACGCCATTGCGCAAAGGCTCATCCCGCACGCCACACCGTGGAACCCCCGTGCACGTGAATGGAAATGGCAAGTCAACCTGGTGGGCAGCAAGCAAATCAACGCCTGGTGCATGCCGGGCGGCAAGATTGCTTTTTACACAGGCATTCTGGACCAGCTCAAACTCAACGACGATGAAGTGGCCATGATCATGGGCCATGAAATGGCGCATGCTCTGCGTGAACACGCCCGCGAGCGATTGGCCAAAACACAGGTGACCGGCATGGGCTTGTCCATTGCCTCACAACTCCTGGGCCTGGGCTCTTTGGGGGACGCGGCGGCCAATCTGGGTACACAGTTGTTGACCCTCAAATATGGCCGCGACGACGAAACCGAATCCGACTTGGTGGGTTTGGAAATCGCGGCACGCGGCGGCTTTCGCCCAGAAGCCAGCGTGAGTTTGTGGCAAAAAATGTTGGCCGCCAATGGCAATGGGGGCCCATCCTTTTTGTCCACCCACCCCAGTGGCAGCAACCGCATTGAAGAGTTGCAGGCCAACTTGCCCAAGGTTCAGCACCTTTACGAACAGGCCCGCCGGGGCTGACAGGGCGCATCGCCTGGGTCAGCGCCTTTGTGCGAAGGCCCCTTGGCCGCGCGGTGAATGCTTTACTGACTGGGCTCAGGTCCCGCCCACATAGGGGTTGCTTTGGCGCTCACGGCCAAAGGTGCTCTCGGGGCCATGGCCGGGGATGAACACCGTGTCATTGCCCATGGGCCACAGGCGTTGGGTGATGCTGGCGATCAAATCGTCGTGGTTGCCTTGCGGAAAATCGGTGCGGCCAATGCTGCCGGCAAACAACACATCCCCCACAAACGCCCGCTTGATCTCGGGCGAATAAAACACCACATGGCCGGGCGTGTGCCCCGGGCAATGGCGCACCTGCAAGGTGTGCGCCCCCAAACTCACCGTGTCGCCATCGGCCAGCCAACGCGTGGGATGGAACACCCGGGCGGGGGGAAAACCATAAGCAGCGGCCGCCTGCGGCAGCCCGTCAATCCAGAACTGGTCTGCCGGGTGCGGCCCGATGATGGGCAAACCGCCCAGCTGCTCGGCCAAGTCGGCCGTGCCCGAGGCGTGGTCCAGGTGGCCATGGGTGATCCAGATTTGCTCTAGATGCAAGCCATGATTTTTGACAGCCGCCAATATCAACTCAAGGTCCCCCCCTGGATCGACCACCGCCGCTTGGCGGCTTTGGTCGTCCCAAACAAGGGAACAATTTTGCTGGAAAGGGGTGACAGGAATGGTTTCGTATTGCAGCATGCCGCAAATTATCGGGCATGCGGTCAACGTGAGGAGATCAACACACCAGGCCCATGCTGAGGTGTACAGTCCGACTCAGCCAGCGCCTCTTGATTTTTTGGTTTTTGCGCTGCAACGATTGTTTGTTTGCACCCCTCTTCGCCCGGCTACTTGACCCAACACAACAGCGTTGCCATTGAGGGGGTAGAAAACCTGATCATCCGCTCCCTGCTGGACAAGAACCAATTTCACGACCCGCTGGATGAGGCCCTGAACTTGGGCATCTCCTCGGCCACATGGCCTTTGTTTGGTCTGCTTTGGCCCTCGGGTCAACACATGGCCCAACGCATGGCCCAACGGCCCGTCTCGGTCGAGCGGATTTTGGAAATTGGCTGCGGCCTGGGGTTGGCCAGTCTGGTGGCTCATCGCAGGGGGGCTTCGGTCACCGCCAGTGATTGCCACCCTTTGGCGCACGCCTTTCTGGACGAAAACACACGCCTGAACGGCTTGGCCCCCATGGCCTACTGCCACGGTCTGTGGGGCAAGGCGGCACTGCGCGAAGATGGTCTGCCCGTGCTGACCTCAGTCCAGGACGCCGCGCCCAGCGGTGTGTTCGACCTGATCATGGGCAGCGACATCCTGTACGAGCGCGATGACGAGGGCACGCTGGCCAGTTTCATCCAGACGCATGCCGCCAGCCGCTCGGAAATCTGGGTGGTCGATCCCAATCGGGGCAACCGTGCGGCTTTTCACAAACAAATGGCCCGGTTGGGCTTTGCCCGCCATGAACAGGTGTTGGATCAGCCCGCGCTCGAGGGCTTGGCCGCCTACAAAGGCCGCATGCTCACCTACACACGCGGCTGAAGTCTCAGCGCGGCAACCAGCCCAGCCCTTTGGCGTGCAGGCTGTGAATGTAGAGGCGGTCCGCCGTCTCGGTCACGCCCGTGCTCTCCGGGTATTGGCCGCTGGGGTCTTGCAGGTCCTGCACCACTTGGCCGTCTTCGGTGAACGCCATCACATGGCCATAGGCTTTGGGAATGGGCCATAAGGCACGGGGCAGGCGCATCGTGACCTTGCGCATGAACGGCTGGTCTGCCAGCTGGTCGATGATCGGGTTACGGGGCTTGGCAAAACCCAACCAAATCTTGCCGCCCTGCCCACGCATGAGGTTGTCGGGATAGCCGGGCAAGTTGTCGAACAACACGCGGGCCTGAGCACCCCCTTGGGCCACGTCCACATCCTGGGCACCGACATCGATCTTCCAGACCCGGTATTTGCCTGTCTCGTTCACAAAGAGGTGTTTTTCATCTTGGCTCAGCGCCACGCCATTGGCAAAGCTCAGGCCCCGGGCCACCACGCGGGTTTTGCCGGTGCTCGGGTCATACTCCAAAACACGGCCCGTGGCCGCCTGCTCCAGAATGTCGAGCACGCTGGCCTCGAAGGTGCCGCCCCAGTCCTTGGGGGCAAAGCGGGTGGACGCATCGCTCAGGTACATCTTGCCGTTTTGGGCCACCACCACCGCGTCGGCGTATCGGATCGGGTCGGACTTGCCGCCCACACTCACCTGGTTGGTGAGCAGCTGGATCGATTGGTCGGGCGCGATGGACAGCAAGCCTTTGACAGCGTCGGCAGCAATCAGGTGGCCTTGGGCATCAAAGTCAAAACCCAGCACCCGCCCCCCCGTTTGTGAAAAGACTTCTTGCTGCGAGCCGTCGGGCTGCATGCGCAAAATGCGGCCGCTCTCCACCGTGGTGTAGAGCTTGCCGTCCGGCCCCATGGCAATGTGCTCTGGCCCCGCCTCGGCCCCCAGGTCGATGATGTTGAGTTTGGCCAGCTTGTCGTTCAACGCATGCGGCCCCGCATAGCCCGGTGCTTTGGGAGCGTTCCAGGTGCTCGGCTCAACAGGCACTGGCCACAGGCAAAAATACGCCAGCGCAGCCAGCAGCAACACACCCAAAACACCTAACAACTTTTTCATTCGTCCTCCTGCATGGCCTCTCACGGGCCATGCCAAACATTGAAACAGCATCAGGGCCTCAGGTCCTCAGAGCAAACCCTCGTAGCCGATGGTGATGGGCGCGTGGTCAGAGAACTTCTCGCCCTTGTAGATGTGCTCGGTGCGGGCCTTCTCAGCCACAGCGGGCGTGGCCAAGTGGTAGTCCAAGCGCCAGCCCACGTTCTTGGCATAGGCCTGGCCCCGGTTGCTCCACCAGGTGTAGCAATCGTCGGTGGTTTCGGGTTTCAAGCGGCGGTACACATCGACCACACCGCCCTCGGTGGTGAGCTGGGTCATCCAGGCGCGCTCTTCGGGCAAAAAGCCGCTGTTCTTGAGGTTGCCCTTCCAGTTTTTGAGATCGGCTTGCTGGTGCGCGATGTTCACATCGCTGCACACAATGAAGTCACGCTCGGCCTTCAGGGCCATCAGGTGCGGGTACATCTTGTTCAGAAAACGGAACTTGGCCTCTTGCCGCTCTGGGCCGGACGAGCCACTGGGAAAGTACACGCTGATGATGGACAGTTTGCGTCCAGGGGTGTCAAAGCGCGTCTCCACATACCGGCCTTCGGCGTCGAACTCGCCGCCATCAAAACCCACCACCACATCGCTGGGTTCGTGGCGGGTGTACACCCCCACACCCGAGTAGCCCTTTTTCTGCGCAAAGTGAAAGTGGCCCTTCAAGCCCGCAAGATCTTCAAACTTGCCCGCCACATCTGGCGCTTGGGCTTTGACCTCTTGTACACAAATACAATCGGGTTTCTCTTGTGCCAGCCAATCTGCGACCCCTTTGGTCGTGGCCGAACGGATGCCGTTGAGGTTGAGGCTGGTGAGTTTGAACAAGGATTTCCCCATGGTGACAGGACAGGCAAGCAGCGCCGAGATGCAGGCGCTCGCTCAGGAATTTGTGCAATTTGCGGTCGATTCGGGTGTGCTGCGCTTTGGGCAATTCAAAACCAAAGCCGGACGCATGAGCCCTTACTTTTTCAACGCCGGCCTGTTTGACGATGGCGCCAAGCTGGGCCGACTGGCGCAATTCTATGCAAAAGCCCTGCTGGCCAGCGGCATCGAGTTCGACATGATTTTCGGCCCCGCCTACAAGGGCATCCCATTGGGTGCAGCCGTGGCCATTGAACTGGCTCGCCTGGGCAAGAACGTGCCCTTTGCCTACAACCGCAAAGAAGCCAAAGACCACGGCGAAGGTGGCTCACTGGTGGGCGCGCCGCTCAAAGGGCGCGTGCTGATCGTGGACGATGTGATGAGCGCAGGCACCGCTGCCCGCGAGTCGATTGCGCTGATCCAGGCTGCCGGGGCCACGCCGCACGCCATTGCGATTGCTTTGGACCGCCAGGAAATGGCCACCGAAAAGCAAGCCGATGGCTCGGTCATGGATGTGCCCCACAGCGCTGTTCAATATGTGCGGGGCTCGCTGGGCATGGCGGTGTGCTGCATTGCCCAGTTGTCAGATCTGCTGGCTTTTCTGTCAGCGCAAAACACATCCGAGATGGGTCAACACTTGGACAGTGTTCAAGCCTACCGTGACCGTTACGGCGTTTGATGCCGCCTGTCTGCACTGATCCGCGGCTTCATGCGCCATCTGTCGCGCGGCCGCTTCATGTCTATTGGTTTTGATCAATACAGTCTTTTCGACTGTTTGAGCTCTTTTCTACGCGCCAAAAACATCAAAATCAAACTGATCTGATTTATTTACAAATTTCCACGCAAAAAAATCAAGCCTTCCTTTTCCGTCGTCCAAACGGTGTTTCAAGGTCATTCAGGGCCCTCCTTGCGTCTCTTCCTTTGTCCGTATTTTCTCTGTTTTCCCCTCTGAAAACACACTGAAATCACCCCCTGCGAACCGGCCACTTCAGCGCCAAGACTGACCCACATTTTTCACTGCAAATTGGCTACTTTTTTCTCTGAAATTTTCATTTCAGAGGTACTTCGGGCCTGCTCGTACTCCATTTGGCGGATTCGCATCTTCTCTTTTTTCACGAGAATTTCAGTTTTAACGTAGCTGGTAATTCACCGCTCATGATTCATCTTGATTGCCAAAAATACTTTCTTCGTTCAACTGCGAAGTCAAAACCCTCTCAAGGACTTTGGGTGGTGATCCAACACGCCTGTCCTGCCATTTTGCTGGCCAGCGTGGCGGTTTCAGTACAGGCTCAAACTTTGGTTGAAGTCGTCAATCAAGCCCTGCAAACATACCCGGCCGTTCTGTCGGCTGCGGCCAAGACCTCGGCCTCTCGTTCAGACATTGCTCGCGCCCGCAGCGCCCACTACCCACAGTTGGGCATGACGGCCACTGCCAATGCTTTTGCCTCTGGTGCATACCCCTCGGGGACCTCCAGAAGTTCACTTTCCCCCACTGCCAAAGTCAATTTGTGGTCGGGCGGAAAAATCGAAGCTGAAGCACAACGCGCAGAAGCACTGACGCAAGCTTCTGAATTTCTGCAAGCCAACACGCTGGATGAAGTGGCTCAATTGGCCGCAGAGGCTTATCTCAATTGGGCGAAAACAGCAGATCTTTACCGCTTGGCTGTGCTCAACGTCAATGCCCACGAAGAAACTTTGAATGACATCCGAAAAATTGCCCAAGCCGACACCGGTCGCCGTGTGGACTATGAGCAGGCCCTGGTTCGAATGGAAAATGCCACACTGAGCCTGCAGCAACGCAAATCAGACTTTGCCCAAGCCATTCAGCGGGTCAGACGCTTTTGGGCTGCAGACATGGCATCTCGGCCCGAAGGCCTTGATGCAGCCGTTGCCGATTCGGGTGTTTTGGGCAAAATCCCTTCGTCTTTGGCTCAAGCGGTCGAGATGGTTTCGCTGGATCTGCCCACCATTGCACAAGCCCGTGCCCAAGTTCAAGCCGCACAAGCTGGCGTTCGTGTCGCCAAGAGCCAGTTTTGGCCTACGGTGGATTTGTCGGTTTCCAAACAAGCCAACACCGCCAATGGCCGCCAAGAGGCCTTTACACAACTGCAGGTCAATGCCCCCTTCTACAACGGTGGTGGCACAGCCGCTTTGGTTGAAGGTGCCGTGGGTCAACTCAAAGCCGCCGAATTCGCCTTGGAAGAATCCCAACTTCTGGCCCGAGAAAAAGCCGCATTGGCCTGGCAAGAATGGGCTTCTGCCCGGTCACGCGCTGTCACAGGAGCCTCTCAGTCCGAAGTGGGCGACAAACTCGTTGACGCTTACCGCCAACAGTTTCGTGTGGCACGCCGCTCTTTGCTTGACCTGCTGAACATTCAGGCCGATGCATTCAATTACCGCAGCTCCGCACGAGCAGCGTTCCACGATGAACGATTGGCGCGCGTGCGCCTGCTGGCTGTCACAGGTGACTTGGCCAAACGCTTCAACGCCGAGCCCGGCCGCGTATTGCCTGCCCCCAATGAGCGTTTTTTTTCAAAGTGACCGACCATGGCTCAATTGATACCCATGCCAACCGCGGTTGGCGCAGCCCCCAAACCCTCAGCAGGTCAGGACATTCAGGCTGACCCTTTTTTGCTGTGCATGACCATGGCTGCCAAGCAACTGGGTCGTCCTGTACACGCTCAGGTTTTGCGGTCAGGTTTTGCACTGGATGCGCGGGGACGTGTGCCTTTGGCAGCGTATCCCGACATGGCGCACAAAAATGGTTTGATGGCCGCTTGGTCTCGCGTGCGCTTGTCCGACATTCCCCATTACGTGCTGCCCGTGTTGATGCCTTTGATGGATGGACGGGCCTGCGTGCTTCGCAGCATTGAGGGCAAGGAGGCCATTGTCTGGTGGGCAGACAAAGGCATGGAGGACCACAGAATCGCGTTGCCTGAACTGCAAAGTCTGGCCCGCCCCGAGGTGCTGGCCATCAAACTGCCGCCCACTCGCCATGACCAAACGCTGGCACCCATGGAAGGTTCTGCTTTCAACTGGTTTTGGGGCACGTTGTGGCGATTCCGGGCCTTTTATGTGGAATCGATGGTGGCCACGGTGCTGGCCAACTTGCTCACGCTGGCCAGTGTTTTCTTCACCATGAACGTGTACGACCGGGTTGTTCCGACTGGGGCTTACACCTCGCTGTGGACTCTGGCAATCGGCACCACCGTGGCCATTTTCATGGAGTTCATCATGCGCTGGCTCAAAGCCCGTTTGGTGGATTTGGGTGGGAAAAAAGCCGATTTGGCCATCAATGCCACTTTGCTTCGGGAAATCATGGCCATTCGACTCGAGCACCGCCCTCAATCCGTCGGCATTTTTGCCAGTTCCATGCGTGACTTTGAGTCACTTCGTGACTTTTTCTCCTCCGCCTCCTTGGTGGTCTTGGCCGATATGCCTTTTGTGCTGATGTTCTTGGCCTTGATTGCCATGATCGGTGGAAACTTGGTCTGGATTCCCGCTCTGGCGGTGCCTTTGCTGATTGTCATTGGCCTGCTGTCTCAAAAGCCTTTGATGAGTGCCATGCGGGAAAACATGAAAGAGTCGGGCGACAAGCAAAGCGTGCTGGTTGAGTCGGTATTGAACCTTGAACTGCTCAAAGCACACAACGCTGAAAGTTACTTGCAGCGCCGCTGGGAAGTGGCCAATTTGGCGGGCGCCGACTCCTACAAACGCATGCGCAGCCTGACCAACTGGATCATGGGTTTCACCACGGCCCTGCAGCAATTCATCACCGTGGCCATGGTGGTGGTGGGTGTTTACATGATCCATAACAATCAACTCACCTTGGGTGGTTTGATTGCCTCTGTGATTTTGGCTGGCCGTGCCATCTCTCCTTTGGCCAGCGTGATGTCTTTGGCCTCTCGCTACCAACAAGCCAGTTCAGCACTGGAAACCCTCGATGGCTTGATGAAACGCCCCCGTGACCGCATTCACGGTCGCAATTACCTTGTCCCCGACAGCATTCAAGGGGGTTTGCAAGCGGATGCCTTGGAGTTTTCCTACCCTGGGCAGCACAAAATTCCCGTGATCAAAAACCTGTCCATGTCCATCGCACCCGGCCAAAAAGTCGCCATGCTGGGCCGTGTGGGCAGCGGCAAAAGCACCTTGCTGCGCTTGATGTCTGGCCTTTACGCTCCATTGGCTGGCAATGTTCGGCTCGATGGCGTAGACATGCAACAAATCGAGCCCACTGAAATGCGCAGTCGCATCGGCTATGTGGGCCAGGACCCGCAGCTTTTCATGGGCACTGTGCGCGAAAACCTGTTGTTGGCCGACAGCTGGATCAGTGACAACAAGATCGTTGAAGTCCTCAAAACACTCAATGTTTATGACATCGTTGCCAACCATCCTCTGGGCTTGGACATGCCCATCACCGAAGCCGGTGGTGGCCTGTCTGGGGGCCAGCGCCAACTTTTGTCGATTGCTCGCATGATGCTGCGCAATCCACAAATGGTCTTCATGGACGAACCCACGGCGAACATGGACCAAAACACAGAAGCGCGTGTGATTCTTGTGATGCGCGAGTGGTTGCGTGGACGCACTTTGCTCATGTCCACACACCGCCCTCAGCTTTTGGAATGGGCTGATCTGATTGCAGTGATTGATTCCGGCCAGTGCGTTGCTTGGGGTCCCAAGCAAGAGATGCTCGACAAGTTGTCGCGGGGCATTGATGTCAATGTCACCAAACCACAAGGAGCAGCCGCATGAGTACTTTAACGCGCAAGAGCAAGGGCTTTGGATTGCCCACGGTCGAAGACGACGAGCGTCAGGCCAGTAAAACCCTGATTTGGGCCACAGCCTTCACCTTGATTTTGGCTTTGGGATGGGCTTCATTTTTTGAACTCGATGAAATTACCCGGGGACAGGGCAAAGTCATCCCCTCAAGTCGAGAGCAAGTCATTCAGAGCCTCGACTCCGGAGTAATGAGTGAAATGTTTGTGCGTGAAGGCAGTGTGGTTGAAAAGGATCAAATTCTTTTGCGCATTGACGATGCGCGTTCTGGTGCGGTTTACCGCGAAGCACAAGAAAAATACCTCGCTCTTTTGGCCTTGTCATCTCGATTGAAAGCCGAAGCTTACGGAACCTCATTGGTCTTTCCTGATCAATTGAAATCTGAACCCGCCTTGATGCGCCAGGAATTGCAAGCCTTTAACGCCAGAAAACTGGCTTTGTCCGAATCCCTGCGTTCATTGGATTCTTCTTTGTCTTCCGTGACCCGTGAGTTGACGATCACCGAACCCATGGTTCGCCAAGGTGTCATGTCAGAAGTGGAGTTGCTGCGCTTGAAACGCCAACAGTCTGAATTGATGGGACAAAGAGCCGAGCGTCAAAACCGCTACCTCACCGATGCCAACAACGAGCTGGTTCGTGTGGCATCGGAGCTTTCGCAAACCAAAGAAAGTGCCACTGCACGCGAGGACGCATTTCGCCGAACCACCATCAGATCTCCAATGAAAGGCGTGGTTAAAAACGTCCAGATCACCACCGTCGGTGGTGTTGTCCAAGCGGGTCAATCCATTCTTGAAATTGTCCCCACCGAGGACGAAATGCTGGTCGAAGCTTACGTGAAACCTGCGGAAGTGGCCTTTTTGAAAGTTGGACAGTCTGCGGTTGTGAAGTTGACCGCTTACGACTTCAACAAATACGGCGGTCTTGATGGTGTGCTTGAACATTTGAGCCCAGACACATTACGCGACGAAAAACAACGCAAACCCGGTAACCCGATTGAGCTCGAGGAAGGTCTTTACCGAATCATCATTCGCGTCAAACCCAGTCCTGAATTGCGCAATGGCCTTCGCCTCACCCCCTCGCCTGGCATGACCGCCTCTGTCGAAATCAGGACGGGCTACAAGACCGTTCTTGAATACCTCTTCCGTCCTTTGCAAAACGTCTCTCAGGCGTTGCGCGAACGTTAATCCAAATTCACTTTTCAGGAGCCAAACCATGGGCGATGAGCACACTCTTATTCTTGATGACGTTATTTCCGTTGAACCACCTTCCTTGATGGTCCCAAACAAGTCAACACCGCACACTCCACAATTTTTAAGCACCGCAGAAGCGGCCCGAATGTTGGGTTTGTCCACCACACTCGTTCAGACACTGGTCGATCAAGGTGAACTCAAAGGCTGGAAAACGCGTGGCGGTCACCGCCGAATTTCGCTGGACTCCATCATGGACTACCAAACTGTTTCACGCCATGCCGTGAATCGACATGCCAAGTCCACCAGTAAACCTCGGGTCACTGTGGTCATTGAAACGCCGGGTTTGATGAACAGCTTCATGCAAGATTTCCTGCAGTGGGGCATTCCCATTGACGTTAATTTTTTCGAATCCGTGACCGAAGCGCTGTTGGATCTTTCCAACAAACGTCCCGACATGATCGTGGTCGAGATGTCCATGCCTCGCACCCTTCAGGAAAAAACTTTTCAAGCGCTTGAAAACTTCAACAAACGTGGTCACACACCCTTGTCCGTGGTGTTGATTACTCAAGAAAAAGGCCTGGCCTCTTCAATGCCATTCGGTGCAGCTTCTTCCATTCAGTTGGTGCCCGGCCCTCTTTCTTCTATTTGGTTGCACGCTTACCTGACCGGTGTGGTGGCCTCATGCAAGAACTGAAATTCATGCCGTTCAACAGGTCATCATCCATCTCGCGCAATCCATCTCGCCCTGGTGAAAATGAATTCCTTTTGCACGCCAATCGTTCTTCTGCAGCACGCATGGATCAATTCGCAGAGGTTTCAGAAGACCCCAAAGGTCGATTGATCCGAAATTTGCGTCTGCATTTGGAACTTGACCCTGCTGAGTTGGCCACACAAGCTTGTATTTCCGTGGCCCAGCTTTATGAAATCGAGCAAGGACTTTCGACCCGCTTTTACTCATCTTCACTGCGCGAACAAGCTGCCAAACGTGTTGTCAAATTGCTCAATGCGGATTGGGACAAGTTAGAAAATGCTGCTATTGCATCGAAACCCTTCAATAAGGTGGTTCAGTTGCAATGGCCCATCAGCATCAAACCAGCAATCAACTCACGACAAGATGAATGGTCTGAGCTAAACCATTCAAACACCACGAACGCAACGACTCTGATGCATCCCGTAGCACTCAGTTTGTCTACGCCCTGCCAAGATCAGGACCTTTATCCCGCACAAGCATCACTCGGTTTGGTCCAAGATCAAACTGCGCATGCGCCTTTGGTACGCACCGGTCCGTCTTATTTACGGCGCTTCATCACCCTTTTGTTGGGTACCTTGATCGGCTATGGTATTGCTCTTTGGAGCCCCTATGAATTGGTGTGGCCACCCCAATTAATTTGGCCTTCATCCCTGAGCTGGCCTTTAGATTTTGTCTGGCCCGTAAAAATCTCTTGGCCTTTTTCTTTTTGACGCTGTCAATGTCTTCGAATTCAATCAGGGTTTTGAATCGAAAGTGGTGCGGCTGGCGGGGATCGAACCCACGACCCTTGGCTTCGGAGGCCAATACTCTATCCACTGAGCTACAGCCGCAATCTATCCACTTCTTGCATTATCTCATGGCTTCTTATTCATTCTGTTGGATGCAAGGTCTGTGAAGGTCTGGTCGGTATAATGATGTTCAGATTTCGGAACACCTGAAGGCCTACAAGCCAAGCCCCATTAGAGGATTTCATGAGCGAAAACAGTCACGATCACCACGAAGCACACACCGGCCCAGTGAAAACACCCATGCAAATGCTTTTGTTGAGCTTTGCTTCTTTCATCATTCCTGTCTTCATCATCATCGGTTTGGTGTTTTATGTCACATCAGCCAACAAAACTGCACCTGGTTCCAGTGACATTGAAAAATCTGTTGCACAACGCATCCAGAAGGTTGGCACCATTGAAGTTCGTGACGCTAATCGACCTTTGAAATCCGGTGAAGATGTTTACAAAGCGCAATGCGCTGCTTGTCACACATCCGGTGCTGCTGGTGCACCTAAATTTGCAGATGTCGCTGCTTGGAGTCCTCGTATCAAACAAGGTTTGGAGTCTCTTGTGACATCTGCCATCAAAGGCAAGGGTGCCATGGGTGCTCAGTCGGGGGGCGACTTCAATGATGTCGAGATTGCCCGTGCTGTCGTTTACATCACCAACAACGCTGGTGCTAAATTTGACGTACCTGCTGCGGCCACTGCCTTAAATACTGAGAAAAAGTAAACTTCAGCTCCTTAAAAAAACCGACCTTTGGGTCGGTTTTTTTATCTGTTTTTATCTTTGATGATTCCTTGTGGACTCATCACGTAGGCGTTTTGATCAGTTAGCGCTTTTGATTGGCATTCTTCCAATGAACAAATGCCTTTTTCTAAGGCTTCGGCTACCAAGCCAACATCCAGGCTGTGAACCAAGCCAAAACCAAGCTGGGTTTTGAGATACACACGCCCTGACTCGTCCATGAGGCATGCTTTCGATTGTGTACTTTCTCCCGTGTGTGCGACGATATCAAAGGGTTCATTGACTCGCCACACGTAGGGGGTGATTTCCAACTCTACGAAGACTCTTTGGGGACCATTCTGAAAAAAATACCATCCTTTTTCATCGACTGAATAGTTTCGATTTATAAATTCGATCAATTTTTCGTGTTTTAGCCAAGAGCCTTTGCTTCCTGCAATGCCACTTTGAAATGAACCCAAGCTTTGAACACCCTCATCTCTCATGAACCAATGTCCTCGACTGTCCAAAGCCAACCAACCATAACAATCAGGAACATGAGGCCATTTGGACATGGCTTTTTTGACCATCTCATCCATGCAGCGTTATCCTCTCACTCATCGACACTCCAGATGTCCTCATCAACCACGCGCCTACAGCGTCGGGAAGACCTCTCACATGTCCCGGCCAAGATCCTTGTACAAATCCTACATGGCCGCCATGTTCAGGTTGCCAGAGAGTCACCGAAGAGGACACCTCGTTTTGTTGCGGCAAACTGAGAACCGGTACAAATGGATCATTTCTTGCGTTCAACGCCAAGGCTGGTAATTTGATTTGTTTCATAAGCGGTTTGGCCGACGCTTGTGCCCAATAATCATCAGCATTTTTAAATCCATGCACAGGCGCTGTGAAGACGTTGTCAAATTCATATAAATTTCGCGCAGCCCTGAGTTTGTCGACATCAAATAATCCAGGATGTTGGACCAACTTAGACATGGCTTTGGGTTTCATGCTTCGCAAAAACATCCTTGTATAAATTTGTAGATTCAAGCCTTGACCGATCGCTCGACCACTTTCGGTTAAATCAAGTGGTGCGCAGATAGAAGCAATGGCATCCACTGTATTCAAGGCCTGTTTGCCATGTTCTCCTGCCCAACGCATCAGTGCGTTACCGCCCAGTGACACGCCTGCGGCAACCATGGTTTGTCCACCCACTTGTTGATGTTCCTGTCGCAGCTTGCTCAATATCCAGTTGATTTCTTGGTGATCCCCTGAGTGATAGGCACGAGGACCATTGTTCAGCACGCCACTACAACCTCTGAAGTGTGGCAAAGCGAAATTCACATCTTGCTCTGCTGCCCAATCTGCAAAAGCCATTGCGTAATGACTGCTCGACGAACCTTCTAACCCATGAAAGAGAACCATCAATGGTTTGTGCGGGCTACTGGCATTTTGTTTGTCCACGTCAATGAAATCACCATCAGGCGCACACCATCTTTCTCTGACTTTGTTGAAAGACGGAGCAAACTGTCGACGTGCGAATAAAGCAGCCCATATGGTTTGTGCGTGTCCTCCAGGTAGCCAAGCTGGTGCGAGATCGTCCATGCAATTCAATGGTTCACCTTGTTAATGTCTTCACGTACAAAAACCACCTTGAGCGTGTCGGCTTCACTGTTTTTACTTTCAGACATCAATACGTAGGCTTGATGGAACTTAATTCATGATGACAGGTGCATCACAGACTTCTTATTTTTTTTGATATTGTGAAGCAGCGTTTTTTAACATCAGGATCGCTGTTGGCAACAGTCTGCTTTTTGTCATTTTTTTGTAGCTTCAATTACAAAACCTTAGGAAAAAAAACCCGGTGACATCGCTGTCCCGGGTATAAATTTTGTGAAGTTGAGAAGTAATATCAGCCGATTACTTCTTGCGGTATTTGCGCAATGCTGACAACTGTGCAGCCAAAACGGCAAGCTCTGATGTAGCACGGGCCAAGTCGATTTCACTCTTTGCATTTTTAAGCGCTTCTTCAGCCGCTGACTTGGCTGCGTTGGCTTTTTCTTCGTCAAGGTCTTTGCCCCGAATCGCGGTGTCAGACAGAACCGTCACACAGTCGGGCTGCACTTCCAAAATACCACCAGCAACGAAAACAAACTCCTCGCCTCCATCAGCCTTCTCGATACGAACCGAACCCGCTTTGATCCGAGTTATCAGGGGCGTGTGACGAGGATAAATGCCCAGTTCGCCAGATTCACCAGGTAAAGCCACAAACCGAGCTTCACCCGAATAAATTGACTCTTCAGCACTGACCACATCAACGTGGATGGTGTTCATATTTTTTCCTTTAAAGCTACGTTGAATCGGGCATTAAAGTGTCTGCAAAAGACACCCCAAGTCACAACTTTACGCAGCCTTTTTTGCCTTTTCGAAAGCTTCATCGATGGTGCCAACCATGTAGAAGGCCTGCTCTGGCAAGTGATCGCACTCACCAGCCACAATCATCTTGAAGCCACGGATGGTTTCGGCCAAAGTGACGTACTTGCCAGGTGAGCCGGTGAAAACTTCAGCGACGTGGAAAGGCTGTGACAGGAAACGCTGGATC
>CAITSG010000053.1 GCA_903894995.1 uncultured Burkholderiales bacterium
AATCTTGCGCCGCAGCTTGTGGCGCTGCCAAGGCACCGTCGAGCCCCGAAGACACAAGCGACTTGGCGGACCCCGAACCCGACGAAGCGCCATGAAAAAACACGGCCGGTTCCTGTGTGGACACTGGGTTGGACACGCTTTGCCCGCGCCATGCCTTTTCCCCGTCTTGGTCTGCACGCAACCAAACACGCAAGAGCACATCGATCTCGACCCAAGGTGCATGGGCTTGAGGCGTGATGTGCACACGCTCCATTGTCCAGACGGGAATGCCTTCGCTCAAGGCGGTCCAAGCACGCCCCCAATCGTCAAATCGCCCCCTCAACCGCAAGGCCACAGCCTGACTGGGCAAGGGCGCGGCCACTGCGTCACTCACTGGCTGCAGGGACAACAACACCAGGCGATGGCGCTCAAAGCTTTGTTGCAAGGCAGGCCAAAGCAGCGACCGGGACGAAGAGCCCGGCAAATGTGCCAAGCTCTGGGTCAGCGCTTGGGTCGCGTCCCCCCTTGCCGAGCTGGACGCCAAAACCAAGTCACGAGGCTGCGCGGCCACCTGGGCACGGGATTCGCTCAACACACTCTGCACATGCCAGAGTTCTTCCAAAGATTCAATCTGCCAAAGCCCAAACACCAACAACACCGCAAAAAAAGCCGCACAGGCATACACCCAACGCCGATAGATGCGCCGAGCCTGTCTTTGTAGCCAGCTGGGGCCCTCGGATCGCCAACGCTGCCAAAGCTCTGGCCATGGCTGGGGACTGCTGCTTGGCGATGCGTTGGTTTGTGGCGAATTGACATTCATGGCGACGCCTTTTCCGAAGACCCGGTGGGCAAAGCAGCGCCGGGTTTTTCATACCGGGCACGCAGCTCCGGCCAATGGGCGTGCCATACAAACTCCACCGCTGCCAATCGGTCGGCCAGCGTTTCGCTCGGGTTAGGGCCACGCCCATCGGCGACAAACTGGGCCCGGTTCAAACTCAAGACCCAAGGCAAGTCTTGCGACAGCCGCTCTCGGGCTTGGTTCATGCTTGTGAGGTCTTTGGCTCGGCCCTGCAACTCCAGGCGATCAGAGGTCAATTGCAAACTCAACAATTGCAAGGCACCATGGCCTGCTTCTTGTTGCAAGGCGCGATTCAATGCCTCCCACGCCTTGTGTTGCTCTGCCACCTGTTGCAGGTGCTGCAACTGAAGTTGCCCTTGGCCTTGCTGAAGTTTCGATTTTTCGGCCGCTTGATGCTGCATTTTTTGTGCGCTGACTTGGGTTTTTATGCGCTGCTGCTCTTGCTGCAAAAACAGTCTGTATTGGTCGCTCCAATGCGACAGCAACAAGGCCACCAAACTCCCTGTCACGACGCCCGCAGCCAAGGTCCAACGCCGATGAAACCGTCTGCGTTGTCGGTCCAAGCCGGGGTAATTGAGCAAATTCAAGGTGACCATCACAACCACACCCTCAATGCCAGACCCGCAGCCACCAGTCGCGCCCCGGCCTCTGATTTCATGGCTTGATGCAGTCCTGGGTCGGCCATCAAATCCAGCGGGTGCCCCTGCATCTGTGCCGCCAACTCTTTGACGGACTGCGCGCGAAATTGCCAATCTTGTGTCGACTGGGTCAACAAACTGCCCATGCCGCCTTGCAAAGCGGCCACAGCCCTTTGCGCGGCCAACACGGCGGGCTCGACACTCTCGATCTGCCACCCGGCAGCTCGGGTGCTTTTTTTGTAGTCGTCTATTAGCGATTGCGTGCAGCCCACCCAATGAACTCGCTGTACGGCTTCGCGGATTCGGGTTTCAGGGTAAAAATCAAAATGGACTTCATCGGCTGGCTTGCCCAGCAATTGCGAAACCTCCAACTGCACATCGGTGGCGCATTCCTCCATGGCCAAATGGATAGGCAACTCCAACGCCCCTGAAACCAACTGCTCGCTTGACAGCGCCATGCTCACCCGGTGCTGTTGCCGACCACGCAGCGCTCCGACTTCACGCAAGCACTTGCCCAATTCAATCCAGACAGACTCATCGTCTTTGAGAGACCATTGAATGCTGGTGTGAACACTGATCAACTCAGGCGTGAGCAAGTTCAAACCCACCAAACTCCAAGACGGCCCATGGCTGGCCAAACCCCAGGCCTGCCGTACGGGTCTCACCGACATCCTCCGCCAAATCCTGGACCAAGCTTGCATGAATTTTCCCCGCCAAGGCCTTAAAAGTTACGCAATGAAGCTTTTGTAACATGAATCACAAGTTCCAGCTCATTTATTTAAAATTAAAGTATTCACAAATAAACCATTCAATCCACGCCACACACCAGAGATTTTTATAATGTTTTGAGTTCAGCAATTCGCTGGGCAAGCCTCCAATTTTTCATGCCCACCACCGACTCCCACAAGCACACCCCCGCCAAGGCCGTCCCCAGCAAAGGCCGCAGGAGCTTGGGTGCCTGGCTCGTTCAATTGGCCATTTGGGTTGCCAGCCTGGCCGCTGCCGCCTTGTTTACCTTGCTGATGGTCGTGGGCGTGGCCATGGTGGTGGCCTTCCCGAATTTACCGGACATCTCCGATCTGGCCGATTACAAACCCAAACTGCCCCTTCGCGTATTGACCGCTGATGGTCAACTGATTGGCGAATTTGGTGAAGAGCGCCGCAACCTGACCCCCATCAAGGACATACCCCGCGTCATGAAGAACGCCGTGCTGGCGATTGAAGACAGCCGGTTTTATGAGCACGGGGGCGTGGACTATCTGGGCATTTTGCGAGCAGGCATCGCCAACATTGGACGCGCGAAAAGCCAGGGTGCATCCACCATCACCATGCAGGTGGCACGCAATGTGTATTTGTCATCCGAAAAAACATTTACCCGCAAAATTTACGAGATTTTGTTGACCTACAAACTGGAACACCTGCTGAGCAAAGACCAAATTCTTGAGATTTACATGAACCAGATTTTCCTGGGCCATCGTGCCTATGGTTTTGCGTCCGCCAGCGAAACCTATTTCGGAAAGCCCCTCAAGGAAATCACCATCGCCGAAGCGGCCATGCTGGCGGGCTTGCCCAAAGCGCCCTCAGCGCTCAACCCGATCAACAACCCTAAACGCGCTCGCTCACGGCAGCTTTACATCATTGAGCGCATGGAAGAAAACGGCTTCATCACCGCTTCGCAAGCCTTGCAGGCCAAAGCCGAGCCCCTGAAATTGCGGTCCTCGGGTGACAAGAAAATTTTGCATGCCGAGCATGTGGCCGAAACCGTGCGCCAAATGGTTTTTGCACAATATGGCCAAGACGCCTACACCCGGGGCTTGAACGTTTACACCACCATCCAATCGGGTGAGCAAATGGCCGCCTACAGGGCCCTGCGCCAAGGCCTCATGGACTTTGAGCGACGCCAGATCTACCGGGGTCCGGAAAAATTCATCGACTTGCCCAGCGACCCTAAAAAGGCAGAAGAGGCCATAGACGATGTTTTGGACGACCATCCGGACAACGGTGACGTCATGTCTGCAGTGGTGCTGGAAGCGTCGGCCAAAAAAGTGGTGGTCATCCGCCAAAACGGTGAGCAGATCACCATCACGGGCGAGGGACTCAAACCCGTTCAATCGGGTTTGGCCGACAAAGCCCCAGTGGCCAAACAAATCCGAAAAGGTGCTGTCATCCGCATTGTGCAAATGACCAAAGGGGGCTGGGAAATCACGCAACTGCCTGAAGTCGAAGGCGCATTTGTGGCCATCACCCCACAAAACGGCTCCATTCGGGCGCTGGTGGGTGGCTTTGACTTCACCAAAAACAAGTTCAACCACGTCACCCAAGCTTGGCGTCAACCGGGCTCCAGTTTCAAGCCCTTCATTTACTCTGCGGCACTTGAAAAGGGGTTCACGCCTGCCACCATCGTCAACGATGCGCCTTTGTTTTTTGATGGCGGTGTGACCGGTGGTCAACCCTGGGAGCCCAAAAACTACGATGGCACCTTTGACGGCCCCATGAGCTTGCGCCGCGGCTTGGCCAAGTCGAAAAACATGGTCTCCATCCGTGTGTTGCAGTCAGTGGGGGCACGCAACGCTCAAGACTGGATCACTCGTTTTGGTTTTGATGCCGAAAAGCACCCCCCTTACCTCACCATGGCACTGGGTGCCGGCTCGGTCACCGTCATGCAAATGGCCACGGGTTACTCTGTTTTTGCCAACGGCGGCTACCGCGTTCAACCCCACCTGATCACCCGCATCACCGATTACAAAGACCGCATTTTGGTAGACAGTCCGCCGCAAGCCATCGCGCCTGACACACCTCATGCCATTTCATCGCGCAACGCTTTTGTGATGACCAGTTTGCTGCAGGAAGTCACCCGTTCAGGAACGGCGGCCAAAGCGCAAGCCATCCTCAATCGCAGCGACATTTACGGCAAAACAGGCACCACCAACGATGCCATGGACGCATGGTTCGCGGGCTACCATCCAAAATTGGCAGCTGTGGTCTGGATTGGGTACGACACCCCCAAAAAGCTGGGTGACCGTGAAACAGGTGGCGGCTTGAGCTTGCCCGTCTGGATCAATTTCATGGAGACAGCCCTGCGCACTTTGCCTCAAGCTGAACCCTTGGCTCCAGAGGGCTTGGTGAACGTCGGAGGCGAATGGCTTTACGATGAATATGCACGGGGCGGTGGCGTTGGCTCACTGGGCACCAACACCGAATCGACCCCCAAAACACCTGCTTCCTTGCCACCGGCTGAAGAAAGAAACCGGATTCTCGACCTCTTCAGAAACTGACCCGAGGCCACGGCAAGCCATCTGGCGCCCATGGCCAGTCAGTGGGCGCGGTCAATGGACGGACACAGCCCTTAAGCGCCAAAGCTCAATGGCAGCCCCGCTTGCTCACTGGCGTAGCGTGACAAGCTGTCCCAAAACTCCCCTTGGCCCTTGGTGTCCATCCACTGAGCACCATCAAAGCGGTAATGGAAACCACCGCAACGCGCTGCCAACCACACCTCATGCAGTGGCTTTTGCAGGTTGACCACGATCTGGCTGCGGTTAGGAAAAGTGAGTGTGACCATGCCGCCCACGCGCTGGTTGTCCACATCGGCATCCGTGTCGTCGTTTAGCCGGTCACAAGTTTGCTCTATGCCACTCAAAAGGCGCTCGGCTTGGTCCATGAATTCAAGGTCGGTCATTACAATCGCAGGATGTTGAAGGTAATGAAGATTCTAGTCATGCTGCATGTCCTTGTTGGCGGTGCGGCTGTGCTGAGCGCGTGCGGACAAAAAGGCCCCTTGTTCTTGCCCACTGGACCTGAATCGGTCGGCCGTGCAAGCTTGCCCCAAAGCTTGAACCCTTGGCACACCGTCACACCAAGACCCTCTTCTGGGCAAGCACCTTCACCTGCATCAAGCACCGCCCCGACCAATTCAACACCTGCCCTGCCTGTGCGCTGATTCAAGCTCTGACCGGCCGCCCCCCTCTCCACCTTCACACCGTCCCACGCCTGCGCCATGAACACCCCCACCAACGCCACCTTGCCCGGTCAACCCCACATCGCTTTTCTGGGCGAGCAGCTGCATGTTGAAGGCGTGTGTCTGTCTGACCTGAGCCGCGAACACGGCACGCCCTTGTTTGTGTACTCCAAAGCCGCCATGCTTTCGTCTCTGGCCGCCTACCAACGCGGCTTTGCCGGACGACAGGCGCAAATTTGTTACGCCATGAAGGCCAATTCCAGCTTGGCCATCTTGCAGGTGTTTGCCGATGCCGGTTGTGGCTTTGACATCGTCTCGGGCGGCGAACTGGCCCGGGTTTTGGCAGCCGGAGGCGACCCGGC
>CAITSG010000054.1 GCA_903894995.1 uncultured Burkholderiales bacterium
CCAGGTGCAAACCTTCTACCCCAGCCCCATGGCCACGGCCACGGCCATGTACCATTCGACCCGTAACCCGCTGCGCAAAATCACCCGCGACAGCGAAAAAGTGGACGTGGTCAAAGGCGACAAACGCCGCCGCCTGCACAAGGCGTTTTTGCGCTACCACGACGCCAACAACTGGCCTTTGCTGCGCGAAGCCCTTAAGGCCATGGGCCGGTCAGACTTGATCGGCAACGGCAAACACCACTTGATCCCGAACTGGCAGCCGCTGGCCGAAGAAGGCTACCAAAGCGCCCGGCGGAAAAACAGCACGGGTGCGGGGGCTAAGTCGTCGGTGTCTTTGTCGACTGCTCCCAAGCGCTTGGGGCAGCCTAAGAAGGGGCAGTTGCTGACGCAGCACACGGGTTTGCCGCCACGCAAAAAAGGCTGACTTTCAAATTCCGTTGATCGGGCACTGGATATTCTGGGGTTCTAAGGCGGTTATTTATTTGCCTATTTTTTAGGCAATCCTCGCCAGGCCCGTCGCCATGCGCCTTGGCCCAGTTGTCCTAGGGCTTATCCACAGGCTTGAACACGGTGGGTGTGGATGCTTCTTTTCACGGTCTGGGCCATGTTTTTTTAGCGTTGCACGGCCGTTTTGGCTTTTTATGGCGCCAAATGTGCCATAAGGAGAGCCTCATGTCCGCATCGCCGTCTTCGTCGTCTTCGTCGTCTTCGTCCTCATTTTCGTTCTCATCCATCAAGTTGTCTTCAGGTTGGGTCAGTCAGGCCCGTGACGTGGCCTCAAGCATGCGCCGTTCGGTGGCCGGGCAGATCGGGTATTGGGCAACTTTGGCCCGCATTGCCGAGGCACCTGGCTTGACGGTCTCTGAGTCGCGCGAGGCCATCGCGCTCTACGGTGTCCGCCAGGCAGCACCTGCAGATGCCGACCCGCTGGACGCTCTGGAAGCAGACTTTTTAGCCGCTGAAAGCTCGGGCCGTCTGGCGCAGGCCGTGCGCCAGACGGTGCAGAGCAATCGCCGTCAGGTGGTGAAGGCTGCCTGAGCAATTGCCGCCTCAGCGATTGCCTTTTTTGAAACCCGTTTTCTTTTTGTTCGGTGGCCTCAATGGTGCTGGAAAATCGACTTTGTACCGCTCAGCGCTTGCTTCGAGCTTGTTGCTCTCCAATGCAGAATTTGTGAATGCGGACCTGCACGAAGCCCATGCCCTGCAGCACATCACCGACCCCGAACTGCGTTCTGCCCAAGCCCGGGCTTGGGCCAAAAAGGTTCAGCCAGCCAAGCCGCCCACGCCGTTGGTTTCGTAGTTCTGGCTTGGCGTGAGGTCAGCGCGAGGGTGGCTCCGGCGCTGTTGTGGCCTCAGAGGGCGTCATGTGCATCCGGCGGCTGCCTTGGCACAGCGGCCAATGCAGCCTTGAACTTGTCCACGCTGGCCCGTTCGGCGCGTTCCTTAAGGTAGGTTTCTGTGGCCAAAGCCGAGACTTTTTCTGCCACGGCGCTGGCGATGAACTGGTTCATGGACACATGGTCCTGGCTGGCCATGGTTTTGGCCATGCTGTGTAGCGAGTCGGGCAGGCGAATGCTGATGGTGCTCATGATGATTTCTCCAGAATTTCTAGCAGTTGTCGGGGGCTCATGACCTGAACATGGAGGCTCGCAGCTTTTTTGAAGTCAGCCACGTTCCAAGTCACGATGCTGGCTTGGGCCTTGACGGCCAGCTCCAAGATAAAGTCGTCGTTGGGGTCTTTGAGCAAGGGTCGCCAGAGGTAAAAAATCCGGTGGTGTTCACTTTGGGCGCACAGGTAGTCGATGACATCGTCAATTTGGGCGTGGCTCAATGCCAGTTGCCCGCGCTTGAGGACGTCTTCGTATTCTGCAATCAGTGGCGCTGACACCTGCGGCAAAAATCGCGCTTGCCCCACCATGCTCAACAGCCGATAAGACACCCCCAGCTGAGAACGCAATGCGCTGTAAAGCACATTCGTGTCGATGACGATGCGGGGGTTAAAAGTCATATTGGTATTATGAGAGATACCAAAAACCAGGTCAATCAGGGTCCACTTTGTCTGTACTGAATGTGTGTGACCGGACGCTTGCAGGCTATCCAAGCTGATCTGCTCAAGCGTCTGACGCCGTGCTTGCCCCCATTTGTGCCATCACACACCGCGCCCCCAAATCTTCATGGCGCACAGTGCCGTCACCGAGGTTAATCAGCAAAATCAGGCGGCTGCTTCGATAACGCGCATTTCAATGCGAAGTCCGGCAGCGGTGGCCATGTTCACCAGCGCATCTAGGCCGAACAAGTTGATCTTGCCGAGCATCAGATCTGAGACGCGTGGCTGAGTCACGCCGAACAGCTTGGCGGCCTGTACTTGGCTCATTTCTGTGCGGGTCAGGTGGTTCTTCAGCGCCGTCATCAGAATGGAGCGCAGCTTCATGTTTTCCGCTTCTTCCGGGGTGTCCTCGATGGCATCCCAGACACTGGCAAATCGTTGCTTGGTCATTGGCCCAGCTCCTTTAATAAGTCTCGATAACGCTTTGCAGCCAATTCCAGATCGGCCTTGCTGGTCTTCGCTGTCTTATTTTGGACGCATTGATTCACATAGAAGGCATTGGCGAGTTGGCTTCGTCATCTCGGCCTTGGGTCAGGACCCAATGCCTGTTGCAGGTGTTTGCAAAGGGCAGTGGTGCGCACTGGATCCCGGGTCTTCGCCCGGGATGACAAAAGTTTGGATGTGATGGTTGATTCAACTTCATCGGGCCGGTTCAATGTCTCGGCAGTCAATGGCCGTGCTGCCCATTTTTTGAGCGCATGACGCCAGCCCAGTCGCCATGCGCCTTGGCGCAGTTGTCCTAGGGCTTATCCACAGGCTTGAACACGCCGGATGTGGATGCTTCTTTTCACGGTCTCCGCCATGGTTTTTTGAGAAATGCATGGCCGTTTTGGCTTTTTATGGCGAAAAATGCGCCAAAAGGAGAGCCTCATGTGGGCGTCGTCTTCACCTTCATTGTCATCTTCGTCCTCATCCGTCAAGTTGTCTTGAAGTTTGATCAGTCAGGCCCGTGACGCTGCCTCAAGCATGCGCCGTTCGGTGGCCGGGCAGATCGGGTATTGGGCAACTTTGGGCCGCATTGCCGAGGCATCGGGCTTGACGGTCACTGAGGCGCGCGAGGCCATCGCGCTCTACGATGTCCGCCAGGCCGCCCCTGCGGATGCCGACCCGCTGGACGCTCTGGAAGCCGACTTTTTGGCCGCCGAGAGCTCGGGCCGACTGGCCCAGGCCGTGCGCCAGACCGTGCAGAGCAATCGACGTCAGGTGGTGAAGGCCGCCTGAGCGATTGCCTTTTTTGAAATCCGTTTTCTTTCTACTCGCTGGCCCCAACGGAGCTGGCAAATCGACTTTTTACCGCTCAGCGCTTGCTTCGGGCTTGTTGCCGTCCGATGCGGAATTTGTGAATGCGGACCTGCACGAAGCCCACGCCCTGCAGCAGATCACCGATCCCGAACTGCGTTCTGCCCAAGCCCGGGCTTGGGCCGATGCGCGTCGCGCCGCTTGTTTGGCGCAAGGCCAGTCGTTTGTGAGCGAGACGGTGTTTTGCATCCGTCCAAACTGGCTTTGATGCGGGATGCGCGAGCGGCGGGTTTTGCTGTGGTGCTTTTGGTGGTGTGTGTGAATGACCCGCGTCAGTTGCTGGGCCGGGTGGCGCAGCGTGTGGCCGAGGGCGGTCACGATGTGCCGTCCGAGCGCATTTTGGCGCGTTACCCCCGGACTTTGCAGAATTTGCAGGACGCGATCCCCTTGGCCGATCTGGCTTTGCTTTACGACACCTCCGGCGTGGGCCGACAGGGCATTTCTGGCCCCAAGCTGGTGGCCCGTTGGCGTCATGGGGTGTGGCATTGGCAGGTGGCGCGGCCACCGGCTTGGGCCAAAAAAATCCAACCCGTCAATAGCTGAAAGCATGGGCCTGGGTCATGGCTGCTGGGATTAGCCCGACTGCAGCGCCCCCAACAACTCTGTCTCGATTTCGATTTGTGCTTTGTTTTGTTGCAACTCGGCACCGCTGATGAGGAAGGTGTCTTCCACGCGCTCGCCGAGGGTGCTGATTTTGGCGAGCCGCAAATGCAGGCCGTGTTTGGCCAGCACGCGGGCAACGTTGTAAAGCAGGCCGATGCGGTCACTGGCTGAGATGCTGAGCAGCCAGCTTTGGGCCTTGTCGTCGGGGTGCAGGCTCACACGCGGGGTGACCGGGAAGCTTTTCACGCGGCGTGACACCCGTCCGCGGGTGGGGGCGGGCAAGGGGCCTTGTTTTTCCAGGGTTTGAGTCAGGCCGGACTCGACCATGCTCAGCAGTTCACGGTAGTGCTCGGGCAGCATGGGTGTGACGATCTGGAAGGTGTCCAGCGCCCAGCCGGTGCGGGTGGTGTGGATCTTGGCGTCCAGAATGCTGAAGCCCGACTGGTCAAAATGACCACAAATGCGTGCAAACAAGTCGGGTTGATCGGGCGAGAAAACCAGCACTTGCAAGCCTTCGCCCACTGGCGATATGCGGGCACGCACAATGGGTTTGCCCGGGCCTTCGGCGGGCTTGGCCACATGGCGCGAGAGTTGGCGGGCGTGCCAGGCGATGTCCGACGCGTCGTGGCGCATGAAATAGCCCACATCCAGCGTGTCCCACAGGGCTTTTTGGCCTTCGTGCGGTTCGCTGTGGCGGGCCAGCTCGATCAGGGCGTCGCGCTTGCGGGCCTCGACTTCGGCGTTAGCATCGGGTGCGCGTCCGCCCAGCACACGCAGGGTGGATTTGTACAGGTCTTCGAGCAGCTTGCCTTTCCAGGCGTTCCACACTTTGGGGCTGGTGCCCCGAATGTCGGCCACGGTCAGCAAATACAGGGCCGTGAGGTTTCGCTCGCTGCCCACACGCTGCGCAAAGCGGCCAATGACTTCAGGGTCGCTCAGGTCTTCTTTTTGGGCCACATGGCTCATGGTCAGGTGCTCGCCCACCAAAAACTCGACCAACTGGGCGTCGGCTTTGTCGACCCCGTGCTGGCGGCAGAAGGTGCGCACCTCGGCAATGCCCAGCATGGAGTGGTCGCCGCCTCGGCCTTTGGCAATGTCGTGAAACAAGGCGGCGGTGTACAAAATCCAGGGCTTGTCCCAGTCACCTGCCAGTTGCGAGCAAAACGGGTATTCGTGGGCGTGCTCGGCCATGAAAAACCGCCGCACATTGCGCAGCACCATCAGGATGTGCTGGTCCACCGTGTAGGCATGAAACAGGTCGTGCTGCATCTGGCCCACGATGCGCCGAAACACCCACAAATAGCGCCCCAGCACCGAGGTCTCGTTCATCAAGCGCATCGCGTGCGTGATGCCCTGAGGCTCCTGGAGGATTTGCAAAAAGGTCTGGCGGTTGACCGGGTCGGCCCTAAAGCGCCCGTTCATGATGGACCGCACGTTGTACAGCGCCCTGAGCGTGCGGGCCGACAAACCCTTGATACCCGGCGTGGCTTGGTAGAGCAAAAAGGTCTCCAAGATGGCGTGCGGGTGTTTTTGGTACAGGTCGTCGCTGGCCACTTCAATCAGCCCGGCTTTTTCAAAAAACCGTTCGTTCAGTGGGCGGAAATCGGTGACCGATTCACCCCGGTCGGCTTGCAGCCGGTCTTCGATGTTGAGCAGCAAAATCTGGTTGAGCTGGGTCACCGCCTTGGCCGCCCAATAGTATTGGCGCATCAGCTTTTCACTGGCGCGCAGGGCCAAGCGGCCCTCGGGCGTCACGTCTGACGCATAGCCAAACGATTCGGCCACATTGGTCTGCAGGTCAAACACCAGCCGGTCTTCGCGCCGCTTGGCTTGCAAGTGAAGGCGTGCGCGGATCAGGCCGAGCAGGGCTTCGTTGCGCTTGATTTGCCGCGCCTCCAGGGGCGTGGCCAGGCCTTTGCGGGCCAGTTCGTCCCAGCTGTGGCCAAAGCCTGCAGCGCGGGCGATCCATAAAATCACCTGCAAATCGCGCAGACCACCGGGCGACTCCTTGCAGTTGGGCTCCAGCGCGTAGGGGGTGTCTTCAAACTTGGTGTGGCGCTGGTGCATTTCCAGCGTTTTGGCGACCCAAAAAGCCTGCGGGTCCATGGCCGCTTGGTATTGCTTTTGAAAATCGGTGAACAGGCGGGTGTTGCCCGTCACCCGGCGCGATTCCAGCAGCGAGGTTTGCACCGTGATGTCCTTGGCCGACTCGGCCAGGCATTCGTTCAGGGTTCGCACACTCGCGCCAATTTCCAGGCCGGTGTCCCAGCAGCTGCCAATGAAGCGTTCAAGCTGCGCCTGCAATGCCGGCGAAGTTTCGGGCGATTGGCCGTCGGGCAAGAGCACCAAAACATCCACATCTGAATAGGGAAACAGCTCGGCCCGCCCAAAGCCACCCACCGCCACCAGACACACATCCGGCGCAAATCCCGCGTTTTGCCACAGTTCAATCAACAGCCCATCGGCCAGGATGGACAGTTGCCGAAGGGTTTGCTTGAGCCCACGCGCCACGGCCCCGCTGTGCGCCAAGCCATGCAAAACGGCGGCTTTGTCGTGCTTGTAGGTTTCCCGCAGTTGGGCCAAGTCGGCCAATGGGGGGAGAGCCGCAGGGCCCGTCTGATCTGCGGAGGAGACCTGAGCGCTCATCTCAGGCGGTGGCTTTGTCAGAGATGACGGGCAGGATGAAAGCAGGGATGGCGGGGCTGCCTGCCGACAAGGTCAAGACCTCGTAGCCGGTTTCGGTGACCAGAATCGTGTGCTCCCACTGGGCGGAAAGCGAATGGTCTTTGGTCACGATGGTCCAGCCGTCGCCCATTTCCTTGATGTCGCGTTTGCCCGCGTTGATCATGGGCTCAATCGTGAAGATCATGCCTGCCACCAGTTGGGTCAAGGTGCCGGGTTTGCCGTAGTGCAGCACTTGCGGCTCTTCGTGGAACACCTGGCCAATGCCGTGACCGCAAAACTCGCGCACCACCGAAAAGCCATGGCCTTCAGCAAACTTCTGGATCGCGTGGCCAATGTCGCCCAGGTGTGCGCCGGGTTTGACCTGCTCGATGCCTTTCCACATGGCGTCGTAAGTCAACGTGGCCAAGCGCTTGGCGGCAATCGAGGCTTCGCCCACATGGAACATGCGGCTGGTGTCGCCATGCCAGCCGTCCTTGATGACGGTGATGTCGATGTTGACCGAGTCGCCTTTTTTGAGCGGTTTGTCGTTTGGGATACCGTGGCAGACCTGGTGGT
Source organism: uncultured Burkholderiales bacterium (assembly GCA_903894995.1). Lineage (GTDB taxonomy): Bacteria > Pseudomonadota > Gammaproteobacteria > Burkholderiales > Burkholderiaceae_C > Limnohabitans_A. The sequence goes on from CAITSG010000054.1 coordinate 7,250, forward strand.
TGACCGAGGTGCAGATCGATTTGGGGTAGGGCTTGTAGCCCCCGGGCGCGTAGTTCAGCGGGGCCGGAATGGCTTGCTGCACATCGACGATGTAGTCGTGGCAGAGCTTGTCGAGTTCGTTGGTGGTGACACCCGGCTTGACGTAAGGGGTGATGAAGTCCAGAACTTCCGAGGCCAGGCGGCCTGCCACGCGCATCGCAGCGATGTCGTTGGCATTTTTGATGGTGATGGTCATAGCTTGTGATTATCCCATTGGGGCAGTGTGCACGCCATGCTTGCACTGGAAAACCATCGGTGCAGCTTGCACAGTGGCCCACGGGTAAACACCGATTCTGGCTTGGCTGTTGCATTTGTATTCTGTATACAGACATGAATCCATCGCTCCTCCAACTCACTGCCGCCCCGGACCTGGTGGAACAGGTCTACACCCGTTTGCTCGACGCCATCAGCGAAGGAACTTTGTTGCCAGGCGAGCGACTGACGCAGGAAGACCTGGCGCAACGCCTGGCCGTGTCCCGCCAGCCGGTGCTGCAGGCCCTGCGCTTGTTGAAAAAAGACGGCTTTGTGGAGGACGCACCGGGCCGAGGCGTGCGCGTCACGCAGCTTGATGTGGGCTGGATTGCCCAAGTCTACCAAGTGCGTGGCAGCCTCGATGCCCTGGCCGTGCGGCTGGCGGCCGAGCGCGGGGCACGGCTGGATGCGGGCGTGATGCGCCAGGGGCGCCTGGCCGAAAGCAGGCGCGATGTGCAGGCCATGATCCAGGCCGATTTGGCCTTTCACCGCGCCATTTACCAAGCCTCTGGCAACCCGCTCATTGCCCAAAGCATAGAGCTGCATTGGCACCACCTCAAGCGCGTGATGGGCGCGGTGCTGCAGTCATCACACCAGCGACAAACCGTGTGGGACGAACACGAAGCCATTGCAAACGCCATTGCGGCGGGTGACGCCGATGTGGCTGTGCGCTTGGTGCAAGAACACGCCCACGAGGCCAGCGTGCAACTCACGGCCCGACTTTCCGAACAAATTCAACACCTCAAAACAGGAGCACAAGCATGAAACTGACCCCCGAACAACTCGAACAATTTGACCGCGACGGTTATTTGTTCTTTCCCGGACTGTTCACGCCCGAAGAAACCAAAAACCTGAACGATGCCGTGCCCGAGTTGTACAGCCGTCGCGAAGCCTACAACGTGCGCGAAAAAGGCAGTGACGCCGTGCGCACCAACTTTGCGGCCCACATGTACAGCGAGCCCTTTGCCAAACTGGCGCGCCACCCCCGCATGATTGAGCCCGTGCAAGAGCTCTTCGGCGAAGAGCTCTACATGCACCAGTTCAAGATCAACGGCAAGATGGCCTTTGAAGGCGACGTGTGGCAGTGGCACCAAGATTACGGCACTTGGCTGAACGACGACCTGATGCCCACTGAGCGTGCCATGAACGTGGCGATTTTCCTGGACGACGTGAACCCCTTCAACGGCCCGCTGATGTTTATTCCGGGCAGCCACAAAAAGGGCGTGGTCGAGGCCAAACATGACCTGTCGACCACCAGTTATCCGCTGTGGACGGTGGACAACGACCTGATTGCCCAGTTGGTCGAACGGGCGGGCGGCAAAGAAGGCGGCATCGTCAGCCCCACCGGCCCTGCGGGCTCGATGATCTTGTTCCACAGCTGCTTGGTGCACGCCTCGGCCAGCAACCTCTCGCCCTGGAACCGGGTGAGCGTTTACCTGAGCCTGTGCGCCGTGTCCAACCACATCCGCCGCCACAAGCGCCCCGAATACATCGCGCACCGAGACTTCACGCCCATCAGCTGCTTGCCTGACGATTGCCTGGTCAACAGCTACCCGGTGGACTTGCCTTGGAAGGGCGGCATGCCCGAAAGCGCCTTGAAAACCTCGCTCGATGTTTTGAAAGAAGCCGCATGAACCTGCACGCCAAACTCCTGCAGCGCGCTGCAGAAAACCGACCCATCCGCATCGGCCTGATTGGCGCGGGCAAATTCGGCTCCATGTACTTGGCGCAAATTCCGCGCACCCCCGGTGTGCACTTGGTGGGCATTGCCGACCTGTCGCCTGATGGCGCCCGCACCAACTTGGCCCGCGTGGGCTGGAACCCCGAGCGCCTCACGGCCACCAGCCTGGACGATGCGGTCAAAAACGGCACCACCCATGTGGGCGACGACTGGCAAAGCCTGGTGCGCCACCCGGCGGTGGACGTGATCGTGGAATGCACCGGTTCGCCCTTGCATGCGGTGGACCACATTCTGGAAGCCTTTGCAAACCGCAAACATGTGGTCAACGTCACGGTGGAGGCCGACGCGTTTTGCGGCCCCTTGCTCGCTACCCGTGCGCAACTCGCTGGTGTGGTTTATTCGCTGGCCTTTGGCGATCAGCCTGCTTTGATTTGTGACTTGGTGGACTGGGCGCGCACCTGCGGATTTCCGGTCGTGGCCGCAGGCCGGGGCCACAAGTGGCTGCCGCACTTTTGCGAATCCACGCCCGAGACGGTGTGGGGCTATTACGGTCTCACGCCCGAGCAAGCCGAACGCGGGGGCCTGAACCCCAAAATGTTCAACAGCTTTTTGGACGGCTCCAAGCCTTCGATTGAAAGCACTGCCGTGTCCAACGCCACTGGCCTCGGCGTGCCAAGCAATGGTTTGCTCTACCCGCCCGCCAGCGTGGAAGACATCCCCTACGTCACCCGCCCGATCTCTGAGGGCGGTGTGCTCGAGCGCAAGGGCATGGTCGAGGTGATCTCGAGCCTGGAAACCGATGGCCGAAAAATCCCTTACGACATCCGCATGGGCGTGTGGGTCACGGTGGAGGCCGAGACCGACTACATCAAGAACTGCTTTGAAGAGTACAACGCCCACACCGACCCGTCTGGCCGTTATTTCACACTCTACAAACGTTGGCACCTGATTGGCCTGGAAGTGGGCGTGAGTGTGGCCAGTGTGGCTTTGCGCAACGAGCCTACAGGTGTGGCCATCGGCTGGAACGCCGACGTGGTGGCCACCGCCAAACGCGACTTGAAACCCGGCGACATGCTGGACGGTGAGGGCGGCTACACCGTTTGGGGCAAGCTGCTGCCCGCAGCCACCTCCAAGCGCATGGGCGGCGTGCCCCTGGGCCTGGCGCACGGCGTGAAAGTGCTGCGCTCTGTGGCCAAAGGCCAAAGCCTCACTTGGGACGACGTGGCCATGGACACCAGCACCCACGCCTACAAAATACGGCGTGAGATGGAGGCGACTTCGGTGTTGGGGTGAGGCTTGACTCGCTGCGCTCAAGCTTTTGCAAAGACCGCTATCGTTGGTTGAACAGACGTCTCATCAACAGGGTTTGAAAATCCTGTTGATGCCCTGCGATTGCGTAGATGTAGAGCGTGTCATCGATCTTCCGGTGCAAGATTCGATGGTGTGAGGTGACGCTGGTTTTGTAGTCAAAAATGCCGACATCAGCAAATGCCTGGACGACACTGCCGGATAAAAAACCACTGTCCAGCTCAGCGAGTTTTTGAAAGATTTCATCTTCGGCTTTGAGCCAAAGGGCCTCTGTCCAACGATCGAGCATGTAGCCTTGTAGCGTCAACAAGTCTTCCCTCGCATCGGGCAGGATGACGATGCTCATGCTTTGCGTTCAGTTCGCTTTTGCGCCAACAAGGCGCGAACTTCTTCCACACTTTGACCCTGACCGGCCAATCTGTCTTTTTCACCCATGGCCACCACTTTGAGCATGGCAATCAGGTTTTCTTTGTCCTGATATTGCTGGATGCCTTCAATCACCATGCTGGCTTCTCCGTTTTGGGTGATGATGAACGGTGTGCCATTCATGTCCAGGGATTCTGCAATTTGGGCAGCATGGCTCTTTAAGTAAGAAATGGATTTGATGTGTTGTAAGGCTTGCATGTAGGCTCCATTTAGTGTGGGACTGAATTTACACCCAAATTCAGACCAAATAAAGGGCGACTTCAACGGTCTGTGCTCTTTTGAGTCAACTCAGACCTGATGGAAAACATCTTGAAGTGCTGTTGTGATCAGGGTTTTGTCAGGGTTTCCCCCGTTAAAATACCGCCTTTGCCGGACAGCCCCAGTCAGCGGCCCCGGAATGACGGTTTTCTGTCTCTTTACAAGGCCACCGCGTGTCCCTGCACATCACGACTTTTGAAGGCGCCAGCGCCCTCAGCGACTTTCGTATTGCCCAGCTTTTGCCACGTTTGGCAGCCATTTCGCCGCAAATTCAGGGCATTTCAGCCCGTTTTGTGCATTTGGTGGCCACCACTGAACCCCTGCAAGACGGCCAAAAGCAGACCCTCGCTGCACTGTTGACCTACGGCGAGCCTTACACGGGCCCGGTCGATGGCCCCCTGATTGTGGTCAGCCCCCGTATCGGTACGGTCTCCCCCTGGGCTTCAAAAGCCACCGACATTGCTCACAACTGCGGTTTTGAGCTGCGCCGCGTCGAGCGCTTGACCGAATACCGTTTGACCATGAAATCGGGCCTTCTCAGTACCGCCAAATTGAGTGCGGAGCAACTGGGCAAAGTGGCCACTGTGCTGCACGACCGCATGACCGAATCGGCCATGCCCAGCCGCGATGAGGCGGCGGCCTTGTTCACGGCCCTAGAGCCCGCACCCATGGACCATGTGGATGTGCTCGGTGGCGGGCGCGCGGCTTTGGTCGATGCCAATAAGGTTTGGGGCCTGGCCCTGGCCGAAGACGAAATCGATTATTTGGTCACCGCCTTCACGGGCCTTGCGCGCAACCCCACCGATGTGGAGCTGATGATGTTCGCGCAGGCCAACAGCGAGCACTGCCGCCACAAGATTTTCAACGCCGAGTTCACCATCGACGGCGTGGCCCAGCCCAAGAGCCTGTTCGGCATGATCCGCAACACGCACCAGCTGAGCCCCCAGCACACGGTGGTGGCCTATTCGGACAACGCCTCGGTCATGGAAGGCCACACCGTGGAGCGTTTTGTGGCCAGAACGTCAGGGCAGGGCGCGGCTTATGAGAGCGAACAAGCCTTGCACCATGTGCTGATGAAGGTCGAAACCCACAACCACCCGACCGCGATTTCCCCATTCCCTGGCGCATCCACCGGCGCGGGCGGCGAGATCCGCGACGAGGGCGCAACAGGTCGCGGCTCCAAGCCCAAGGCGGGTTTGAGCGGGTTCACCGTGTCCAAGCTTTGGGGTGGCATGTCGGACCAAGCGGGCGGCAAACCCGAGCACATCGCCAGTCCTTTGCAGATCATGACCGAAGGCCCGCTGGGTGGCGCGGCGTTCAACAACGAGTTTGGGCGCCCTAATTTGCTGGGTTATTTCCGCGAATACGAACAAACCGTGGACGGCGTGGTGCGTGGTTACCACAAGCCCATCATGATCGCGGGCGGTCTGGGCCAGATTGACGCCGAGCAAACCCAAAAGATCGAATTCCCTGCAGGAAGCTTGCTGATCCAACTGGGTGGCCCCGGCATGCGCATCGGCATGGGCGGCAGCGCGGCCAGTTCCATGGCCACCGGCACCAACGCCGCCAACCTCGACTTTGACTCGGTCCAACGCGGCAACCCCGAGATCGAGCGCCGTGCGCAAGAGGTCATCAACCATTGCTGGGCGCAAGGCAGCCAGAACCCAATTTTGGCCATCCACGACGTGGGTGCGGGCGGTTTGTCCAACGCCTTCCCCGAGCTGACCAACGACGCGGGTCGTGGCGCACGTTTTGATTTGCGCGCTGTGAAGCTTGAAGAGTCCGGTTTGTCGCCCAAAGAAATTTGGTCCAACGAAAGCCAAGAGCGCTATGTATTGGCGATTGCGCCCGAGTCTTTGGCGCAGTTCACCGCTTTTTGCGAACGCGAGCGCTGCCCGTTTGCCGTGATCGGCGTGGCGACCGAAGAGCGACAGCTGGTGCTGGAAGACAAAGGACAAGAATCGCCAGTCGACATGCCCATGGACGTGCTGCTGGGCAAGCCGCCCAAGATGCACCGCGATGTGAAGACGGTGGTGCGCCAGTCACCCGCGATGGACCTGACCGGCGTGAGTTTGCAAAAAGCCGTGATCGACGTGATGAGCCACCCCACCGTGGCGTCCAAGCGCTTTTTGATCACCATCGGCGACCGCGCCGTGGGCGGCCTCACGCACCGCGACCAGATGGTCGGCCCCTGGCAAGTGCCTGTGGCCGATGTGGCCGTGACCCTGGCCGACTACGCGGGCTTTGCCGGTGAAGCCATGAGCATGGGCGAGCGCACACCGCTGGCCTCGCTCAACGCCGCAGCGTCCGGCCGCATGGCCGTGGCCGAGGCCATCACCAATTTGCTGGCTGCACCCATCGAGTTGCCCCGCGTCAAGATGTCCGCCAACTGGATGGCCGCGTGCGGCGAGCCGGGCGAAGACGCGGCTTTGTACGAAACCGTCAAAGCCGTGGGCATGGAACTGTGTCCGGCGCTCGACATCTCGATCCCGGTGGGCAAAGACAGCTTGTCGATGCGCACGCAGTGGATCAACAACGGTGAGACACACAAAGTCACCTCACCCGTCAGCCTCATCATTACCGCCTTTGCCAGCCTGCCGGACGTGCGCGGCACGTTC
>CAITSG010000055.1 GCA_903894995.1 uncultured Burkholderiales bacterium
CACAAAGGCAATGCCCCTGTAGGAGCGACGCCCTCGTCGCGATAAGCCTCGCAGACCACCCCCCATCGCCCCGAGGCGGGGCTCCCACAAAATGCAGTGCACATCCCCTGTAGGAGCGACGCCCTCGTCGCGAAAAGCCCCGCAGACCACGACCCATCGCCCCGAGGCGGGGCTCCCACAAAATCGCGAGAAACCTCACAGACCACGACCCATCGCCCCGAGGCGGGGCTCCCACAAAATCGCGAGAAACCTCGCAGACCACGACCCATCGCCCCGAGGCAGAGCTCCCGCAAAATGCAGGGCATTGCTTTAGACCGCTTGCTCGTTTTGGGGTGTTTCGCCATCGCCAAAAAGCTTTTGGATGGCTTGCCGAAGCCACCGATGCCCGGGGTCTCGGTGCAAACGACCATGCCAAAACTGGTGTATCGCACTCTCATCCACGGCCATGGGCAAGTCCCGCTTGACCAGGCCAAAGGGTGCCAAGGTGCGGTCTGCAAAACGCTCGGGCACGGTGGCAATCAAATCTGAATGGCTCAACACATCGCCCAAGGCCACGTAATGCGGAACCGTCAGGCGAAAGTGTCGCCGGAGTTTTTGCTGCGCCAAGGCCACGTCGACCCGACCATGCCCTGTGCCTGCAGCCACCACGCGCACATGCTCAGCGGCAGTGAACGAAGCCAAATTCAACTGGTTTTGACCCGCCAAGGCATGCCCCTTGCGCATGAGACAAATGTATTTTTGGCGAAACAAGGCTTGCTGGAAAAACCCCGCCTGCAGCTGCGGCAGCAAGCCCATGGCCAGGTCAATGCGGCCAGAGGCCATGTCTTCTTTGAGCGAGGCCTGCGTCACGCTGACCACCTGCAAGGTCACCCCGGGGGCTGACCGGGTCAAGGCATCCACCAGCACCGGCAAAAAATACATCTCGCCCACATCGGTCATGGCCAGGCAAAAGCTGCGCGTGCTGAGCGCTGGGTCAAAAGCCGCGCGCACATTCAAGGCTTGTTGCAAACCATCCAAAGCCACCGCCACAGGCTCGGCCAATTGCAGGGCGTAGGGCGTGGGCTCCATGCCGCCTTGTGTGCGCAAAAAAAGCTCATCACCCAATGTGGCCCGCAAGCGCCCCAAGGCACTGCTGACGGCCGGTTGGCTCATGCCCAACAACTCGGCCACAGCAGACACCCGCTTTTTCAACAGCAAGTGATGCAAGACCACCAGCAGGTTCAGGTCGATTTTGGAGATGTCCATGGGGAGCGGCTCTTTGTCATTGTGTGTTTGTAATTTTGTAAATGAGACTTAATATTTGATTTTCAAATACTGAATATTCAAATAATCCGGTTTACTGATTTTAAGATTTTACGCATGATGCACATCAAGTTTCATCAGGAGTCCCCATGCAGGAACACCCCATCCATTGGGAAACAGAGGGCACGAGCCGTGTGCCCTTTGCCCTTTATGCCAACGCGGACAGCCACAAAAAAGAGCTGGACCGGTTTTTCTACAAAGCCCACTGGAGCTATGTGGGCCTGGAGGCCGAGATTCCCAAACCGGGCGATTTCAAACGCACCGTGATTGGCGAACGCTCGGTCATCGTGACGCGCAGCCAGGAAGGCCAGATCCATGTGGTCGAAAACGTCTGCGCCCACCGGGGCATGCAGTTTTGCCGCGAACGCCACGGCAACAAAAAAGAACTGGTCTGCCCCTACCACCAGTGGAGCTACGCCCTGGACGGCAAGCTGCAAGGCGTGCCTTTCAGGCGTGGCGTGCGC
>CAITSG010000056.1 GCA_903894995.1 uncultured Burkholderiales bacterium
CAAAGCTCGGCCACCTTGGGCCAATGGGTGGGGGTGTATCTGGATGCAGACAAACACCAGCAGCTGTGGGTGCCTCCAGGTTTTGCGCATGGTTTTGTGGTGCTGAGTGAAACGGCCGAATTTTTGTACAAAACCACCGATTATTGGTACCCCGCGCACGAGCGCAGCCTGCGCTGGGACGATCCCACCCTTGGCATCGAGTGGCCCATGCAGGGCCTGCCTCAATTGGCGGCGAAAGACGCAGCAGCGCACCTGTGGGACCAAGCCGAAAAATTTGCCTGAAGCTGGCCCTCAATACCCCTTGGGATTTTGCGACTGCCAGCGCCATGCGTCTTCGCACATGCGCTCCACACCCAACTGGGCCTGCCAGCCCAGAGCTTGGCGGGCCAGCTGGGTGTCGGCATAGCAGGCCGCCACATCGCCCGGGCGGCGTGCAACAAACCGGTAGGGCACGGGCACACCTGTGACGCGGGCAAAGGTGTCGGCCAATTCCTTGACACTGACACCGCGCCCAGTGCCCAGGTTGACGGTGATGCTCGCTTGATGGCTTTGCAGGTAGTTCAGCGCCGCCAAATGGCCCAAGGCCAGATCGACCACATGGATGTAGTCGCGCACGCCTGTGCCATCGGGCGTGGGGTAGTCCTGGCCAAAAATGCTCAAAAACTCGCGTTGTCCCACCGCCACCTGGGTGATGAAGGGCATCAGGTTGTTGGGAATGCCGTTGGGGTGTTCGCCAATGGTGCCGCTGATGTGCGCGCCGACCGGGTTGAAGTAACGCAGGGTGGCCACTTGCCAACGGGAATCGGACACCTGCAGGTCGCGCAGGATGTCTTCGCACATGAGCTTGGTGCGCCCATAGGGGTTGGTCACGCGCAAGGGGCTGGTTTCGGTGATGGGCACCTGTTCGGGGTCGCCATACACCGTGGCCGATGAGCTGAACACGATGCGGCGAACGCCTGCACGGTCCATGGCTTGCAACAGGGCCAGGGTGCTGCCGATGTTGTTGTCAAAGTAACGCAGTGGATGCGCCACAGATTCGCCCACAGCCTTGAGGCCCGCAAAATGGATCACGCCATCGATGGGGTGGTCTTTGAAGATTTGGTCGAGTGCCGCGCCATCGCGCGCATCGGCCTGCACAAAGCTCGCATGCCCGCTGGCCAATGCCTGAATGCGTCCCAGCACCTCGATGCTGCTGTTGACCAGGTTGTCCATGACCACAACGCGGTGGCCCGCGTTCAGGAGTTCAACCGCTGTGTGCGAGCCGATGTAGCCCGCGCCGCCGGTGATGAGGATGGTGTTGGGCATGGTCGTCAAACCACCACGGAGATTTTGCCAGCCGCGTCGCGCGCCCGTTGCAGCGCGTTGGGGCCTTTGGCCAGGGCCACCGCCATGCGGCGATAGGGCCGGGCGGTGGGTTTGCCAAACAAACGCACGTCCACACCGGGCTCACTGAGCGCTGCTTCAACGCCGGTGAAGCGGGGGTGTGTGCCTTCCTTGTCGGCCAGCACCACGGCGCTGGCACCTTCCACGCAGTCGATCAGTGGAATCGGCAGGCCCAAAATGGCGCGGGCGTGCAAATCAAATTCGCTCATGTTCTGGCTGATGAGCGTCACCATGCCGGTGTCGTGCGGTCGGGGGCTGAGTTCGCTGAAGATCACTTCGGTGGGTGTGACAAAAAACTCCACGCCAAACAGGCCTGCGCCGCCCAAATCGGTGGTGACTTTTTCGGCCATTTGCTGCGCTGCGAGCAGGTGCTCGGGTTTCATGCCCTGGGGCTGCCAGCTGTATTGGTAATCGCCGCGCTCTTGCACATGGCCAATCGGCGGGCAAAAGAGGGTGGGCCCATGGCGCTGGCGCACGGTGAGCAAAGTGATTTCATAGTCAAAGTGAATGAATTCTTCGACGATGACTTTTTGGCGGTCGCCGCGCATGCCCGCGCAGGCATAGTCCCAGCTGGTTTGCACATCGGCCGCTGTTTTGGCCACGCTTTGGCCCTTGCCCGATGAGCTCATGACCGGCTTGATGACAACGGGGAAACCGATGTCGGTGGCGCGGGCCAGCAGTTCGGCGGCCGAGTCGGCGTAGCTGAACTTGGCGGTGCGCACGCCCAGGCCCACGGCCACGTCGCGGATGCGGTCGCGGTTCATGGTCAGGTTGGCGGCCCGTGCGCTGGGGATGACTTCAAAGCCCTCTTTTTCCACGTCCAGCAGCACTTCGGTGCGGATGGCTTCGATTTCAGGGACGATCAAATCGGGCTGGTATTGGGCAATCGCGGCGCGCAGTGGCGCTTCGTCGAGCATGCTGAAGACACAAAACTCGTCGGCCACTTGCATGGCGGGAGCACCCGCATAGCTGTCGCAGGCCATCACATGACAGCCCAAGCGTTTGGCGCTGATGACGAATTCTTTGCCAAGTTCACCAGAACCCAAAAGCAGTATTTTTTTCATAAGGACAAGGAAGGTGTCAAGAAGGAACAGGCCTGATTGTTGCTCAGTTAAATCACCGGGACTGGGGTGTCGTTCCTACAGGGGGAATACCCTGCATTTTAGGAGCTCCGCCCTCAGGGCGATTGGTGGGGCTGCGAGGGTTTTCGCGACGGGGGCGTCGCTCCTACAGGGGGCAATCCTGCATTTTGTAGGAGCCCCGCCTCGGGGCGATGGGGG
>CAITSG010000057.1 GCA_903894995.1 uncultured Burkholderiales bacterium
CGTAAATCAGGGGATTAAGACTTCAGCCGCTTTGTGCAACTGCTGGGACGCTAAGCCAAACCCAAGCCCCGTAAATCAGGGGATTAAGACCAAGTGCCACGGCCATGATTTCGTTTTGGCTTTGCCAAACCCAAGCCCCGTAAATCAGGGGATTAAGACGCCGTTAGCGTCTTCAAAGCGGTCTGTCTTGCGCCAAACCCAAGCCCCGTAAATCAGGGGATTAAGACCCAACACATCGGACACACCCTCCACCCATGAACGGCCAAACCCAAGCCCCGTAAATCAGGGGATTAAGACCAAAAAGCAAGTTGATTGCCTCATAGCTAAATTGCCAAACCCAAGCCCCGTAAATCAGGGGATTAAGACCAGTGAGTGCTGCGAATCTGTGTGCCGTCTCGGCAAAACCAAGCCCCGTAAATCAGGGGATTAAGACACGGCCAGTTTGCCGAAGCGGTAGCCGAAGGCCAGTGATGCCAAACCCAAGCCCCGTAAATCAGGGGATTAAAACGAGGAGTGCATGGACTGTTTTTAGCATGGGCGCCTCATGTCATTATTCGGCAAAAAGGAGCCCGCTTTTTTCGGCATATAGGAGCCAGCTGCCGGCGCTCAAACTGACATCGTTCGGGTTTGGATTTCGCCCCTATTTGGCGTCTTTTTGTGGAGCCAAATTCTTTGTTTTGGCTACCACCGAGCTTGGCATTTAGTGCGGCGTTCTGTACGACTGGTCGCCCGCGCGCAGGCGAATGAGAATGTTTCGGAATTCATTCATCTCGATCTTTCTGCGGCCTATCAGTCGCACCTGAACAAAAGGTTCAGAAGGTAGCGACGATGGGCCTGATTCGAGATGTCTGTTGAGCGCCGGCAGCTGGCTCGTATATGCCGAAAACGGAGTGGCTACTAAATGCCGAAAACGGGTTGGCCTCCATATGGTGAAAAGTGACACCTCACCCTCAGGTGATATTTGGTGATTTGCAAGGCTATATCGCGGTGGAGGCGCTACTCCCACAAAAAAACAATGCCTCTGCAGAAGACGGACTGACTCTCCCGGAAGGCGGCAAGCTTGCCAAATGCAGCGTTTGCGCCAAAACACCAGACACTGACCAACATGAACACAAGACACCTGTTTCTGGTTGGTTACGACATCCGCGAAAATCCCATTCGCCGCCGCGCCCTGCGCGATGTGCAGCACCACGCGCTGGGTGGGCAAAAGTCGTTTTACGAATGCTGGCTCAGCGTGGCCGAGCTGCAAACCCTGCTGGACCAAATGCGCCAACGCATCCACAACGACACAGACCGCGTGGTCTTCATTCGCTTGGACGGCCGCAGCCAGAGCCTGCAACTGGGCCAGGCCGAGCCGATCAACAGCGCCGATTACTTCCACATCGCCTGAACTCCAGCACCACAAGCCCACACACCGAAAGCCCCGCATGAGCACCCTATACATTGACCGCCAAGGCAGCCAACTCACCGTTCAGGCCGGCGTGCTGCACATCACCACGCCCGATGGCGAGGCCAATCGCCGCCTGCCTCTCAAATACTTGGACCGCATTGTTTTGCGCACCGACACGCAGCTCAGCAGCAAAGTGCTGTGCGCCTTGGCCGACAGCGGGGTCAACCTCATTGCCCTGGGTGGGCGCGGTGGCCAAAAGATAGCCCAAATCACCGGCACGCCTCACAACGACGCCCGTCGCCGCTGGCAGCAGGTACTCACCCTCAGCAAGCCGCAGGCCTGCGCCCAGTTGGCTCACGGCATCATCCACAGCAAAGTCAAGCGCCAACGCGCCACCTTGCAACACATGGCAGCGCTCAGGCCCGACATCCGCAAGCCCCTTTTTGACGGGCAGCAGCGCCTGGCGGGCATCTTGGCCACGCTGCAAAGCGCAGACACTGGCACCCACTCGCTGGACCAGCTGCGCGGGCTCGAAGGTGCCGCTGCGGCCATGTATTTCGAGGCCTTTTTCAGCGGCTTTGCACCTGCCTTGGGGGCCACCGGCCGCAACCGACGCCCGCCGCGTGACCCGGTCAACGCCGTGCTGTCGCTCAGCTACACCATGCTGTATGCCCAAGCCACCGCCGCTTGCTGGGCCGCCGGACTGGACCCGGCCTTGGGCGCTTTGCACACCCTGAGCCACGGCCGGGCCGCGCTGGCCTGCGACCTGATGGAGCCCTACCGCCCGCTAATTGACCTGTGGGTCTGGCACCAGTTTCGCCAAGGCAACTTGCGCCCCGAGCACTTTGGCCACGACGGCGCGGGCGCCTGCCTGCTGAGCAAAGCAGGCCGGGGGCACTTTTACCCCGCTTGGGAACAACAAGCCCACCACCACCAACGCAGTTTGCTGCGCTATGCCCGCGCCATGGACAAAGCCCTGCAAAACGGCAGCCCCCAAGCGGCTTGGTCACACCTGTTGGACAGCCCAGCCGACCACGCAGCCACCACCACACAAGTCGCCGAGCCAAACCGATTGGACTGAACCATGCAACACCACGCCCTGCACACCCCTGCCATGAACGCCATGCCCCTTTACCTGCACAACGGCAGCGCCCAGCGCTTGGATCTGGACGCTGCGCAACGCCTGCGCATTGAGCGCAAAGATTTGCCCGAGCGGCGCATTCCGCTGCACCACGTCTCGCGCATCGTGTGCAGCAGCACGCTGGACATCAGTGCCCGCGCCCTCATGGCTTGCATGAAAAGCGGCATTCCCCTGGCTGTGGTGGACACCAACGGTGAAACCCTGGGCTGGTGCTTGGGCGCACGCCGCAAAGAAACCAGCTTGCGCCAGCTGCTGACCCACGCCCTGGACGACCAAGCCTGGCCCACCCACTACACCGAATGGCTGGCTCAGCAACACGCCGCCACCGCCGCGCAAACTTTGCTTTTGTGCGGCGTGCCGACCACCGCTGCCGCACGCCACAACCCCAGAACGGCGCTGTGCAACGCTCATTTTGTCAAACACAGCCAAGGCTGTGCCCAACAAGTGGATGCCCTGGCCCTGCTGGCCCAACACGAGCTGGCCGCCCAACTGACCCAAGCCACCAGCGCCCCCGAGCTGCTGGCCTGGCACCGCCCGGGGCTCAACCTGATCGAAGACTTGGGGCAAGTCATTGGCCTGCACGCCCACACCGACCTGCACCATGCGCCGCTATTGCCCGATCCCGAAAAACTCACCCCGTGGGCCATTCGTCACTATGAAAAACACGCCGCCCACTGGCAACAACGCATGGGCCAGCTTCTATTTTCGTTTGAACAATTTCTACGCTGCCATTGGCTTTAAAGCTTTGTGAGCCCACTGCTTACTTGTTCTTGGAATTTTTGGTCGAGATATCAAGCATTAATCGGAACTGATCTGGCCACTTGAGCATCACAACAATTGACACCATGACCTCATCCATCTCCCGCACACAGGCACTTCCCCATAGCCACGCCCGGCGATGGTTGTTGGCCCACGACATTCGGGACGACAAACGCCTGCAACGTGTCTGGCGTTTTCTGCGCAAAGAGGGCGTACGCCTGCAATATTCGGTTTATCTGCTGGCGGGCTCGCGCCAGCAGATGGAAGCCATCATTGAGCAATTGCGTGGCCTGATCGATGAACGCGCCGACGATGTGCGCATTTACCCCTTGTCCGAAAACACCCGCATCTGGGGAATGGGCAAACAGTTCAGCGACGACGGGAATACGTTGTGCGACGCGTTCATGGACCAGTTCAAGCAAATGGACCACGAGAGTAGCGGACTTTGACGTAGCCGAACTGCCGCTTGATGACCCGAAACGGGTGCTCTGCTTTGGCACGGATGCTGGCCTTGATCTTCTCCAACTGCTCGACCATCGCGTCAATCGCATTGTCTTTGTTCAAGGCGTTGCGTTTGCCCGGTTTCATCGCAACGTGCCAGTTCACATCGGCGTTGGCATCTGGACGCTTTTCAATCCCCTGATATCCCGCATCGCCAAATGCATCTGTCTCTTGCCCATGCAACAAACTGTTGCCTTCAGTCACCTCGTGAACATTGCCCGATGTGCAACGAACCGTGTGCACCAAGCCCGACTCGGCATCCGCTCCAATGTGGGCCTTCATGCCAAAGTACATCTGCTGGCCCCTCTTGCTCGAATGCATCTCAGGGTCGCGCTTGTGTTCTTTGTTCTTGGTTGAAGATGGGGCCGCAATCAACATGGCGTCCACCACCGTGCCCGCTTTCAAAAGAAGGCCTCGGGCAGTCAGTAATTTATTGACTACGCCCAGAATTTGCTCAGCCAGTTTGTGCTTTTCAAGGCGGTGACGGAAACGCAAGATGGTGCTCTCGTCAGGCAGGCGGCCAAACTCTTCAAGCTTTGCAAACTCACGGTACAGCGGCGTGTCAAAAAAGGCTTCTTCCATGCCGGGATCCGACAAGGTGAACCATTGCTGCATGAAGTGAATACCTGTACTTTGAGCTGGGTAACGGGCAGTCGGTTTATAGGGTGGGCTTGTGATGTTCAGACCTGAGTGCCCACTGTCTTGACCTGTTGACGGCATTCGAATTCTGGCTGCCCTATTCGCTCAAGTGCTGCCATGAATGCTGGAACATCGGTGATGCGTGCTGCAAGCGGGGTTGCTCGCGTGACCCATTCTTTGGTTTTGGGGTTGATGCCCAATGGCATAAAGCGGGGCAGCAAGCTGCGAACAGCTGAATCCACAGCACTTTGTGTGTCGTCTGACAACTTGATCGCACCATAAGAAGCGGGTGCACCAAGCGGTGAATGAAACAGCGGTAGGCTGTAAGTCAGCCAACCCGTTTCAGACATCCACAGACTCAAAGCCTCGCCTGCACCGTCATTGCCCAACAATACAAAAGCACTGCCATCAAGCGTTTTGGGGTTCAATTGAACCTGACGAAGGGTGATGTCTGAGGGCGTGGTATAGACCCGAACATTCTCTTTCAGCCATTCTTTGACAGCCTGGATGTGGTCCTCGAGTGATTGATCGTTTTGCATTTGGGACTCAATTTTTTGCTGAAAAAATTTGGGCAGCCTGCTTTGCCAAGGTTTCTGATTTGGAGAAAAAAACGGCGTATTCGCAAAAGGCGCTCGGACCGCCATAAACGTCGTATTCATTGAAATCATCAGCCAATTCATGGACTTGATCAAGCAGGTCATCAAAGGGCTCGCGTTCATCAAAATTGTCGCCGCCTTCTTCATAAATTTCAAACCATTGGGCATTGAATGCATCCATCAGTAAACCACCAATAGCTGAACGAAAGGTTTTGTCGACAAGCAGCAATAAATGCGGGCAGTCGTCAGTGCTGGCGCAATAGGGACAAGGGACAACTTCGGACATAAGTGCTCAGCGTACGAATCTACCTAATGCAGCAAGCAATGTGCTGTGGACTTTTGATTTCAGTGATTGAGGCGCAATCACTTCTACTTCAGGCCCAAAGCGCATGATGTCCCCGATTAATTCCCGATCGTCTGAATAAGGAATCTTCAGCACGAAGCTGCCATCGGCATCGACGCTGGTTTTTTGATGAGGATGCCAAACCTCACGCGATACCCATTGAGACTGTTTTGGAGAAAATTTAAGCGTTGCCCAAGTGGTCGTCGTGCCAGAGAAAATCCCATAACCCGCACCCATCACAGCGTCCAAACTCTCCTTTGAAACTTCAGCAGCCTCTGTATTCAAGAGCTCGAATTTTTCAATGGCATCAATCGAAAAGCTGCGCAAACTTTCGCGCATATGACACCAAGCATCCAAATACCAGTTATCGCGGTAATGAACCAATCGCAATGGCGAAACTTCACGCTCCGCTGTGACACTGCTGTGTCGGTTCCGGTGAAGGATTTTGATGCGTTTTCCAGTCATGGTCGCAGCGGCAATGCTTTCAAAAAGCTTTGGCGGCAAAGAACGCTTCTTGGATTGCAGCAAAAGAATTTTCTTTCCAAAGCTTTGATTGGCCAAGCCGAGTTCTTTCAACAGCATAAGGATTCTGTTTTGAATTGGCTTAAGCGTTGACGCCAAAACTGTGGGCTCAAGCTGAGACAAAAGATGTTCAATCGACAGTAAGGCCAAAAGCTCATCGTGCGAAAACCACAAGCCTGGGAGTTCGTTGACCATGTGGCCTGGGTCAAGGCGATAACCACCCATGGCCCTGTCAAAAACAATGGGCACGTTCAACTGATCACGAAGTTTTGCAATGTCTCGCTTGAAAGTAGCAGATGAAATTTCCAACTCAGCTTGTAGTTCCACAGCGGAAATGACTGTGCGCCCGCTGAACAAGCTTTTGTAGCGATAAAGACGTGCAACTTCGCTCAAGATGTCTCTCCTCGTTTTTTATGTTGTGGTTCATTACGAGGATCATTTCATTTGACAGGCTCATCTTGTAAGCCTGTAGAGCATGAATTTCCCGATAAAGGCTGTATGCCCAAACAGCTTGATAGGCTCCTTTGATGGGTCAAAAAAACCAGATATTTTTTGCAAGCTCATAGGGTGAGCGAGAGCGGCTCCGACCAAGTTCAAAAGACTGGGTTAATCAACAGCTTGATGGGCTCTTGTGTTGATCCTGCCAAGATTAAAAATACTTTGACGGTCTGACATGACGTCATTCAAACAAAGTTTTCTGGTCAATCGAAAGGCAAAAAATATGGTGTCTATTCCCCTCGTAAACAACAAACAGCGGATGAAGAATGCTTTAACCAAAAACTTGGCATTGAAGAGCTTGGTTTGTGCGATGGTCGCGACTTTGTCCGGTTGCGCCGTTCAATCTCCACCCATCACACCCGTCGAAGCCCCGCAGTCCATGGGAACGCAAAAAGCTGCTCAACAAGCTGTTTTGACGGCGGCACCACAGATCCCGACACTCAAGCGAAAAATTGCGCTCGGCCGCATCAGCAATGAGACGAGCTATGGACAGTCATTGCTAAGAGACAACAGCGGAGACCCGTTGGGAAAGCAGGTCACTGATTTGATGAGCAAAGCATTGACCTCATCCGGTGCTTACTTGGTCTTTGAAAGGCCAGATATCGGACGCCTGCAGGCTGAAGGCAGGCTGACCGATACGCGCTTGAATTTAGTTGGCGTGGACGCTTTGATTATTGGGTCCCTGACTGAGTTCGGACGAAAAACTGTTGGGGCCACTGGCTTTGTTTCCGCAAGCAAAAAGCAAGTTGCTTTTGCCAAAGTGGACGTTCGTGTCGTTGAGGTCAGCACGGGTCATGTTTTCTTTGCCACCTCAGGCGCTGGCGAGGCTTCAACCGAAACAGCTTCAACGTTTGGCTTTGGCTCACAAGCCAGCTATGACGGCACCTTGAACGATACCGCCATCCGCCAAGCGGTCAGTGAAGCGATCAGTCGCTTGTCGCAAGAGATGAGCACGCGCCCTTGGCAAACCAGCATTTTGAAACTGGATGGGAACCAGCTGTTTTTAGGGGGTGGCCGTTTGCAAGGCATCAAGCCAGGCATGCAATTCAGCGTTCACACATTGGGCGAGCAAGTCAAATCCCCTCAAACAGGTTCGATGGTGACGCTACCAGGTCGCATGGTTGCCAGCGTTCGTGTGGACAGTCTGTTTGGCGAGAACGAACTCAACGAAGGCTCTGCAGCCACGGTGACCTCAGGATCATTGGTCGGTCTTCAAGCCAACCAATTAACCGTTCGTTTTGATGGAGCCAAGTGATGACAAAAAACCCTAATTTCAAAAAACTTATTGGCACGCATTTGATGCGCATGACCATGACGGCAACGCTGTTGGCAGGTTTGCCTGTACTGGGAATTTACGGATGCACCCAAATGCCAACTGAAAAGCAAGGTGTGTCCGACATACGCCCGGAAATTTCGTTCAAAGCAGCAGACACACAACACCATTCGGCCCGTGTGTTTGTTGATGGTTTGGACATGGGCGCTTTAAGTACTTACCTAGAAGGCATCGCCGCGCTGCGAATTGTCTCGGGCACACATCAAGTTCGTGTTGTTCATGGCGCCCAAGTTCTTTTGGACGAAAAGTTTTATGCCGGTGACGGCGTTAACCGCACTTTCATCATTCAATAAGGCAGCAGATGATTTCAAGACTCCTTTTGATCCCGACGTTAGCGACCCTTGCGCTTTTGACCGGATGTGCCGCGCCAAGCCTATACCAATGGAGTGGCTACGACCAAGCACTTTACGCGGGCTACAAAGACACGACAAAAATGGAAGCGCTTCGAACCAAACTTGAAACGCATGTCGGAGAGATGGAAAAGTCCAAAGCAAAAGTTGCTCCTGGTCTCTATGCAGAACTAGGCACACTGTATTTACAGGCTGGTTCATCTCAAAAGGCCATCGATTTTTACACCAAAGAACGCGACACATGGCCGGAAAGTCGCGTACTGATGACTTCATTGATTCAAAACCTTGAACGGAAACAATCTGCACAAGGCGGGAACAAGCCATGATCAAAATAATAACGCCCCCGTCCAATTCCATTCACGCGATTATTTTGAGCGTGGTTCTTTTGTCACTGACAGGATGTGTGACCCAACCCACCAAAGTTGACCAAAGTGCTTTGTTGGCTGCTGCACCACGCTCGATCTTGGTGGTGCCCACCATCAACCGCTCATTGGATGTGGACGCGCCCAACTACGTACTGGCGGCACTTCCCATCCCGATTGCAGAAAAGGGCTACTACGTCTTTCCAGTCAACACCACCAAGTTTGTACTCGAACAAGAAGGCTTTTACGAAGGTGAGCGCATACACCAGCAACCGCCAGAATCATTGGCAAAGCTTTTTGGTTCCGACGCGATTTTGTATGTGGCCATCAAGCAGTGGGATGCCAAGTTCGCGGTTTTTACAACCATCGTGACCGTTGATTTCGATTACCGTCTCGTGAGCAAAAACGGAGAGGAATTGTGGCGAGATAACAAGCGCATGCAGTATCAGCCACAAAACAACAACAACGCAGCATCACCCATGGCCGCTCTCTTGACTTCCGTGATCAACGCTGCCGTTGCTCGTGCCGCTCCCAATTACATGCCCTTGACCCAGCAAGCAAATCAAGAGGTGTTTGTCACAGGCCCCAACGCTTTGCCTAACGGGCCTTACAGGATAGGAGACCCGAACAAGAAATAAACGTCAGGAAATTTACTGTGACTCAAATTTTGGTAATTTTTCCGCTGTCATTTTCTATTTCTCATGAATTTTTGGATATTGAAAAGGGCATTTAAATGTGGCTTTCTAAATATTTAAATACCCATGATGTTTCGTTTTTATTTTTTTCATCAAATTAAAGGTTATCTAATGCAAAAATCAATTCAACAAATACTTGCAAGTGCATCAATTGTGCTCTTAACAGCCTGTGGTGGTGGTGGTGGTGGTAGTGGCACACCAGTTGCTGGAACTGCTGAGGGTTACTGGACTGGAACAACATCAACTGGATATAACGCTGCTGTTGTTGTACTGGAAAACGGTGAAACTTGGGGCCTTTATACAAGTGGAAATATCGTTTATGGCGCACTTTATGGAACGTCCACTGGTTCTGGAAATACCTTTTCAGCAAGTGGCTCTGACTTTAACTTACTGAACTGGGCAGTGTCCCAAGGTTCACTGAGCGGCACGGTCGTTCCGCAATCAACAATCAAAGCAACAAGCAACTATGGCACAACCGTAAATCTTACATATTCAAATTCCTACAACACTCCAGCAACACAAGCAGCAATTGCTGGAACTTATACCGTCAAGGGAATTTCTGCGACAAGTAATGCAGACAACGTCGCAATGACAATTTCAAGTGCAGGCGTTTTGAGTGTGCCAGGTGTAGGTTGTAATGCAGCGGGAACAGTCACTCCACGTTCAAGTGGAAAAAATGTATACAACATATCAGTAACATTTACGGGTAACAACTGTGCATTAGGTAATGGCGGTACAGCGAGTGGTATCTTTATTTTGGATGGAACACTGGCAACATCACTTGCACTTACACCCAACAAGCAGGATGGCTTTATAGCATTTGGACGTAAAAACTCATAATTAATTTCAAACAAATAACTGAAATTTAATATATAAACTGCATTAAGGCAACAATGAAAAAAATAATCAAACTCATACTCGCAACTTCCAGCTTTGCGTTGTTGGCAGCTTGTGGAGGTGGCGGTGGCGGTGGTGGTGGAATGCAAACCCCTGTCGCATCAACATCTTCATTTAATCTCCTTTCGGCATATGTGTCATCTCTCACAAACACATCGACAAGCTCATTTACGATCACAGGTTCTCAAGGTGCTGTTGTGATTACTGGATCTGGATCAGGAACAACTGGTTCTCTTTCTTCAGGGGTATTTGAAGGAGGCTCAGCACAACAGCAAACCTCAAGTGTGACAGGTTCATTTATTGTTAACGGGCAATCATTCCCATTAAATAATTCATCATTTACTTGGGTTGATTCAAATTACTTGCCACTTGGTACCAATGGTGATGAATACACAGTCGTAGTTGGCGTACCAACAATTCCAACAGCAGCAAAAGTGGGGGATACTGGACCGTTGTACATTTCAAATCGCTTTACAAATCCTTCTAAAACTGTACCCTTGGGTACGATTATTTCAACCTATGTTGTTGAGCAAGATACAGCATCAACAGTATTAGTCACATTTATTTCAACATACAAAAACACATCAAACATAACTGAACAAATTGTTTCAGCCCAATATCGAGTCACTACAACAAACTCATTTACAAGAATTAAAGAAACTGCTTTGAACTTGACTAGTGGGTTAACTTTGACATTTACTTTTTAAAGGTCAACTGAACCCAGCCCCGTTTACAAAAAATCTCGTACACCCTCACCTTTGGGGTCTATGACCTCTTTGGAAACCTTTACCCTTTTCCAATAATTCCCATGACATACCCGTCTCTTGAAGCAGTCAATACGGCATTGGCTGCTTTGATTGGCGATCTGGTACTAATATGCACCCAGGAATGCTCATAGATCATTTGACCAATACCAAGCTGTTGCAAGAGCGGCAAAAGCGCATGACAGACTGCCAAAGGCGTTCCAAAACGAGGTGATTTGAAGTCAAGTGCTTCAGCCTTTGTATGGTCTGAAGCTGGTCCGCTACCAATTGCTTTGTTCAACGCTGGGCACCGATACCCAGAGCTGATAAGCATAGGGGTGCCGAGCACATTACGCACCCTTTCCAACATCACTCCAGTCTGCATTGCCGCCTCCAAGAGGTTTTCCGGAAGGCTGTTGTCAAGTCCCAACCTTGCTGCGGTATCTGAATGGGTGAATTCAGCAAGCGTCAAGTGAGGAGAAAGCCGCTCGGTAATGTTCATGGGGATGGGCTCGATTTATGGAGAAGTTCATCTTTGGAACGGCTTCCAGAGGAACTGCCAAAATAAAAAGCAATGATCCCGGTCCAAGCAGTGCCCAAACTGCCCAACATCAGCAGTAAAGCTTCACTGGTCTTGAAGTGCTCTGTCATCAGGCCAATCAAGATGCCAAAGAATCCGAATGTCACCACGATGGCCATAGCACCTGGAATGAATGAGTTGCTTATGGACTGCATGTCCCGTGCTGACTTACGGTCATCTGAGGTTGCCCCCGTGTCACTTTTCACCATATAGAGTCCAATCCGTTTTCGGCATTTAGGAGCCACCCCGTTTTCGGCATATAGGAGCCAGTGCGTTTTCGGCACTTACAGGCCAGCTGAATTTCGGCATATAGGAGCCAGCCGCCTGCGCTCAA
>CAITSG010000058.1 GCA_903894995.1 uncultured Burkholderiales bacterium
GACAAGGTTTTTGTGCACAAACATGTGGTCATGCGCGAAGGCACCGTGCTGTGCGAAGGCACCGAAGTGCGCGCCTTTTGCATCAAACACCCCGAGGACCCGGACCGCATCAAGGCGATTCCGGTGCCTGAAGACATCAAAGCGCTGTGCAGCTGAACACGCCAGGCGTCTGAGCATGTACTACGAACCCGGCGTCACCCCCCACGGTTTGCCGCACGACCCCTTCAAGTCGTGCGTGATCCCGCGCCCCATCGGCTGGATCTCGACGGTGGATGCCCAAGGCCGCCACAACCTGGCCCCCTACAGCCAATTTCAAAACGTGAGCTTTGATCCGCCCATCGTCATGTTCAGCGCCAACCAGACCACCCAGGGCGAACGCAAGGACTCGGTGCGCAACGCAGAACAAACCGGTGAATTCGTCTGGAACATGGCCACCTACGCGCTGCGCGATGCGGTCAACATCTCGGCCGAAGAATTGCCCCACGGCGTGGACGAGTTCGAGCGTGCAGGTCTGACCAAATTGCCCAGCCGTCTGGTCAAACCCATGCGCGTCAAGGGCTCGCCCATCCAGTTTGAATGCGTGTACCTCAACAGCCTGCGCTTTCCCGGCAAGCCGCCCATGGGCAGCGCCGACGTGGTGTTTGGCCGTGTGGTGGCGATCCACATTGACGACGAGATCATCAATGGCCAAGGCCTGATCGACGTGCTCAAAATCCAGCCACTCGCTCGCATGGGTTACTACGACTACACCTATGTCGACAAGCAATTTCAAATGGTGATTCCGGGCAACAGCAAAGCCTTGCTGGCCGGGCTGGAAGGCTCGGCCGACAAAGCCGCCCCACCATCATCTGGCCTCTGAAACGCAGCACAGCACTTCACTTTTTTCAAACCGTTTACCAACCACCCTCTCGAGGAGACAAGCATGAGCAACCGTCGTGAATTCATTCAATCGACCATCGGAGCCACCATTTTGGGCAGCACCGCATTCCAGCAAGCCTGGGCGCAAAGCGGCTTGCCTATCGAGCAAGTCAAAGTGCTCTATGGCTTCCCACCCGGCAGCTCGGGCGACATCTGCGCCCGTCGTGTGGCCGAAAAATTTGGTGGCACGCCTTACAGCAAAAACGCCGGCATCATCGACAGCCGCCCAGGCGCTGGCGGCCAGATTGCCCTGAACCTGCTCAAAAGTGCACCGGCCGACGGCTCGGTGCTGGCCATGACCCCGTTCTCGGCCATCTCGCTGTACCCCCACATCTTCAAAAACCTGCAGTACAAGCCCTTTGAAGACTTCACGCCCGTGGGCACCGCGTCCATGATTCACCACGGTTTCGCCGTCGGACCCATGGTGCCTGCCAGCGTCAAAAACGTGAAAGACTTCATCGTCTGGGCCAAGGCCAACCCCGCACAAGCCAGTTACGGCTCGCCCGCTGCAGGCTCCACGCCGCACTTCATCGGCGCTTTGCTCGGCCTGAACCAGAACTTCGAGTTCAAACATGTGCCCTACCGTGGCTCGGTGCCCGGCGTGACCGATGTGGTCGGCGGCCAAATTGCCTGCATGTTCACACCGCACGGCGACTTCATTGCCAACCACAAGGCAGGCAAGATGCGCATCCTGGCCACATCCGGCAAAACCCGTTCGCCCTTTGTGCCCGATGTCGCCACATTCGCTGAACAAGGCTTCCCCGAGTTGACCGTGGAGGAATGGTTCGGCTTTTACGCCCCCGCCAAAACCCCGGCCAACGTGGTGCAGGCGGCCAATGCGGCCATCAATGCGGCCCTCAAAGACAAAGGCGTGCAAGACGCCTTGACCGTGGTCGGCCTGATTCCTTTTGGTGGCACAGTTGCAGACCAACTCAAGAGCTCCCAAGTGGAACTCGAGCGTTGGGGTCCGCTGATCAAGCGCATCGGCTTCAGCGTCGATTCCTGATCCAACACACGGATACCGTGTTGTCCGGCACCGCCTGACGGTAGCGCCGGATTTTTTTTCATTGAGCCCTAGACCCCCATGAGCACCTACCAACCCCGCACCGACGACATGCAGTTTGTGTTGTCCCGCGTTTTGAACGCGCCCGCCCAGCTGCAAGCCCTGCCCGCCTTTGCCGAGGTGGACGCCGACCTGATGCAGCAGGTTCTTCAGGAGGCAGGCAAGTTTGTGGGCGAAGTGATCGCCCCGCTCAACCGCGACGGCGACGAAATTGGCGCGCAGTGCAAAGACGGCGCGGTCACCATGCCGCCGGGCTTTAAGGATGCGTACCAGTCCTTTTGGCAATCGGGCTGGCCTGCGCTGGCCTCCAGCACCGATGACGGTGGCCAAGGCCTGCCCAGCGTGCTCGAAGCCATGCTCTACGAAATGCTGTCGGCCGCCAACCTCGGCTGGACCATGGCCCCCGGCCTGCTGCATGGCGCTTACGAGTGCATCAAGCACCACGCCAGCGACGCGCTCAAAGCGCAGTATTTGGAGAAAGTGGCCACCGGCGAATGGCTGGCCACCATGTGCCTGACCGAGCCCCATGCGGGCTCAGACCTGGGACTGGCGGCTACCCGCGCCGTGCCCCTGCCCGATGGCCAATACGCCGTCAGCGGCACCAAAATTTTCATCTCGGGTGGTGAACACGACCTCACCGACAACATCGTGCACTTGGTGTTGGCGCGCCTGCCCGATGCACCATCCGGGCCCAAAGGCCTGTCGCTGTTCCTCGTGCCCAAGTTCTACCCCGACGGCTCGCGCAGCCGTGTGCACTGCGACCGCATCGAAGAAAAAATGGGCCTGCACGGCAGCCCCACCTGCGTGATGCGCTTTGACGAAGCGGTGTGCTCAATAGTGGGCGAGCCCGGCAAAGGCCTGAACGCGATGTTCGTGATGATGAACGCC
>CAITSG010000059.1 GCA_903894995.1 uncultured Burkholderiales bacterium
ACCCTCTACAGCGGGATCACCCATGCGCCAGATGAACTGGCCAGCGCCAAAGTCCTGGTAAGAGTCGCTGATGACGTCCAGCTGATGGCCGCGTGCGATCAGCTCTTGCACCGTCTGGCCGTTCATGGCGGATTCGACGTTGATGTTCAGACCCGAGTTGTAGCGCCAACGCGGTGCGTCACACGCCGTTTGCGGGTTCTGGCCGTAGTCGAGCATGCGCACCAGGGTTTGCATGTGGCCCTGCGGCTGCATGTTGCCGCCCATCACGCCATAACTCATGACCGGTTGACCGTCTTTGGTCAGGAAGGCCGGGATGATGGTCTGGAAGGGGCGCTTGCCAGGCAACACCAGGTTAGCGGGGTTTTGGCCCTGCAGGTCGGTGCTGAAACCATGGCCCCGGTTTTGCAAGCTGATGCCATAAGTCGGCTCGACCACACCCGAACCAAAGCCCATGTAGTTGCTTTGGATGAAGCTGATCATCATGCCGTTTTCATCTGCAGCCGTGAGGTAAATGGTGCCGCCCTTGACCGGGTTGCCCGCCTTGAAGTCTTGCGCCTTTTTCATGTCGATCAGCTTGGCGCGGCTGGCAAGATAAGCCGGGTCCAGCATCTGCTCGGGCGGCATTTCCATGTAGCGCGGATCGGCCACATAGCGGTACAGGTCGGCAAAAGCCAGTTTCATGGCTTCGATCTGCAGGTGCTGCGAGTCGGCGCTGTCCACCTTGTGGCTGGCCATGTCAAAGTTAGACAGAATGCCCAAAGCAATCAAGGCGGCGATGCCTTGGCCGTTGGGCGGGATCTCGTGCAGGGTGTAGCCCCGGTAGTCTTGCGCCATGGGCTTAACCCATTCGGGCTTGAAGTCGGCCAGGTCTTTGGCGGTGATGCTGCCGCCGTTTTCTTTGGCGAACTTCTCAATCGCTTCGGCAATCTCACCGCCATACAGCGCTTGGCCTTTGGTGGCGGCGATGGCCCTGAGGCCCCGCGCGGCATTTTTGAACTGGAACAACTCGCCCACCTGCGGCGCACGGCCCCAAGGCAAAAAGCTCTGCGCAAATCCCGGTTGCGACTGCAGCTCGGGCGTGGCGGCTTCCCATTTTTGCTGCACCACCACCGGAATCAAATAACCCCGCTCGGCCACCTCAATCGCAGGCTCCAGCAAATCGGCAAAGGGCAGCTTGCCGAAACGCTCGCTCAAGGCCACCCAGCCAGCGACCGCGCCGGGCACGCTGACCGAATCAAAGCCGCGCTTGGGCGGTGTTTTGGCTTCGGCCCCGTACTTGCGGTGAAAGTAATCGGGCGTCCAGGTGGCCGGGGCCGGGCCGGAAGCGTTCAGGCCATGCAGCGCTTTGCCGTCCCAAAGGATGGCAAAGGCATCGGAGCCCAAACCATTGCTGACCGGCTCGGTCAAGGTGATGACGGCGGCAGCGGCAATGGCCGCGTCGACCGCGTTGCCGCCCTTGAGCATCATGCGCAGGCCCGCTTGCGCGGCAAGCGGGTGCGAAGTGGACACGATGTTGCGCGCAAACAGCGGCAGGCGGGTGCTGGTGTAGGGGAATTGGTAGTCGAAATTCATGTCAGTCCAATGTGATCTTGCGTTCGGTGATGATTTTTTTCCACTTGGCCGATTCGCTGGCCAGCATGGTGGTGAACTGGGCGGGCGTGCCGCCCACGGGCTCAATGCCAAAGCGCAAGAGTTTGTCCATCACTTCAGGGTCTTTGAGCACCTGGTTGGCCGCCGTGTTGATGCGGGTAACCACCTCAGGGGGCAGGCTTTTGGGGCCAAAAAAACCAAACCAGGTGTTGGACTCGTAGCCGGGCAAGACATCGGCGATGGCGGGAATGCCCGGGGCGAGCGCTGTGGGTTTGAGGGTGGTCACGCCCAAGGCACGCAAGCGGCCGTCGCGCACATGCGGCATGCCGGTGGGCAAGCTGTCAAACAGCACGTCCACTTTGCCCGAAATCAGGTCGGGGATGGCCAGCGCCGTGCCCTTGTAGGGGATGTGGACCACAAACACATCGGCCTGCGCCTTGAACAGCTCGGCCGATAACTGCACGATGGTGCCGTTGCCACTCGAGGCGTAGTTCAGGCGACCCGGGTTTTTCTTGGCGTAGTCGACCCATTCCTTGACGGTTTTGGCGGGCGAGTTGTTGGGCACCAGCATGATGCTGGGCGCGTTGCCCAAATGGGCAATCGGCGTGAAGTCGCGCACCGCGTCGTAGGGCATTCGCGGGTTCAGGTTGGGGCCAATCGAGTGCGTGCTGGAAGTCGACAGCAGCAGCGTGTAACCATCGGGTGCGGCCTTGGCTGCCAAGTCCGAGCCCAGGGTGCCGCCTGCGCCCGGGCGGTTTTCGACCACCAAAGTTTGGCCCAGTTTTTCGCTGATTTTTTGCGACAAGGTGCGGGCAAACAAATCGGTCGCCCCACCGGCTGGGAAGGGCACGATCAGGCGCACGGGCTTGGTGGGATAGGTCTGCGCGTGGGCCAGGCCCAAGCTGGCCACCGCCAGGGTGGCGGCGCACAGGCCACGTAAGAGTTGTCGTTTTTTCATGCTGAAGTCCTCAACCCAAGTCAGGCGCAAAAATCAAAAAACAATTGTGTCAGAGGCCATGCGCCGCTGCAGCGCCCAGGTGACAAGGCCACGGCGTTTGTCAGCGTGTAAAGACCAATGGCAACGGCCTCCGAAGAGGCCGTTGCAGGGGGCACCAAAGCCCCATCAAAACCAGAAAAACGTCACTCTTCCACAAAAGCCTCTTGTCGCTTGGACTTGATCGAGGGCAAAGTCACAATGATCAAGAGCAGCAATGCCGCAGCCAGCAAGCCCGCTGACAAGGGGCGAGTGACAAACACACTCCAGTCACCGCGTGACAAGAGCATGGCACGGCGCAGGTTTTCTTCCATCATCGGGCCCAAAATGAAGCCCAGCAGCAAAGGCGCAGGCTCCATGCCCAACTTGATGAAGCCGTACCCAATCACACCAAAAACGGCCACCATCCAGATGTCGAAGGTGTTGTTGTTGGTCGAATACACACCAATGGCGCAGAACAACACGATGGCCGGGAACAACCAGCGGTAAGGCACCGACAGCAACTTGATCCAGATGCCGATCAAAGGCAGGTTCAAGATGATGAGCATGGCGTTACCGATCCACATCGAAGCGATCAGGCCCCAGAACAACTCGGGGTTGCTGGTCATGACCTGAGGGCCAGGCTGAATGTTGTGGATCGTCATCGCGCCGACCATCAAAGCCATCACGGCGTTGGGTGGAATGCCCAGCGTCAGCAATGGAATGAAGGAAGTTTGCGAAGCCGCATTGTTCGCCGACTCCGGGGATGCAACGCCGCGGATGTTGCCTTGACCAAAGGGCACTTCGCCAGGCTGCAACTTGGTTTTCTTCTCGATGGTGTAAGCCGCAAAAGCCGCAAGCAATGCACCGCCACCAGGCAAGATACCCAAAGCAGAGCCCAAAGCGGTGCCTCGCAACACAGCGGGCACCATGCGCTTGAAGTCTTGTGCCGTGGGCATCAAGCCGGTCACTTTGGCCGTGAAAACTTCGCGGTCTTCTTCAGGCTTGGACAGGTTGGAGATGATCTCGCCATAACCAAACACACCCATGGCGATCACGATGAAGCCCACGCCGTCGGTCAATTCAGGAATATCGAAGCTGAACCGCGCCACGCCCGAGTTCACGTCGGTACCCACCAGGCCCAAGAGCAAACCCAAAACGATCATGCCCACCGCCTTGACCAATGAACCCGAAGCGAGCACCACAGCGCCGATCAAGCCCAAGACCATCAGCGAGAAGTATTCGGCAGGGCCAAACTTGAAAGCCACTTCGGTCAGCGGGCCAGCAAAGGCCGCCAAAATCAAGGTGCCCACACAACCGGCAAAAAACGAACCCAAACCAGCGGCTGCCAAAGCGGGGCCGGCGCGGCCTTTGCGGGCCATTTGGTAGCCGTCAATCATGGTCACCACCGACGACGCTTCGCCGGGCAAGTTGACCAAAATCGCAGTGGTCGATCCACCGTATTGCGCACCATAATAAATACCGGCCAACATGATCAATGCAGCCACAGGAGGCAAAGCGTAAGTGGCGGGCAAGAGCATGGCAATCGTTGCCACAGGACCCACCCCTGGCAAGACCCCGATCAAGGTGCCCAGCAAACAGCCAATGAACGCGTAAAGCAGATTTTGAAAGGTGAACGCCACCCCAAAACCGAGCGCGAGGTTGTCAAACAGTTCCATGAATTATTTCTCCTCAACCGGTGATGAATGTGGGCCAGACGGGGAACTGCAACTTGAGCAAAAGCACAAAAGCACCGTAACAGCCAATCGACAAAATCGTCGACAAAATCAAGACTTCTTTGAGCTTGTAGGTGTCACCCGCCAAGCTGACCACCAAGGTGGTGCCGAAGATCGCCACGATCAAACCCATGGCGGGCACGCCCCAACTGGGCAAACCCGCCAGCAAGACGCCAAACAGCACGTTGCCGGCAATGATGAAGACCAGCGGCTTCCAAGCCCAAGAGCCGATCTTGTCGCCGTCTTGCGTCTCCACAGTCAATGACTTGAACATGATGAAGGCACCGATCAGGGCCAGCAAGCAGCCCAACAGCAATGGAAAGTAGCCAGGCCCCATGCGGGCACCGGTGCCCACGTTGTAGCTGGTGGCGCCGTAGGCAAAGGCTGCACCGGCGACGGTGTAGAACAGCCCTGAGAAAAAGTCTTTCTGACTCTTGATGTTCACGAGATATCTCCTCTGTTTTGAGTTGTGCAGATTCTGCGTGAACATTGCATCTTTTGTGATGTGGGTTACACCTATGTCCCCGGGGTGACGAAACCATGGTTTACCCCGATGCGCACCGTATGAATATGCTTTTTTTATGCTGAGACACTCATTTGCTCAGCGGCTTGAACACCTTGAGCCATTTCGATGCGGGCAGGCCCCATTTTTCTTCCAAGTGCGCGGCTGCATCGATCAAGGCTTCGCGCGATGGTCGGCTGGCGGTGCGCTGCGCCAACACAATCGCGTTGCCCTCGCGTGTGGGCTTGAAGGCCCAAACCGCTTCTTCCCCAAAGGCGGCGCAGATTTTTTCCACGCTCTCGGCATAGCTTGACGAACGGCCAAACAAGTTCACCGTCATGCAGCCTTGCTGGCTGAGCAGTTCACGGCAATGGCGGTAAAAGTCGGGCGTGTCCAGCACCGGGGCGGCGGCCTCTTCGTCGTACAAATCCACCTGCAGCGCGTCGACGGTGCCACGCCACTCGTCCTTCTGGATTTCCTCGGCCGCATCGGCCAGCACCACGCGCAAGCGCTCGTCGTCGGGCGGCAAGCGAAACCATCCCCGACAGGCGTGCAACACGGCCGGATTCAGCTCCACAGCCGTGCAGGTCATCTTGAGTTTTTTGTAGCAAAACTTGGTGATGGTGCCTGCGCCCAGACCCAACTGCATGGCGTGTGCGCCCTTGACTTCGGCTGCTGGCATGAACAAGAGCCAGCCGAACATGCGCTGCACATATTCCAGCTCAATGTCAAAGGGCCGGTCCAGAAACATGGAGCCCTGAATCCACTCGGTGCCCAAATGCAGGTAACGAATTTCGCCGTCTTCGGAGAAATTGACTTCGGGCAGTTCTACGAGGGAGGCAGAGGATTTTTTTCGGGTCATGTGGGAAATGGTAACGCCTTGAGCTTGTCTTCAAAAAGACGCGGCGCTGTGCAATTGAGCCGAACGAAGGGCTCGATATTGAATACGCCATGCTATTTAGCCTGGCGGGATGGGCTGGATCGATCGGCCAGTGATTTTTGACCCTGTTCGAGCCACTTGACCCTTGAACCGGGATGTTGGGGCAGAACCGCTGCAATTTGAAGGCCAGCATGGCTGTGTAAAGCACGTCTAAATTAAAATTGACAAATTTCATGAGTCACACAAATTTACTGAAAAATCTATAAAATCAAAATTCCATTTAACTTTCATGGATTACTCATGTTGAAGCACCAAATTTTCAAATTATCAATTTCTTCCATTGCCATCGGCTTGCTCATCGGTGGGCAAGTCTTGGCTGCCACGCCCGGAACAGCTGGAGTTGCCGCAGGCACAGCAGTGGGTGGAACTGGTGGTCTCGCTGGTACAGCCAGTGGAGCCGATGGGGGCAACGGGGGTAACGGGGGTAATGCTGCAACTTTGGGCACTTCATCTGCCGCGGGTGGTAACGGTGGCAACGGTGGTAATGGTGGTACGACTGGAACTGCTGGCTTAGCAGGACAAGCCGGAACTGCTGGTGTCAATGGCACAGCGGGCACAAATGGCACGAACGGCACGAATGTCGGCCTCGGTCAAATTGTAGGAAATGCTGGAACAGCCAGTAACGGTGGCGCAGCAGGCTCTGGTGGTACGGCTGGCACAACGGGGGCTGCAGGTGTGGTGGGTGCGGCCGGTGTTGGTGGATTGGGTGGTAACGGCGCCAATGCAGTTTGCAGCAACGCTTCTGGCAACGCTATTTGCGCAGCTGGCGCAAATGGTGCTATTGGCGGAGCCGGTGGAAGCGGTGGCGCGGCCGGCAACGGCGGCGCAGCTGGCAGTGGTGGTAATGGTGCCAATGGTGGAGCGGGTGGCAATGGTGGCAGTGTGACTGCGACCTTCGCAACATCCATTGCCATTGGCAATGCAGGCAATGGTACCGCTGGTGCTGCTGGTGGTAATGGCACTGCCGGTGGTAACGGCACTGCCGGTGGTAACGGTGCTGCGGGTGGTAACGGTACTGCAGGTACCAACGCTACTGCTGCTGTTTTTGACCCTGTTACCGGATTGATCACAACTGCATCAACCGCCGGTACTGCCGGTACTGCCGGTACTGCCGGTACTGCCGGTACTGCCGGTACTGACGGCATCAACGGTACTGCTGGTACAGCGGGTACTGCTGGATTGGCTGGTGGTTCAGTTCTTTCAACAGGTGCGGGTTCGATTGCGATCGGTAGTGCAGATGGCACCACCAATGGCCCCGCCGCTACGGGTGCCGGTTCTGTTGCACTGGGTTCCGCGCAGGGCCTTACTGCTGGACCGGTGGCTTCTGGCACCCAGAGTGTTGCCATCGGTACAGGTGCTTCCGCTACATTCGCTAATTCAGTGGCCATCGGTGCAGGCGCTGTAACGACAGCTGCGAATCAAATCACACTGGGCACAGCAGCCGATACGGTGGTTGTTCCAGGTGCATTGGCTGTGACTGGTGCAACGACCATGACCGGTGCTTTGGCCGCCAACGGTGGCGTGACCACCACAAACTTGAACGCCTCTGGTGCTGCAACTGTCGGTGGCAACGCCACTGTCGGCGGCACCTTGGGTGTGACTGGCGCAACAACTTTGACTGGCGCATTGACCGCTAACGGCGGTGTGACCACCACAAACTTGAACGCCTCTGGTGCAGCAACGGTCGGTGGCAACGCCACTGTCGGCGGCACCTTGGGTGTGACTGGCGCAACAACTTTGACTGGCGCATTGACCGCTAACGGCGGTGTGACCACCACAAAC
>CAITSG010000060.1 GCA_903894995.1 uncultured Burkholderiales bacterium
ACTGGCGCAAGCCCTGCAAAACATGGGCCTGCAAAAAGGTGAACGCGTGGCCACGCTGTGCTGGAACCACCACGCGCACCTGGAGTGCTATTTCGGCATTCCGGCCGCAGGTGGCGTCATGCACACACTCAACCTGCGCCTCTCGCCCGAAGAAATCGCCTGGATCGCCAACGACGCGCAAGACAAGGTGCTGATCATCGACGACGTGTTGCTGCCGCTGTACCAGCAGTTTGCGCACCTGTACCGCTTCGAGCGCGTGATCGTGTTCCCGTTTTCCGGGGCAGCGGTGCCCGCTGAATTCACCGACTACGAACAGCTGCTGGCGGGCACCGACACACAGGGCTTTCAATACGCCCCGCACGCCGAAGACGATGCGGTGTCGATGTGCTACACCTCGGGCACCACAGGCCGCCCCAAAGGCGTGGTGTACTCGCACCGCTCCACCATCTTGCACACGCTGGTGGGCTGCTTGGGCGACTTTTGGGGCCTCAAAGGCAGCGACGTGATCATGCCTGTCACGCCTATGTTCCACGCCAACAGCTGGGGCATTCCATATGGCGCGGTGATGATGGGCGTGAAGCTCGTGTTTCCCGGCCCGCACCTGCACCCGGAAGACCTGCTGGACCTGATGACGGCCGAGCCTCCCACGCTGTCGCTGGGCGTGCCCACCATCTGGATGGGTTTGATCCAGGCTTTCCAGGCCGCACAAACCACTCAGCCGGGCCGCTGGAAACTGCCCGCGGGCATGCGCTCTTTGGTCGGCGGTGCGGCGGTGCCCGAAGCGCTGATTCGCGCCTTTGACCGGCACGGCATCTGGATTTTGCAAGGCTGGGGCATGACCGAAACCTCGCCTTTGTGCACCGTGTCCTACCCCAAGTCGGAGCTGAAAGACGCGCCCATGGACGAGCGTTACCGCCGCGCTGCCATGGCGGGTGTGCCCGTGCCCCTGACGGAGCTTCGCATCCGGGGCGAAGACGGACTCGATGCCCCTTGGGACGGTCAACATGTGGGCGAAATCCAGGTGCGCGGCCCCTTTATTACAGGCAGCTACCACCAGGTGCCGGTCAGCGAAGACAAGTTCAGCGCTGACGGCTGGCTGCGCACCGGCGATGTGGCCAGCGTGGACGCGATGGGCTTTGTGCGCATCACCGACCGCACCAAAGACCTGATCAAGTCCGGCGGCGAATGGATCAGCTCGGTCGATCTGGAAAACGCCTTGATGGCCCACCCCGACGTGGCCGAAGCGGCCGTGATCGCCATCCCTGACCCTAAGTGGAGCGAGCGGCCACTGGCCTGCATCGTGCTCAAGCCCGGCAAAGCACCCCGGCCCGAAGACTTTGCCGCGCACTTGCTGCAGCACGGCTTTGCCAAGTGGCAGGTGCCCGACCGCTACGAGTTCATCGACGCCGTGCCCCGCACCTCCACGGGCAAGTTCTACAAACTCAAGTTGCGCGAGCGCTTTCCGGCTTGAGCCGGCAGACAGCGCTCTGCTCAGTCCTGACTTGGGAGTCACTGCTTGTGTGGGAGCCCCTGCATTTTGTGGGAGCCCCGCCCTTGGGGCGATGGGGGGCGGTCTGCGAGGCTTTACGCGACGAGGGCGTCGCTCCTACGGGGGAAGGCCCTGCATTTTGTGGGAGCCCCGCCCTTGGGGCGATGGGGGGTGGTCTGCGAGGCTTTTCGCGACGAGGGCGTCGCTCCTACA
>CAITSG010000061.1 GCA_903894995.1 uncultured Burkholderiales bacterium
CCACAAGCCCAACGCCACATTGTTCAAGGCCGACAGACGCAGCAAATGCGGCCTTTGGAACAGCATGGCTTGGCGCACACCCGGCGCTTGTTGCGCATGGCCTTGCGTGGGTGGCACCAGCCCATGCAAGGTGCGCAGCAAGGTGCTTTTGCCCGAGCCATTGGCCCCCACCAGC
The DNA here is from genome assembly GCA_903894995.1 of uncultured Burkholderiales bacterium. Classification (GTDB taxonomy): domain Bacteria; phylum Pseudomonadota; class Gammaproteobacteria; order Burkholderiales; family Burkholderiaceae_C; genus Limnohabitans_A. The sequence continues at coordinate 176 of CAITSG010000061.1, forward strand.
GCCACGCGCTCTCCCGCCTCGATGCGCAAGCTCACGCCCATCAAGGCCGCTTGCGCCCCCAGCCGCACGCTCACCGCGTCCAGGCCGATCTGCACGGCGCTCATGGCTGCACCCCTATGGTTCTTTCATCAGGCGCGGGTCGCGTGTTGCGCCGCTCACCCCAGAGGCGCAGCCCCGCCACCAGCGCATTGAGCAGCAGCACCACCGCCAACAAAACCATGCCCAGCCCCAGCGCCAGCGGCAAGTCGCCCTTGCTGGTCTCTAATGCAATGGCGGTGGTCATGACGCGAGTGAAGCCGTCAATGTTGCCGCCCACAATCATCACCGCGCCCACCTCAGAAATAGCGCGGCCAAAGGCGGTCACGCCAATGGTCAGCAAGGCCAGGCGTTCGTCCCAGGCCAGCAACAAGCTGCGCACCCAAGGACCGGCGCCGAGCGATGCCCATTGCTCGCCATGCTGGCGCTCCACATCTTCGACCACCTGGCGCGTGAGCGCGGCCACCACCGGCACCACCAAAATGAACTGGGCCAGCACCATGGCTTGAAAGCTGAACATCCAACCCAAAAAGCCCAAAGGCCCGGTGCGCGACAGCAGCAAATACACCACCAGGCCCACCACCACCGAAGGCAGCGCCAGCAAGGTGTTCAGGCCTACCAAAACAACGCCCCGGCCACGAAAACGCGACACCGCCAACCAAGCCCCCAATGCAACGCCCACACCATAAGCCAGCAGGCAGGCCGTGGCGCTGACGGCCAAAGACCGGACCACCACCACCCACAGGGCAGGATCGAAAGAAGTGACGATGTTCAGCGCCGTCAGAGCGCTGTCGGTGAAGGTGTTCATACAGCGCTGTGGATGCTACGGCACAAGCACCCTCCAAGGCATGAGGGGTGTCCACTATGAACAAGTTTGCATAGGTGGTGTGAAAGACTCTCTGGCAGGCCATTGCCATTCAGGCAAACTCGCGTTTGTGCAACACATTGACCTTTCTTACCACTGGACGCCGCATCAAACTATGGAGACTGCCCGTGATCGGCTCAGTCCTTTGCGAAACCCCCTCATGGACACCCTTCAGGCTGTGCGACAAGCAGGCTCGATCGCAGCCGCTGCCAAATCGATGCAGCTTTCTTACCGGCATGTTTGGGGAGAACTCAAGCGCTGGGAACAGACCCTGGGCGAACCGTTGATTCTTTGGGAAAAAGGACAATCTGCCCGACTCACTGAATTTGCTGACAAATTGCTGTGGGCCGAAAGGCAAGCTCAAGCCAGGCTCGCGCCCCAAATCAGAGCTTTGCAAGCCGAACTGGAAAAAACCTTTTCTGTCGCTTTTGACCCAAAGCACCATGTTCTGCCCATTTTTGCCAGCCACGACGATGCGCTGGTTCAGTTGCGTGAACATGCCGCCAGCCAATCCCTCCACCTGGATTTGCGTTTTTGCGGCAGTGTGGATGCCATCCGCGCCCTGAATGAGGGTCGCTGCATCATGGCGGGCTTTCACGCCCCGTCACAACCAGATTCCGACTCTTTGGTGGCACGCACCTACAAACCCCTGCTCAAAACCGGTTTGCACAAATTGATCGGGTTTGCCAGTCGGCAGCAAGGCCTGATGGTGCAAGCGGGCAACCCCCTGAATTTGCTCGAATTGCGGCACCTTCTGAAACCGGGCGTGCGCTTCGTCAATCGCAGCCCAGGCACGGGCACACGCTTGCTGCTGGACCAATGGCTGAGCGCAGCAGCGCTTAACGCCCAAGACATCGTGGGCTATACCCGAGAAGAGCCCTCGCATGCGGCCGTGGCCGCCAGCATTGCCGCCGGTCAGGCCGATGTGGGTTTGGGTATCGGCTCGGCAGCGCAGGCTCAAGGGCTGGATTTTGTACCTTTGGAACAAGAAGACTACTGGCTTGTTTGCCTGAAAAGTGCCGTCGACTCCTCACCCGTGCAGCAACTTCGCCGCATGCTGGAATCCCCAGCCTGGACCGAACAAATCAACACCTTACCGGGTTACCACACGGGCAATACCTCGGGACTGGTGCAGTCCTTGAAACACCGATTGCCTTGGTGGGCGCACCGCGCAAAAAAAGCCTGAACGTAAGGGGTATGACGTACATAACGGGTTCGCACGGGTCCGTTGCATGGCGATTGATGGAAATTCAAGCCAGGTCAAGAAAAATTCAAACAATGAATTCATCAAAATGCCATGGAAGGGCACGGGCGTTGTTACCATTGGCCCCGTTGCAAGGCGGGAGCCTTGCGCGCGGGTCCCACACAGGCCCCTTGTTATTGATGGATTGGAGAGATGTCTTGACTGCCTTACTCAAATTTGCACGCTTCATGGATTGGCTGAGCAATGGCTTTGGCATGATCGCTTCATGGGCCGTTTTGATGGCTGCCATGATTTGCGCGGGGAATGCTTTTGTGCGCTACGGCTTCGATTGGAGCTCGAACGGCCTGATCGAAATCCAGTGGTACCTGTTTGCCTGGATCGTCATGGTGGGTGCCCCTTATGTGCTCAAGGTCAACGAACATGTCCGGGTGGACCTCATTTACGGCAAACTCAAAGGCAACGGCCCTGTTTACGTCGATATTTTCGGCATCATTGTTTTCTTGATGCCCATCATGGGCTACCTGGCGTGGTTGTCTTACCCCTATTTCATGAACACCTTGGTCTCAGGTGAAGTGAGCCAAAACGCTGGGGGCCTGATCCGCTGGCCTGCCACATTGGCCTTGCCTTTGGGCTTTGCCTTGGTCTGGTTGCAAGGCTTGGCCGAATTGATCAAGCGCGTGGGCTATCTTATGGGTCTCTATGCCATGGACACCCATTACGAGAAACCCCTGCAGTGAGCTTGACTGCCTAAAGCAACTCAACACATAACAACAAACAGGACTTCCCATGCAAATGGAAAATTTCGCCCCGATCATGTTCGCGGGCCTCGTGGTGGTGATGCTGGTGGGCTTTCCAGTCGCCTTTTCTTTGGCGGCTCTGGGGCTGGCCAGTGGTTTTTACGCGATTGAAATGGGCTGGTTCCCCGTCGCCTTCATGAGCAACTTGCCCATTTCGATTTTTTCGATCCTGAGCAATGACCTGCTGCTGGCAATTCCCTTCTTTACCTTCATGGGCACCATCCTGGAAAAGTGCGGCCTGGCCGAAGACATGCTTGACTCCATGGGGCAACTTTTCGGACCCATGAGAGGCGGACTGGGCTATTCGGTGATCCTGGTCGGTTTCATTTTGGGTGCCATCACGGGCACCGTTGCGGGGCAAGTGATTGCGATGGCGCTGATCTCCTTGCCGGTGATGATTCGCTATGGGTACAACATGCGCTACGCCACTGGTGTCTTGGCCGCTTCGGGAACGATCACACAGCTGGTGCCACCGTCTTTGGTTCTGGTGGTTTTGGCCGACCAGTTGGGCAAGCCTGTGGGTGACATGTACAAAGGCGCTTGGGGGCCCTCGCTGATTCAAATTGCCATGTTCGCGCTTTACACCTTTGCCCTGACCCGCATCAAACCTGATTTTTTACCTGGAATTCCCAAGGAAGATCGAACCCTGAACGGTTGGCCTTTGTGGAAAAAATGCCTGAAAGGCATCATTCCATCCGCTTTGCTGATCTTCACCGTGCTGGGCTCCATGGGTGGCTTGCCATTTCAAGATTCTGCGTTGGCGACTCCTACTGAAGCGGGTGCGATGGGCGTGGTCGGCGCTTTGATCCTCGCGGCTTCGCACAAACGACTCAATTTCAGTCTTTTGTGGGAGGCCATGCACGGCACCATGCGCCTGACCGCCATGGTGGTGTTCATCTTGATCGGTTCACGCGTCTTCAGCCAAGTGTTCCAAGGCGTGGATGGTGCCAAGTGGGTAGAGCACCTGCTCACAGGCCTGCCGGGCGGCCAAACGGGTTTCCTGATCGTGGTCAACGTTTTTGTGTTTTTCCTGGCTTTCTTCCTCGACTTTTTTGAAATCGCTTTCATCATCGTTCCCATGCTGGCCCCTGTGGCCGACAAACTGGGCATCGACCTGATTTGGTTTGGCGTGCTGTTGTGCGTCAACTTGCAGACCAGCTTCATGCACCCGCCCTTTGGATTTGCCTTGTTCTACCTCAGAGGTATTGCAGACACCTTGTACAAAGACAAACGCATTCCCTTTGCGGTCAAGTCCAACGACATTTATTTGGGCTCGATTCCTTGGGTGATCATGCAACTGCTGTTGGTGGTCATCGTGATCTTTGTGCCTCAAACGGTCACGGCCTTTCTGGACAAGGAAATCAAGGTTGACATTGACAAAGTCGTCATTGAGATGCCCCAGGACAGCACCTCCGACTTGAACAATGCCGCCCCCCCCTCAGGCGCTGAACAAGACAAGGACGCTCAGGACAAGATTGACGACTTGTTCAAAAAGTAACGCCCGACTTTGTTTAAACGCCTCGAACCCGAGGCGTTTTTTTATGGACCCACCTTGAATGACCTCCAACCAGCCACCTGATTTGACAGGGCATCTGGGGCCTGCACCTTTTCGCTTTGCCCCTTCGCGCGAAACCCTCACCTCACCGGCTTTCAGCCTGCCCTTCAAGGTGTTGGCCCTGGCTCTGGTGCTGGGCTTGGCAGTTTGGGCATACCAGTTGTACGGCTTGCAAATGGCGCAAAGTGAACACCTTTGGATTTGGGCGGCTTGGGGCATCATGGCCTACACAGTCGGACACCTGCTGCTGGGCCAAACACGCCTGACGGCCCAGACCTTGGAGCAAACCTGGATCTGGCACAAGAAAGTCGAGTTGCGTGATCTGGCCTACGTGAAGTTGATCCGGGTGCCCGGCCTGGACACCGTGATTGCCCCCCGCCTCTACGCCCGAACCTTGATGGGCAAGTTCACCGTGATTTACGCCTGTGACCCCAAAATGATCGAAGAATTCAAACGATTGGCGACCGAACTTCAAGCGTTTCGACAGATGCGTTGAGGCTGTGGCTTTGTTGCAATTCGGTGGGCACAAAAAAACCGGCCAAGGCCGGTTTTTTTGTGGGTGAATCAGATCACAGCTTTTGCGCTTGCATGAACTTGTCAAAAGTCATTTCTGTAAATCGGAACCAGAGGTTCTGATCGGCCTGGAATTTGCGGTAGTCACCGTAGATTTTCTTCCAGTCGGCGTTCTTCACGTTGAGCTCTTCGTACACCTCCATAGACTGTTTGAAGGATTCCTTCATGACCGCTTCCGGGAAGGCGCGCAGCTTGGTGCCTTTGCCCACAAGCTCTTTCAAAGCGCCGGGGTTCTTGGCATCGTACTTGGCTTGCATGGTGGTGTGGGCCACAGCCGTGGCAGCTGCCACGATGGCCTTGTTTTCTGACGACAGCGCATCGAAGGCTTTTTGGTTGATGAAGAAGTCCAGCTGAGGACCGCCTTCCCACCAGCCTGGGTAGTAATAAAACGGTGCCACTTTGTTGAAGCCCAGCTTCTGGTCGTCGTAAGGGCCAATCCACTCAGCCGCATCGATCGTGCCTTTTTCCAAGGACGTGTAGATCTCGCCACCAGGAATGTTTTGGGGCACGGCGCCCATGCGCTCCATGATTTTGCCGGCGAAACCGCCCACGCGGAATTTCAGGCCCTTGATGTCTGCGACGGTTTTGATCTCTTTGCGGTACCAGCCACCCATTTGGGCACCGGTGTTGCCGCCCAAGAAGTTGATGATGTTGTACTGGGCGTAAAACTCGCGCATCAGCTTCAGGCCATTGCCCTCGAGCATCCAGGCGGTCATCTGACGGCTGTTCAGACCAAACGGAATGGAGCAGCCCAGAGCGAACGTTTCGTTTTTGCCGAAAAAGTAGTAAGCCGCAGTGTGCGCCATCTCGATAGAGCCTTGCTGCACCGCATCCACCACACCAAATGGGGGCGTGATTTCGCCAGCGGCATGCACCGAAATTTCGAACTTGCCGCCCGACATGGCTTTGACGCTGTCGGCGAACACGTTGGCCGCGCCGTGAATGGTGTCCAGCGCCTTGGGGAAGCTGGAGCTCAGACGCCAGCGGATGGCGGCTTGTGCATGAACAGCGGGTGCAACACCTGCGGCCAAGACGCCAGCCAAGCCAGTGTTTTTGATAACGGAACGACGATCCATGAATGGACTCCTGTTGAAAATTAAAGACTCACCCGGGACAACCGAGCATTGACTCACAAGTCGGAATGTATTGTAGAAAATTCGACACCCCAAAAATGGAGGGGTTTACCCTTTTAATTGAGATTGAAATTCAACAAATTTGAAGCAACAGCAAAAATTGAAAGGTTTTCAAAGTTTTGCCGGTTGAACTCAATCGGGCCAACGCTGCTCAATGGACTTTTCTATGCCCGCAGCATCCAAACCCTGCAAGGCCAGCAGCTTAACTGGATCGCCATGTTCAATGAACACATCGGGCAAGCCCAGGTGCAGCACCGAGCGCTGCAGGTTTAAATGCTGCAAAGCTTCGCCTACCGCACTGCCCGCGCCGCCCATGATGCAACCCTCTTCCACGGTGACGATGCGGTCATGGGTTTGCACAATTTGCGCCAGCAATTCGACATCCAGTGGCTTGACCCAACGCATGTTGACCACCGTGGCATTGAGCTTTTCGGCCGCCTGCAAGGCCGGTGTGAGCAAAGTGCCAAAGGCCAAGATGGCCAGCTTTTCGCCATGGCGGCGCACTTCGCCTTTGCCAAAGGGCAAGGTGTCCAAGTCGCGACCTGGTGCTACGCCCACACCCGCGCCGCGCGGGTAACGCACCACCACCGGGTGGTTTTGCGCATAAGCCGTGCTCAGCAGCTGGCGGCACTCGCGCTCATCTGCAGGGCAAGCCAAACTCATGTTGGGAACGCATCGGATGTAGGCGATGTCGTAGGCCCCAGCGTGGGTGGCCCCGTCGGCCCCCACCAGGCCGGCGCGGTCCAGCGCAAACACCACTGGCAGGTTTTGCAGTGCCACATCGTGAATCAGCTGGTCGTAGCCGCGCTGCAAAAAGGTGGAGTAAATGGCCACCACGGGCTTGAGGCCCTCGCAGGCCATGCCCGCTGCGAACGTGACGGCGTGCTGCTCGGCAATCCCCACGTCGTAATAGCGCTTGGGAAAGCGCTGATGGAACTCGACCATGCCCGAGCCTTCACGCATGGCGGGCGTGATGCCGACCAGGCGCATGTCTTTGTCGGCCATGTCACACAACCACTGGCCAAACACCTGGGTGAAGGTCATTTTGGCAGGCGTGGCCGCAGGCACGAGGCCCACGCTGGGGTCGAACTTGCCAGGGCCGTGGTAGGCCACGGGGTCGGCTTCGGCCTTTTCATAGCCTTGGCCTTTTTTGGTGACCACATGCAAAAACTGCGGGCCGTTCAGGTTTTTGATGTTTTCCAGCGTCGGAATCAACGAACCCAGGTCATGGCCATCAATGGGGCCGATGTAGTTGAAGCCGAATTTCTCAAACAACGTGGCGGGCACCACCATGCCCTTGGCGGTTTCTTCCAAACGCTTGGCCAGCTCAAATAGAGGGGGGGCGTTTTTGAGGACGTTCTTGGCCCCGGCCTTGGCCGCCGAGTAAAAGCGCCCGCTCATCAGTTGCGCCAGGTAGCGGTTGAGCGCGCCCACGGGTGGGCTGATCGACATGTCGTTGTCGTTCAGGATCACCAGCAGTTTGCAATCTTCAACACCCGCGTTGTTCAGGGCCTCAAAGGCCATGCCAGCGGTCATGGCACCGTCGCCGATCACCGCAATCGCATGGCGAGACTCGCCTTTTTGGCGGGCGGCCACGGCCATGCCCAAAGCGGCCGAGATGCTGGTGGACGAGTGCGCCGTGCCAAAGGTGTCGTATTCACTCTCGTCGCGGCGCGGAAAACCCGACAAGCCACCGAACTGGCGCAGCGTGGGCATGCGGTCACGTCGGCCCGTGAGGATTTTGTGCGGGTAAGTTTGGTGCCCCACATCCCAGACGATGCGGTCTTCGGGGGTGTTGAAGACGTAGTGCAAAGCCACGGTCAACTCCACCGTGCCCAGGTTGGAACTCAGGTGCCCGCCGGTTTTGGAGACGTTGTCCAGCACGCAGTGGCGCAATTCGTCGGCCAAATGAGGCAAGTCGGTGCGCTGCAGGCGGCGCAGATCGGCCGGGGTGTTGATGTTTTTAAGGAAATCGGTCATGTCAGTTGTTTCTTTCTACCACCATGGCGGTCAAGGCACGCAAAGCGGCCAAACGGACTTCGGACAAGCCCGTGTCGGCCAAGGCTTGCGAGGCCTGTGCGGCCAGAGCATTTGCAAAAGCCTTGGCACCCTCCAAGCCCATGAGGGCCACATACGTGGGTTTGTCAGCAGCTTCGTCTTTGCCTGCAGTTTTGCCTAAAGTGGCCGAATCTGCCGTCACATCCAGCACATCGTCCACCACCTGAAAGGCCAGACCCAGGGCCTCACCAAAACGACACAAAGCGGCCTGAACCGAGGTGGATACGCCAGGCACACAGGCAGCCCCCATCTGAACGCTGCACAGCAGCAGCGCCCCGGTTTTGAGGCGATGCATCTGACGCAGCTGCTCCTCAGTCAAGCGCTGACCCACACTGGCCAGGTCAATCGCCTGACCCCCGGCCATGCCTTGGTAGCCCGAAGCCCGGGCCAGCAAGCCCACACAAGCCGCTTGCTGCGCAGCGCTGACGCTGTCGTCTTGAGGGGTGAGCACTTCAAAAGCCAGAGACTGCAAAGCGTCACCTGCCAGCAGGGCTTGCGCTTCACCAAACTGCACATGCACCGTGGGTTTGCCGCGCCGCAGCACATCGTTGTCCATGCAGGGCATGTCGTCGTGCACCAGCGAATACGCGTGGATCAATTCAATGGCACAAGCGGCATTGAGTGCGCCCGGAGCGCTTGAAGCCTCGCCCACGGCCTCGGCTGTGGCCAGCACCAGCAAGGGCCGCAATCTCTTGCCGCCGTCCAACACGGCGTAGCGCATGGCCTCGCCCAAAGCGGCGGGGGAATGGGCCTCAATGCCTTCTGACAAGGCGTGCTCAACACGCTCGAGGTGCGGCTGCATCCATGCTTTGAGGTCCAACCCGCTCATGCGCTGCTCCAGGGTTTGAGTTGTCCGCCATCCAACACCTGAATTTGGTCTTCGACGGCTTTGAGCTTGTCACGGCAAAAGGCGAGCAAAACAGCGCCGCGCTGGTAACCCGTCAAAAGCTGGTCCAAGGGCATTTGCCCCGACTCGAGCTGCCCCACCAATGTTTCCAGCTCCGATAAAGCCGTTTCATAAGTGGCAGGCACATCCGCCGCAACGGCATCGGTGAGGTCAGTTTGAGCAGCCTTGGGCATGGGATCTTCCTGCAAAAAATGATGATTTTAGGCTTTTAAGACTGGACTTGGCCGAAGGATGGGCCGTCCAATGAACCATCAGCTGGGTGTTGCGCACTTCGCTTTGGCTCAGCATCGGGGGCAGGCTTTCCATAGGAATGGCCTTGTCGGTCCATAACGGCATTTCCCGGGGTTAGAATGACAATCCCGCGACAGGAATTTCCTGTCATTTTTTTGCGCCGTTTTCCATGAATTCAGCGCTTTGTTCCTGCCCCTTCATAGGGGGAGTCTCTAGGTCAGGTCACCCATGTCTGATTTAAGTCTTCAACTGCAGCAGGCCGCAAGCCAACTACCAGTTTCAACTTATTTCGATGAGGCGCTGTTTCAGCGCGAATTGAAAACACTCTTCCAGCAAGGCCCCCGCTATGTGGGACATCAGCTGGCTGTGCCCCATTCGGGCGACTATTACGCCCTGCCCCATGAGGCCCAAGGCCGCGCTTTGGTCCGCAATGCCCAAGGCGGGGTCGAGCTGGTCTCCAACGTCTGCAGGCACCGCCAAGCCATCATGCTCAACGGTCGGGGCAACCTGCAATCCCAGCAAAAGGGCAGCGCAGGCGGCAACATCGTCTGCCCGCTGCACCGCTGGACGTATTCGCCCAAGGGCGAGCTGCTGGGTGCCCCCCATTTTGGGCACGACCCCTGCCTCAATTTAAACAACTACAAGTTGCAAGAATGGAACGGCCTCTTGTTCGAGTCCAACGGCCGCGACATTGCCGCCGATCTGGCCGACATGGGGCCACGCTCGCAACTCAATTTCGATGGCTACGCGCTCGACCGGGTCGAACTGCACGAGTGCAACTACAACTGGAAAACCTTCATCGAGGTTTACCTGGAGGACTACCATGTCGGCCCCTTTCATCCGGGGCTGGGCCAGTTCGTCACCTGCGACGACCTGAGCTGGGAGTTCAAGCAACACTACTCGGTGCAGACCGTGGGTGTGTCGGGCGGCTTTGGACAGCCCGGCTCGGACACCTACAAAAAGTGGCACGAGGTGCTGCTGAAATACCGCAACGGCCAACTGCCTGAGCGGGGCGCCATCTGGCTGACGTATTACCCCCACATCATGGTCGAGTGGTACCCGCATGTGCTCACCGTGTCCACCTTGCACCCCATCAGCCCGACCAAGACGCTGAACATGGTGGAGTTTTACTACCCCGAGGAGATCGTCGCCTTTGAGCGTGAATTTGTCGACGCCCAGCAAGCGGCTTACATGGAAACTTGCATCGAAGACGACGAGATTGCAGAGCGCATGGATGCGGGCCGCAAAGCCCTCTTCACTCGAGGTGACAACGAAGTCGGCCCCTACCAAAACCCGATGGAGGACGGCATGCAGCATTTCCATGAATGGTATCGCCGTCAAATGAAAACGCTTTGAGCTGAAAGCCCCGATGCAAGCCTCCTGGATGATCCTGGCATCGTTGTTTTTTTCGATGATGGGGGTCTGCATCAAATACGCATCGGCGCACTTCCACACCTTTGAACTGGTTTTTTTCCGGGGCTTGATTGGCGTGGTCTTCATGGCCAGCATCTGCCGCATGCAAGGCATCACATTGCGCACCCCCATCCTGATGATGCACGTCTGGCGATCAGTCGTGGGCGTGACCTCCTTGGCGGCTTGGTTTTACGCGCTGGGCCATTTGCCGCTGTCCACTGCCATGACCCTGAACTACATGAGCGGCGTGTGGGTGGCAGTTTTTTTGGTGGGCGGCACCTTGTTCAGCGGAAAAATGCGTGAAATCCGCCGCCAAGTCCCGATTGTTTTGGCGGTGTTGGCCGGTTTTGGGGGCGTTGTCTTGCTGTTGCGACCCACCATCGAACAGGACCAGTGGTTGGCCGGTGTGGTCGGTCTGTTGTCGGGCCTGATTGCTGCCTTGGCTTACATCCAGGTGGCTGCACTGGGACGACTGCATGAACCTGAAGCCCGCACCGTGTTTTATTTTTCAGTCGGCACCACGGTGGTCGGGGCCGCATTGATGCTGATCACGGGCATGAGTGCTTGGCTCTGGCCCAGCGTTTTGTGGCTCCTGCCCGTGGGTGTATTGGCGGCATTGGGACAGTTGTGCATGACCAAGGCCTACAGCAGAGGCTCTACGATGGTGGTGGCCAATTTGCAATACTCGGGCATCGTATTTGGTGCCTTGTTTGGCTTGCTGCTGTTTGGTGACCACATTAACCTGATGGGATGGTTGGGCATGGCGCTGATCATGGCCAGCGGCATCGCATCCACCATTTTGCGCAACCGGGGCGTGCACCGTGCACCCCATTAATCACATTGAACAGAGACTGAACTTTCATGCATACCCTGTTGATCACCACCACCGAACTGCAACAACTGCAAGCGCGCGCAATTCCGTGCGCCGTGCTGGACTGCAGCTTTGAATTGATGAAACCGGAACAGGCCGATGGTTTTTTTGAAAGCGAACGCATCGCTGGCGCCTGGCCAGCCCACTTGGACAGGGACCTGAGTACACACGCACCTGGTCAAGCCGTCAATGGCGGTCGCCATCCCCTGCCGCAGCGCGAGATTGTGGCGCAATGGCTGGGCAGTCTGGGCATTCACAATGGCATGCAAATCGTGGTGTACGACCGCAACAAAAGCCAGTACTGCGGGCGCTTGTGGTGGATGCTCAAGTGGTTGGGGCACGACGCGGTTGCCGTTCTCGACGGTGGCTTGCAAGCCTGGAAAAATGCCGGTGGTGCGGTGGACTCAGGCCCAGTAGCCACAGCCACCCCCGCCCAATTCAACTTGAATGCCCCCCTGCGTCAGCTGGTGCTGACCGACACCGTGTCAGCCGCCCTGGGTCAAGACACTCAAACCGTGGTGGATGCACGCGCAGGTGCCCGTTACCGGGGTGAGGTGGAGCCGCTGGACCCGGTGGCGGGCCACATTCCCGGTGCGCTGAACCGCCCATTTACTGATAACTTTACCGACGATGGCCACTTCAAAAGTCCCGCCGTGCTCAAAGCCGAATGGGATCAAGTGCTGGCGGGCCGCCCAGCCAGCAGCGTGGTGCACCACTGCGGCAGCGGCGTGACCGCTGTGCCCAATTTGCTCGCGATGGAACTCGCTGGATTTGGCCCCACGGCCCTGTATGCGGGCAGTTGGAGCGAGTGGTGTCAAACGCCCGGCCTCCCCTGCGCCAAAGGCTAAGACGCCAGTCAGTGTTGGTGCCCCGCTAAAGCACTGACCAGCACCACCATGCCGATGCCCAAGCCCAGCCAAATGATCTGAGCGGCTGTCTCACGAGCAGACAGGCGTTTTTGCAGTTGCGGGATCAGGTCGGCCAAGGCCACATAGACAAAACTGCTGCTGGCCACGACCAGGAAATAAGGCAACCAGTCGTTCAGTGCATCGACCAACACATAGCCCACGGCACCGCCCAAAGCAGTGATGGCCCCAGCCATCGAGACCTTGAGGATGGCCGCTTGGCGGCTGCTGCTGCCTTGGCGCAAAACGGCCAAATCGCCCATGTGGTGAGGGATTTCGTGAGCCAGCACGGCCAGCGCGGCAATCACGCCCAAACGCATGTCGGCCATGAAGGCCGAGGCGATCAAGATGCCATCGCCAAAACAATGCACGCTGTCTCCCGCCAACACGGCCCACTGCCCGCGGGGTGCCGCGTCATCGACAGGCTGGCTTTGCGCATGCGCATGGGCCTTGGCAGTAGGGTGTTCTTCGTGGCCGTGGTTGTCGTGCCCATGGTGGTGTCCATGCCCATGCCCATGCTCATGCCCGTGGTGCCAAAGTTCGGCCTTGTCGAGCAAAAAGAAAAACACCAAGCCCACCAGCAAGGTCAGAAACAGCTCGTGCGCGCCAGCCTCGCTTTCGAAGGCCTCGGGCAAAAGGTGCAAAAACGCGGTGGCCATCAAAGCCCCTGCGGCCAGACTCAGCATGTGCTGGGTGTAGCGGCTCAAAATGCCAAAACTCAGCCAGGCGGCCACCCAGACGCTGCCTATGCCCGCCACCAAAGTGCCCACCAAAATTGCCAATAAAGTCATCATGTTTCCCGGAGTGCCCTGCACCCCATAAGAAACCGCCCCGAAGGGCGGTTTCTGCGTTCAAAGAATCAGGCCACGCCGTTGCGCTTGAGCCAGGCCAGCAAACGCTGCCAGCCGTCTTCAGCGGGTCCTTTGCGGTAGCTACCCCGGTAGTCGGCATGAAAAGCGTGCGGAGCCTCAGGATAAACCACAAACTCGCTGGCTTTGGCCGCCGCGGGTCCTTGAGCCAGTTCCACTTTCATTTTGTCCACCGTATCAAGGGGAATGCCTGTATCGGCAGCGCCATACAAGCCCAACACCGGGGCCTTCAGGCTGCCCACCAACGCCAACGGGTGAGCGGGCGTTTGCGCCGTGGCATTGCCCACCAGACGGCCATACCAGGCCACACCCGCCTTCAGTTTGGGCTGGTGCGCTGCATACAGCCAAGTGATGCGCCCGCCCCAGCAAAAGCCGGTGATGGCCAGTTTGTCGGTGTTGCCCCCGTTGACCGCAGCCCAAGCCACACAAGCGTCCAGGTCGCCCATGACCTGCGCATCGGGCACTTTGGAGATGATTTCAGCTTGCAGCTTGGCAATTTCGCCGTATTGACTGGGGTCGCCTTGGCGCACAAACAACTCAGGCGCAATGGCCAGGTAACCGGCTTGGGCCAAGCGGCGCGTGACGTCGGCGATGTACTCATGCACCCCAAAAATCTCGGAGATCACCAACACCACCGGCAAACCGGTCTTGCCCGCGGGCGCACTGCGGTAGGCCGGCATCTTGAACCCATTCACCTCGATGGTCAATTCACCCGAAACCAGGCCCGTGACAGGCGTTTTGATGGCTGTTTGCGCCATGATCGGCACGGCAGCGGCGGCATAGCCCACGCCCAAAGCCGCTTTCAAAGCCATGCGGCGTGTGGCCACGGCGTCCCCCAAGCGTCCGCCCAGCAAGGCTTGTGAGTCTTCAATCAGGTTGTTGTTCAAGGGATGTCTCCTCATTCGAGCCATAAAAAGGGGCTTATCTTGGCACAGTCGCTGAGCGATTGCACAAGAGCAGCTCGGGAGGCCGCGATGGACGACCATGCTGTACGGCGAGCAGTTGAGACATGGATTTACACTGCCTCCATGTCTGACACTGCCCTGCCTGTCCTGTATTCGTTTCGCCGCTGCCCCTACGCCATGCGAGCCCGGCTGGCCCTGCACGCCAGCGGCTTGGCGCATGAACACCGTGAAGTGGTGTTGAAAAACAAACCCGCTCACATGCTGGCCCTGTCGCCCAAAGGCACCGTGCCGGTTTTGTGGCTGCGCGGCACGGCAGGCGAAAAGGTGCTCGAGCAAAGCCTGGACATCATGCTGTGGGCGCTGGGCCAACACGATCCGCAGTGCTGGCTGCCCGCCTCGGATGAGGCCATGGCCGATGCCCGGACCCTGATCACACACAACGACGGCCCCTTCAAACAGCAACTGGACCGCTACAAATACCCGAATCGATCAGGCTTGGACAGCGGCGCAGCCGACCGCGATGAAGCGGCACTTTGGCTGCAAACACTGGATGCACGGCTTGGCACTCAGTTTTTTTTGACTGGCCATCGCTGGGGCTTGGCTGACGCCGCCATCGCGCCCTTTGTGCGTCAATACGCCCACACCGACCCAGCCTGGTTTGCAGCGCAGCCTTGGCCAGCGTTGAGGCCATGGCTGGCGGCTTTTGAAAGTTCAGCACGCTTTGTAGCCATCATGGTCAAGCACCCGCCCTATGGGCCATCGACGGTGGTCTGACAGACTTGCTCAAGTTGTCCCTTTCTTCTGTGCATGAAGCTGTGGACAAACACATGGGCATCCGTGCAAACCCTGATTTCATGCGGCCTGCCACACCGTGCGCAAAAAACAGGCAAGGCGATGCAAAGCAGTTTTGGGCTCAGTTGTTGACCGTGCCTGGCGCAGGAAGGTCGCGCCCCATCATGCGCTGGCCCAGCCATGTCAGCCCCTCAGCCACACGCATGCGGCGGCTCAATGACTCGGACTGGGGATGGGCTTGGCCACTTTGCAAGGGCGCTCCAATGTCGAATGCAAAAACGTAATCGGGCTCTTGTCCCATTCGCAAATCGGTCACCACCAAGCGATCGCCTTGGGTGTGGACCTTGAAAAAACCATCGGTGAACCTGGCCAAACGCTGAATTTGCGGGTGGTCCGCGTTTTGCGCAGCCAAAGCGCCACCGCGTGGGTGGGCCACAAAACGGATGGGGCGATCGCCATCCAGCCATGAGTAAAAACCTTCATGAAACTGATCCCCGTCCAGGGCCACCACACGCCACAGCAGCGTGTTCAAAGGTGTGGGTGTCACGAGCAGGGACTCGCTGGGCAAATTCAGTGCCTGCAAGGACTGGCGAGCATGTTGTGCGACTGAAGCTTGCCCCAGCGCACTCCAGACCAAATAGGCCGTGCTGAAAGCCAAGGCCCCGCCATTGATGGCCAAAGCCCGCCCCACCGTCTTAATGCGCAAAGCCGCCACCACCCCCCACAGCAAAGGCAATGAGTACACAGGGTCCACAATGAAAATGCTGCCCAGGCCATACGCTTCGTCGGTGAACGGCTGAAAAACCTGGGTGCCATAAATGGTCATCAGGTCCAACAAAGGGTGCGTGACCAGCGCCAACATGATGGCCCACCACCATCGCCCATACAACTGAGGCTGACGGTGGATGCGACAAACCACCCAAGCCATGGGAAAGGCCCACAAGGCCAGCAGCAACAAGGCGTGGCTTTCGGCACGGTGTCGGATCATGTTGAGGATCGGGTCACCGTGGTCGATCAACACATCCAAATCGGGGAGCAGGCCCGCCACACCCCCCCACAGGGCCGACTTCCACAGCGCGGTGCGCCGCCCCATGACGGCCACGCCAACAGAGGCCCCCAGCAGTATTTGTGTGACGGAATCCATGATCTTGACTCAGCGCATTAAAAAACCCAGAGGTTAACGGCATTTCAATGCCCCATGCACCAGCGCTCCATCTGGATGCACAGAGCTAGCGCCATGACTTGGCCCCTTCTTTGTGGGGGCTGCTGGTGTGGCGTGATAATCAACACCCGGCTCATTTGCCGCCCGTTTGATCCACTTTTTGCACCTGTTCAGCCATGTCCCTCACCGCCACTGAAATCACCTCACCCCCTACCCTGATGCCCTGGTCCGACTCGCTCCACACAGGCGACGAGCGCATGGACGAGACGCACCAAGAGTTTGTGGACATGATCAACCAGATTTTGGCCACGCCCGAAAACGAGCAGCTGCCGGTTTACAAGGCGTTTTTGACCCACACGGTCGAGCACTTTGCACAAGAAGAACGCTGGATGCTGGCGACCGGCTTTTCGGCCGACAACTGCCACGCCGAGCACCACGCCACCATTTTGGAAACCATGCGCGTGGTGGAAGCCCATTACCTGGACAGCGACAAAACCATCATCACCCGCATGGCTGAAGCCTTGGCCGAGTGGTTCCCCGGCCACGCCAACAGCATGGACGCGGGTCTGGCCGCGCACTTGAAGTCGGTGGGCTTTGACAGCGTGACCGAAAGTTTGGCCGATCCATCAACCGTCCAAAAAGTGACCATGTCGGGCTGCGGCAGCGTCAGCTGCAGCTGACGCTGCCTGCAAGGCCTGGCCCAGGCCGCCTGATTCAAAAACAACAACTGGAGACAAGCCCCATGGACATGCCCATCAACCATTTCAAACACGCGATCGAGTCGGGCCAAAAGCAAATTGGCCTGTGGTCGCACCTGTGCAGCAACATCAGCACGGAGATCCTGGCGCATTGCGGCTTTGACTGGCTGCTGCTGGACATGGAGCACTCGCCCAACGACCTGAGCGAAATCTTGGTGCAACTGCAAGCCATGAAAGGCAGTCCCACCACGCCAATAGTGCGCCCGCCGTGGAACGACATGGTGACCTTCAAACGCTTGCTCGATGTGGGCGTGCAAACGCTGTTGGTGCCCTACATCCAGACCGAAGAAGAAGCCCGCCAAGCCGTGTCTTACACCCGCTACCCGCCCCATGGTGTGCGCGGCTATGCGGGAGCGCCCCGGGCCAGTCACTATGGCCGTGTGAAAGGCTACGCCCAACACAGCAGCGATGAAATTTGTGTCTTGTTGCAAGTCGAAACCGTGCTGGGCTTGCAAAACATCGAAGCCATCGCCAACGTGGACGGCGTGGGCGGCGTGTTCATCGGCCCGGGCGATTTGTCGGCCGCATTGGGTCACTTGGGCAACCCAAAACAACCGGACGTGCTGAAAGTCATAGACGAGTCGATTGCCCGCATCCGGGCCTGCGGCAAAGCGGCGGGCATCCTCACAGGCGACGAAGCACTGGCCCAACACTATGTTGAGCAAGGTTGCTTGTTTGTGGCCGTGGGTGCCGAC
>CAITSG010000062.1 GCA_903894995.1 uncultured Burkholderiales bacterium
ATTTTGTTTGCGTTGGGGCCAGTGCTTGGCGCACCAAACGCAATTACCACAAGCCTTGCTGGCCTTCGAACAGGCCCTGGCGCACGACCCCGAGTTGGCCGAAGCCTGGAGCCAGCTGGGCCATGTGCAGCGCGACATGGGCCAGACCGCGCAGGCGATTGCGGGCTACCAGCGTGCCCTGGACTTGGGGGCCGATGCCGAACTGCACCGCTATTACCTGGCCGCCCTGAACCCGGAGCAGCCTGTGGTGAATGCACCGGCGGCTTATGTGGAAAAACTGTTTGACCAGTATGCCGATGACTTCGAGTCGCACTTGGTGGGCCAACTGGGCTACCAAGGGCACAGCGTAATGCTGCAGCATCTGCCTGCGGACCCGGCAGCCCGTTTCGGGCAGGTGTGGGACTTGGGTTGCGGCACAGGTTTGTGCGGGCCTTTGATCCGCCCTCGTTCAGACCACTTGTCGGGGGTGGACCTGTCATCGGCGATGGTGGTCAAGGCGCAAAGCCTGGGCGTTTACGACCGTCTGCATGCCCAGGATTTGGTGAGCTTTCTCCAGCAAACCACGACGCAGGCCGACCTGGTTTTGGCCGCCGACGTGTTCATTTATGTGGGCTGGCTCGATGCCGTCTTCGAGGCTTTGAGTCCCCGTGTCAAACCCGGTGGTTGGCTGGCGTTTACCGTGGAAGAGGCCGATCCGGGATTCGAGGTGCAGCTGCACAGCAGCCTGCGTTACGCGCACGCCCTGCCATATCTGCAAAAACTGGCCGCAGAGCACGGCTGGCACTGGGCCAAGGTGCACCACGCGCCTTTGCGGCTGGATCAGGCGCAGCCCCTCATAGGCGCTTATGTGTACCTGCAAAAGACCTGAGCTCGCCGGGGTCCATCGCTTGCGCGCCCGAAGTGCAAACCCATAATGGCTGTGTTTAGACCATCCACCACCCAAGAAGGGTTCTTACCATGAACGCCACAGAACGTGACCAGCTTCAGCAGTTTTTGACCGCTTTGCGCCAGACCCGCGCCGACCCCAAGGATCCAACAGCCGATGCCCTGATCCGTGAGACCGTGGCCTTGCAAGCCGATGCGCCTTATTTGCTGGTGCAGCGCGCCATGGGCTTGGGGCTGGCGCTGGACGCGGCACAAGCCCGCATCCAGCAACTGGAGGCCCAATGTGCCGAGCAAGCTGCCCGCTTGCTGAGCGCCAGCACGGTCGCACCAGCTGCCAGTTCATTTTTGATGTCTGGTGCGCAAGCCTGGGGCCGGGGCCCCGTAGCCGCGACCGTGCCATCACCTGCCCCCGCAGCCTCTGCGGTGCCGACCCAAAACCGTGCGATGGCCAGTGGCGCAGCCCCACAGGCCAGCGCCTGGGGTGGAGGTCTGATGGCCCAGGTGGCCACCACGGCCGCAGGTGTTGTGGCCGGCGGGTTGTTGTTTCAAGGGGTGCAAAGCCTCATGGGGCAAAACAAGCCCTCGCCGGAGTCCAACGCCGCATCACCATCGAGCAACGCACAAGAGGAAGCCGCACCTGGCCTGGTGTCACAGCAGGCTTCGGCAGACGATGCATTGGATGCCGGTGACAGCTCTTGGGACGCGGGCGAAGACTGGGCTTGACGGTGCCCTGATGGATCAGGCCCGATGATGTCAGCATGAACGCTTTTGGGTGGGAACGGTGCCCCCCGCTGCGATGGGGCCTTGCAGACCACCACCCATCGCCCCGAGGGCGGGGCTCCTACAAAAGACAAGCACGCGCCCCCTGTAGGAGCGACGCCCCCGTCGCGAAAAGCCTTGCAGACCACCACCCATCGCCCCGAGGGCGGGGCTCCTACAAAAGACAAGCACGCGCC
>CAITSG010000063.1 GCA_903894995.1 uncultured Burkholderiales bacterium
CGAACACCTTCGCTGAAAGCCCCCCATGTCCACTTTGCGCAGTTACATTTTTCTGGACCGCTTGCAGCCACAGCTCATGTGTTTGCTGGGCTCCACCGCCCGTGGTTTCTTGCCGCGCCACAACGACGCGGCCATGGTCATCGAAGTGGCCCCCGGCATGGACATCGAGTGGCTGACCGACATCGCGCTCAAGCACGACGATGTCAAACCCGGCAACCTGGTGGTCGAGCGGCAGTTCGGTTATCTGGAGTTCCATGGCCAGTCTTCCTCGTCCGTCAAGTCGGCGGGTGCAGCCGTTTTGGATGCCATGGGCGTGAGCGAGAAAAGCGTGATCAAGCCCGAAATTCTGGCCTCCAAGGTCATTGACCGGGTCGACGGTTACCACGCGTTTTTGATCAACCGCAGCAAGGCTGGCAGCATGCTCTTGCCTGGTGAGTCGCTCTACATCATGGAGATGACCACGTCTTCTTATGCGCTGTTGGTGGCCAACGAGGCTGAAAAAGCGGCGAACGTCAAGTTGGTGGATTGCCGTTTCATGGGCCCTGCCGGACGGCTGTACCTGTCGGGCAATGCGTCAGACGTGCGGGCTGCAGCGGCCGTGGCCGAAGCCGTGATCCGCGACGCAGGAGGTGCTGCATGAGCGCAGACGCTTTGCGCGAGCAAATTCGGGCGCAGGTGCGCACGGCTTTGGGTGCCAAAGCCACGGGTGCAGACTCATCGGTTGCATCGGTGTCTGCTTTGATGCAGCGCTTTGAAGCCGGTTATGCCGCCGCCAATGCCGAGGCGATCGTGGCTTGTTTTGCCCCCGACGTGGTGTGGACCTTGCCCGACTCGCGGGTGCTCCATGGCCGTGCAGCGTGCCTGGCGTTTTTGAAGGAACGCTTTGCCAGCCCCGCAGGCCCCAAGTTCTCGGACTCGCACATGAACGTGCTGGGCCAGACCGTGGTGCAAAACTACAAGGTGAGCGTGGCCATGCCCGGTGGCCAATCGGTCACGCTGGACGGCACCGATGTGTACCAAATTCGCGATGGCCTGATCGCCCGCAAAGACGCTTACTGGAAGCAGATCGGAGCGCCCAAACCTGCCACTGCAGCTGCAGCAGCTGCACCGCAGGGTGTGGTGGTGCCTTTGCGCGTGGGCACGGCCGCGCACGCCGCCGCCCTGACCGATCTGTTCAAGCGCCTGGCCGCCAGCCCGGCGCTGTTGCAAGCGGCGCAATCGGGCTTGCTGCGTTTTGACATGCGGGTGGACGAGGCCGCTGTCAAGGCAGTCGCCGCAGGTGCAGCCACACCCACGCCCGCCACTGCGGCAACCCCCCCCACTGCACCCGCTGGCACATCGGCCATGGCCGCCACCACGGCCATCGACCCGGCCGCCTGCTGTTCGTCGTGCAAGGCGGGCAAGGCCTGCGAGTGCAAGGGCGACACCTGCGGCCTGCACGATCACCCAGCGGATGTGCCCGAACTCAAGGGTGTGATCGGCGAGAAACTGCTCAAAACCCTGCCGCCGAGCGTGAAAACCGTTCGGCTGCACCCCAAGGCGGTCATGACCCCCTTGGGCAAAGAAGCCCTGCGCAAGCGCGGCATCACCATTGAACGAGGAACCAAGCCATGAAAACAGGAACCGTGATCGGCCGCATCGTGGCCAGCAAACGCCTGCCCGAACTGCCGCCAGGCGCTTTGCTGGAGGTGCAACTGGACTACCCCAAAGACGTGGTCGTCTGCTATGACCCCATGGGCTGCGGCATTGGCGAGCGCGTGATGATCACCATCGGCGCACCCGCCGCCTGGTGGTTTGCCCCGGCGCACCCGCGTGTGGTGGCCGATGCGCTCATCATCGCCTCGCTCGACAACTACGACACCCCAACACCCATGCGCTGACGCAGCGGCAATTTTCCCCCTCACCCTTTCCTCAACCCTTTCTTTTTTAACCCCTCAAGGAGACTCACATGTCACAAGCCATCGGAATGATCGAAACCAAAGGTTATGTTGCTGCCTTCGCTGCCGCTGACGCCATGGTCAAAGCCGCCAACGTCAACATCGTTGGCAAAAAAGAAGTTGGTGGTGGCCTGGTGGCCATCATCGTTTCGGGCGACGTGGGGGCTGTGAAGGCCGCCACCGAAGCCGGTGCAGAAGCCGCAGGCGCGATCGGTGAAGTGGTGTCTTGCCACGTCATCCCACGTCCCCACGCTGACGTGTCCAAAGCCTTTGACGGCAACTGATCCGCGAACGCTGTTGACAAGGAGGCCGCATGGCCACAAGCAAAAAAGCCACCGAGTCCGCTAAACCGCCCGCCAAACCGGCCGCCGAGCTTCGGGTTTACCTGACGCTCACCGACCTGCAACGCCAGTTTTCATCGTGGATGAGTTCGCCCCTGGGCGCACGCGGCTACGTGGCGATGCAGGGCACCCACGCGCTGCTGGTCGAGATCGCCCCTGGGCTGTCCATCCAGCGCGTGATTGACCTGGCCCTCAAGGCCGAGCCCACACTGGAGCCGGGCATCTTGGCCGTGGAGCGCCAGTTTGGCGTGCTGGAGTTGCACAGCAACGACGGCGCGGCCTTGCAACGTGCAGGCCAGGTCATCCTGGACTGGATGGGGGCCAAGGCCGAAGACCAGCTGCGCCCGCAATTGCTCTACAGCGACATTCTGGAAAACGTGACCGATCAGCACGCCGTGCTGATGAACCGAACGCGCCAGGCCAGCATGGTGCTGCCCGGCGACCACATGCTGCTGATGGAAGTGGCACCGGCGCTGTTCGGTGCCCACATGGCCAATGAAGCCGAAAAAGTCGCACCCGATCTGACCCTGGTCGAGTGCAGCATGATCGGTGCCAGCGGCCGCATGTACCTGACGGGC
>CAITSG010000064.1 GCA_903894995.1 uncultured Burkholderiales bacterium
CGAGATGGCCGAGCGCTACGAGCTGTGCGAAGACCTCGCCAACTTGCTGACCGAAAAAGCGGCCAACATGCAGTTCACGCTGGGCATTACCGAAGAATTGGTGCTGACGCAATGCGAGCTGGGCCTGCTGGCCGAGCCTGCGGTGGTCTCGCCTGCCGAAGCGCGCTGGGTGGTGTGCCGCTTGGCCGAGTTGCTCAACTGGCCCATGGACCAGCTGCTGAACAGCCCAGCGACACCAGACCTTGGAGCCTGACATCCGAGCCCATGTGGGGCCTGATCCTGTCGCCTAAGTCCACCGATTGGGCCGATCCTGCTGCCAAGATCGCCCCATGACTTCACCCCATCCCGATTTGCAGCGGCTGTTATCGGCCCCCATCTTGCCCACCTTGCTGCGCTTGGCCGCGCCCAATGTATTGGCCATGGTCATGACCGTGCTGGTGGGCATTGCCGAGACTTATTACGTGGGCCGCCTGGGCACGGCCCCACTGGCGGCCATGGCCCTGGTGTTCCCCTTTGCCATGCTCACACAAATGATGTCGGCCGGAGCCATGGGCGGCGGTGTGTCAGCAGCCATCAGCCGTGCCTTGGGGGCGTCAGACCTGGCGCGAGCGCAAAGTTTGCTGCTGCACGCCCTGCTGATCGGCCTGGGCGCAGGGCTGATCTACAGCGCCATCTTTGTGCTTTTGGGGCCTGATTTTTACGCGCTGCTCGGCGGCCGCGATGCCGTGCTGGACGAAGCCGTGCGTTATGGCCAAGTGCTGTTTGCAGGCGCTGCGCTGGTGTGGCTTTTGAACACGCTGGCTTCGATCTTGCGCGGCACCGGCAATATGCGCGCGCCCTCGGTGGCCCTGGTGGCCACTGCGGTCTTGCAAATTGTGCTGGGAGGCCTGCTGTCGCTGGGCGCTGGACCGGTGCCGGCCCTCGGCATGGTGGGTGTGGCGCTGGGCCACATCGTGGCCACCGCAGCAGGCGTGGTGTTTTTTATGTGGTACTTGGCCAGCGGGCAAGGTCGCTTGACGCTCAGCTGGCAAGGGTTTCAGATGCAGTGGAGCCAGTTCAGCGACATCCTCAAAGTCGGTGCCACGGCCTGCCTGTCGCCCGTGCAGTCGGTGCTGGCCATCTTGATCTTCACCGGTTTGCTGGCGCAACTGGGCACCGAAGCCTTGGCCGGCTATGGCATTGGTCAGCGGCTTGAATTTTTATTGATCCCGATTTCCTTTGGCATTGGCGTGGCCTCGGTCCCCATGGTGGGCATGGCCATGGGCGCAGGCAACATCACCCGCGCACGCCAAGTGGCTTGGGTGGCCGGCGGCGTATCGGCCCTCAACCTGGCCTTGATTGGCGCAGTGGTCACACTGGCTCCCGACCTGTGGGCGCGCTTGTTCACGCAAGACGAAGCCGTGCTGAGCCATGCGCGGCAATACCTGGTGACGGCAGGCCCGGCCTTTGCGTTTTTTGGTTTGGGCCTGACGCTGTATTTCGCATCCCAAGGCGCTGGGCAGGTCATCGGACCGGTGCTGGCGGGCACGGTGCGTTTGGTTTTGGTGGCGGGAGCAGGCTACTGGCTGTCACAACACCAAGGCACGGCGGATCAGTTTTACCAACTGGTGGCCGTGGCCATGGTGCTCTATGGCGTGGTGACGGCCGCCGCCG
>CAITSG010000065.1 GCA_903894995.1 uncultured Burkholderiales bacterium
AGCGGCTGCGGCAAAAGCTCGGTGCTCGCGGCAATAGCGGGCACACTGGCCAGCGTGTCCGAAGGGCTGCAGCCACTGCAGTTGCAAGGCTCGGTGCAACTCAATGGCCGCGAAATTGCGCACCTGCCCACCCACCAACGCGGCGTGGGTTTGGTGTTCCAAGACGCCTTGCTTTTCCCGCACATGACGGTGGCCGAGAACCTGCTTTTTGCCGTGCCCGTCAGCGGCACCCGCAGCACCAACGACACCCGCGCGCAGCACCAAGCCCGCGTGCAACAAGCGCTGCAAGAAGCGGAGCTGACTGGCATGGGCGAGCGCGACCCGTCCACGCTCTCCGGCGGGCAGCGTGCGCGTGTGGCGCTCATGCGCGCTTTGTTGGCCGAGCCGCAAGCGCTGCTGCTCGACGAGCCGTTCTCCAAACTCGACGCCGCCTTGCGCGCCCAGCTGCGCCCGTGGGTTTTTGCGCATGTGCGCGAGCGGGGCATCCCGGTGGTGCTGGTCACACACGACGAACAAGACGTGGCCGACCCGCAGCGTGTGCTGCACTTGCGCGCTACCGAAGAAAGCCCCAGCCATGTTTGACCGTCACGCCCAAACTCTCTTGCGCCCCGCGCTGAACGCCGCCGCACGCGGCTTGGTGCGCGCAGGCATCAGCGCCGACGCGCTGACCTGGCTGGGCTTTGCCATCGGCATGACCGCCGCCTTGGCCATAACGCTGCAAGCCTGGTGGTGGGGCCTGGCGCTGCTGCTGGCCTCGCGCTTGCTCGACGGCCTGGACGGCAGCGTGGCCCGCCTGACCCAGCCCACCGACGCGGGCGGCTTCCTGGACATCGCGCTCGACTTCGTGTTCTACGCCGCCATCCCCTTAGCCTTTGCGGTGGCCAACCCCGCCACCAACGCACTGCCCGCCGCAGCCCTGCTGGCCAGCTTCATCGGCACCGGCAGTAGCTTTTTAGCGTTTGCCGCTCTGGCCGAAAAACGCGGACTGACGGACACCGCCTTGCCGGGCAAAAGTTTTTACTTTTTGGGCGGCCTGACCGAAGCCACCGAAACCATCACGGTGTTTGCCGCCATGTGCATCTGGCCGGAACACTTTGTGGTGTTGGCTTATGGGTTTGCGGGCTTGTGTGCCATCACCACGGGGATGCGGGTGGTGTGGGGCTATAGACGGCTTCAAGCCAGAAACAGTTCCTGACGCAGGCTGTAACCTGTCATCTTGTGGCGGCGAATCATCAATCAGCAGCTGTTCACTGTTTAAATCATGGGGTCATCCCGGAGCTTTCATCTCATGCGCCTTCGTCAAACTGTTTTGTTGCTATTGCTGGCGTTGGCCATCGGTGCATTTGTCGCGCTGGACCTCGGGCGCTACTTGAGCTTTGAGCAACTCAAAGCCAGCCAGGCCAGTTTTGCGCAGCTGCACGCCGAGCAACCGCTCACGGTGGCGGCGGTGTATTTCCTCCTCTATGTGCTGGCGACTACGCTGTCCATTCCGGGGGCGGTGATCATCACCTTGGCCGGTGGGGCCATATTTGGCTTGTGGCAGGGCTTGCTGATCGTGTCCTTTGCGTCCACCGTGGGCGCGACCTTGGCGTTTTTGGCGTCGCGCTTTTTGTTGCGCGATTGGGTCGAGGCGCGCTTTGGTCAGCGCCTGGCCGACATCCACTTGGGCGTAGACCGCGAGGGCGGTTTTTACCTGTTCACTTTGCGGCTGATTCCGGTCGTGCCCTTCTTCTTGATCAACCTGCTCATGGGCCTGACGCGCATGAAGGTGTGGACGTATTACTGGGTCAGCCAATTGGGCATGTTGGCGGGTACGGCGGTGTATGTGAACGCGGGCACGCATCTGGCACAACTCGAATCTTTGCAGGGCATTTTGAGCCCCGCGCTCTTGGGCAGCTTTGTGCTGCTGGGCATCTTCCCGCTGATCGCCCGCCGCATTGTGGCCGCTGTGCAAAAACGCAAGGTCTATGCCCGCTGGGCCGACCAACGCCCCAAGACCTTTGACCGCAACCTGATCGTCATCGGCGGCGGCGCGGGCGGTTTGGTCAGTGCCTACATTGCCGCAGCGGTCAAGGCCAAGGTCACGCTGATCGAGGCCCACAAAATGGGCGGCGACTGCTTGAACAGTGGCTGCGTGCCGAGTAAAGCGCTGATCAAAAGCGCCAAGCTGGCGCACCAGATGCGCCACGCTTCGAACTACGGCCTGAGTGATGCGAACCCGAGCTTCAGCTTCAAAGCGGTGATGCAGCGCGTGCACGACGTGATCAAAGCCATCGAGCCGCACGACAGCATCGAGCGTTACACCGGCTTGGGTGTGGAGGTGTTGCAGGGTTACGGCAGATTGGTGAACCCGTGGACGGTGGAGGTGGCGTTGAACGACGGCAGTACACAGAGGCTGACTGCCCGCAGCATCGTGATCGCTGCCGGTGCCCGCCCATTTGTGCCGCTACTGCCCGGCTTAGACGATGTGGGTTATGTGACCAGCGACACCCTGTGGGACGGGTTCGCCAAACTCGATGAAGTGCCCAAGCGTTTGGTGGTGCTGGGCGGTGGGCCGATTGGTTGCGAGCTGGCACAAAGCTTTGCGCGACTGGGCTCGCAAGTCACCCAAGTGGAAATGGGCGCACGCATCATGGTGCGCGAAGACGAGGAGGTGAGCGAACTCGCCAAAGCTTCACTGGAGGCCGACGGCGTGCAAGTGCTCACCGGCCACAAGGCGCTGCGTTGCGAGTTGGTCAACGGCGAAAAGATACTGGTGGTGGAACACGCTGGCGCAGAACAACGCATCGTGTTTGACCAGTTGCTGTGCGCGGTGGGCCGCGTGGCGCGTTTGCAAGGGTATGGCTTGGAGGACCTGGGCATCCCCACGCTCCGCAAGAACTTCACCATTGAGACCAACGAATACCTGCAAACCATCTACCCCAACATCTACGCCGCAGGCGACGTGGCGGGTCCGTTCCAGTTCACCCACACCGCCGCGCACCAAGCTTGGTACGCGGCAGTCAACGCGCTGTTTGGCGAGTGGAAGTTGTTCAAGGCCGATTACTCGGTGATTCCGTGGGCGACCTTCATCGACCCCGAGGTGGCGCGGGTGGGCCTGAACGAGCAAGAAGCGAAAGAGAAAAATATCCCGTATGAAGTGACCAAGTACGGCATCGACGACCTCGACCGCGCGATTGCAGACAGCGAAGCCCACGGTTTTGTGAAGGTGCTCACGGTGCCGGGCAAAGACAAGATTTTGGGCGTGACCATCGTGGGCGCACACGCGGCGGACTTGCTGGCCGAGTACGTGCTGGCCATGAAACACGGCCTGGGGTTAACCAAGATCCTCGGCACCATCCACACCTACCCCACCATGTCCGAGGCCAACAAATACGCCGCAGGTGAGTGGAAACGCGCCCATGCGCCGCAGAGGTTGCTGGCCTGGGTGAAGAAATACCACGATTGG
>CAITSG010000066.1 GCA_903894995.1 uncultured Burkholderiales bacterium
GGCATTGGCGGCATCGTGCGCATGGACCCCTTCAGTGGTGGTGACCGCGAGGTCTTCAGCATTGGTGGGCGCAACTCGGTGGGTCAAGACTTCAACCCCAAAGACGGTACTTTGTGGTGGACCGACAACCAGACCGATGGTCTGGGCAACGACGTCCCACCCGGTGAGTTGAACCGCTCCACCAAGAAGGGCGAGCACTTTGGCTACCCCTACTGGAACGGCAAATTCAAGGTGGCGGGTTCCGCTGCTGCGCCTGACTTGAAGGACATGAAAGAGCCCGCCAATGCCGTGTTTCCCCAGATCGAATTCCCAGCGCACCAAGCGCAGCTGGGCATGACCTTCTACACAGGCAAGCAGTTCCCTGCCAAGTACCGTGGTGGCATTTTTGTCGCTTCGCATGGTTCGTGGAACCGCAGCCCCGCCAGTGGTGCGCTCATCAACTTTGTCTCGCTCAAGGCTGACGGCACTGCCGACAAGTCCGAGGTGTTTGCAGAAGGCTGGTTGAGCCCTGAAACCGGCACCTACATCGGTCGTCCAGTGGATGTGGCCGTCATGAAAGATGGCTCCATGCTGATCTCTGACGACTACGTGGGTGCGATCTACCGCGTGACCTACGGCAACTGATGCCGTGACCCCTGAAGGCACCCGCAGTCTGCGGGTGCCTTTTTTTCAAAGAGCGAAAAGGTTGAAGATGTTTTCAGCAAAAGCAAGAATGTTTCAGGGGCTGGGTGTGGTGCTGGCCCTGTGCTTGGGTCTGGCTTTTCAGGCCCAGGCGGCTGACGCCAAAGCCGGGCAGGTCAAGGCCGGCATGTGCGTGACCTGCCATGGTGCATTGGGTTTGTCCAGCATGCCCAACGCCCCGCACTTGGCCGGACAACCGGCCATCTACATCGAAGAGCAACTCAAGCAATACCGCAGTGGCAAACGTGCCAATGAGGTCATGGCGGTGATGGCCAAGCCACTGACCGACAAGGAAATTGAAAATTTGGCCGCTTGGTACGCCTCAATTCCGATCGAAGTCGGACAACCCCGCTGAGGCGCTGGATCCACCGTGCCTATTTCATGCATTCAATTGAGCGAAGTCTTGTCAGTCACAAGACAAGATCAAAGCCATGGCCTTAAGGGCCACCCAGCTGAGAGCACACGATTTCAAGACCGCGCAATGGTGACATTGAGCATCCACCCCCACTGAACTCCCACGATCATGAATGCAGCACACATGAACAATTCATCCCCCCGATCTGCGCCACGGGCTTCTACTCCCCAACTGGCTCCAGTGGCGTTGGCCATTGCACTGTTGTGTGCTGCTGGCGCGCAAGCGCAATCGGTCCCTCCATCTCCCGCGCTGGCGGATGCGGGGGCTTTGTCGCCCATGGTCGTGACCGCAGAGCGAAGTGCTGGCGGGTTGTGGCGTGGGGCAGGTTCGGTCGATATGGTTGAAGGCGAGGAGCTGCGCGACGGACAAGCGCAAGTCAATCTGTCTGAAAGTTTGGGTCGTGTGCCCGGTTTGGTGATCCGCAATCGGCAAAACTACGCTCAGGACCTGCAAATCTCGGTGCGTGGCTACGGCGCCCGCGCCACCTTTGGCGTGCGCGGCGTGCGCTTGTTTGTCGACGGCATCCCGGCCAGTGCGCCGGATGGCTCAGGCCAGGCGGCCAATTTTCCCTTGGGCAGCGCTGACCGTGTCGAAGTGGTGCGTGGCCCGATGGCAGCGCTCTATGGCGCATCTTCGGGCGGTGCCTTGTTGCTCTACACCGAAGACGGGCAACAACCGTCGCAATGGCGCACAGGTGTGGTCGCAGGGTCAGATGGCTTGTGGCGCGCCTCCACCCAAGTTACTGGCCAGACTGGCACAGCGCAGGCCCCGGGCTGGTCGTATGCGCTGGACGTGAGTGGCTTTGCCACCGATGGCACACGTCCTCAGTCCGCCGCTGACCGCAGTACAGCGAATATGAAACTCTCTCGCCCACACGACGGTGGGCGCACCGTGCTGGTGTTCAACCGGCACAGCAGTTTTGCGCTGGACCCGCAAGGTTTGGATCGCGCAGCGTTTGATGCCAACCCGGATCAAACCAATTCGGGCGCGCTGGATTACAACACTCGAAAAACAGTCTCGCAAACCCAATTGGGCTTGGCTTTCGAGCA
>CAITSG010000067.1 GCA_903894995.1 uncultured Burkholderiales bacterium
AGGTCTGCGCGTGTCCAGCTCGGCCGTGCGCGATGCCTTGACCAAAGGCGACCTGCCCGCTGTGCAAGCACTGCTGGGCCGGCCTTACAGCATCAGCGGCCATGTGGTGCACGGGCGCAAATTAGGGCGCGAATTGGCCGCGACGGCCGAAGGCGCAGGCGACGGGTTTCGCACCCTGAATTTGCGTTTTGCGCACCGCAAGCCTGCCGCCAGCGGCATCTTTGTGGTGCAGGTGCATGGCCTGGCCGATCAGCCCTTGAAGGGTGTCGCCAATCTGGGCATCCGCCCCTCGCTCGATCCTCATGACGTGAACGGCGGGCGTGTGCTGCTGGAGACCCATGCCTTCGACTGGCCAGCCCGTCTGGGGGCCGAGGGGGGCTACGGTAAAATCATCCGGGTGGACTTGCTGCATAAATTACACGACGAACTCAAATACGACGGTCTGGACGCCCTGACAAAGGGCATCGCCAAAGACTGCGACGATGCACAAGCGTGGTTTGCTTCGCGCCATGGTGAAACCAGCCGCCAAACCACCCGCGACCGAATTTGACGCTCCGGCCCTCGTTTGCCGCCTTCGACAGGCTCAGGGCAAACGACCTCCACGGCCCACCCCTCTTGATCTCTCCGAACGGCCCGCCGCTCGGGCTGAGCTTGTCGAAGCCCTCTCGACTTGACGCACCATGACCGACAAAACCCAGAACCCTGACACCCGCATCAACATGATGGACACCCCCTTCCCCATGCGCGGCGACCTGCCCAAGCGCGAGCCGGCTTGGGTGAACGAATGGAACGACGGTGGTTTGTACAAAAAACTGCGCACCGCCCGCCAGGGTGCCCCGCTGTTCGTGCTGCACGACGGCCCGCCCTACGCCAATGGCAAACTGCACATCGGCCATGCGCTGAACAAAGTGCTCAAGGACATGATCGTCAAGTCCAAGCAACTCGCTGGCTTTGACGCGCAATACATCCCCGGCTGGGACTGCCACGGCTTGCCGATCGAAAACGCGATTGAAAAACTGCACGGCCGCAACCTGAGCCGCGACGACATGCAGGCCAAGAGCCGCGCCTTTGCCACCGAGCAGATCAACCAGCAGCGCGAAGACTTCAAACGCTTGGGCGTGTTGGGCGACTGGGAACGTCCCTACCGCACCATGGACCCGGCCAACGAAGCCGGTGAAATCCGTGCCTTCAAGCGCGTGATCGAACGCGGCTTTGTGTACCGGGGCCTCAAGCCTGTTTACTGGTGCTTTGACTGTGGCTCGTCCTTGGCCGAGTTCGAGATCGAATACGCCGATAAAAAGAGCGACACGCTGGACGTGGCTTTTGAGTCCGACAACAACACCGCGCTTGCCGCCGCCTTTGGCCTGGCCAAACTGCCCGGCGAAGAAAGCAAAAAAGCTTTTGCCGTCATCTGGACCACGACCGCTTGGACGATCCCTGCCAACCAAGCCCTGAACGCCCACCCCGAGCTGGAATACGCCCTGGTGGACACGCCACGCGGCGTGCTGATGCTGGCTGCGAGCTTGGTCGAGAAATGCTTGGAGCGCTACAAGCTCGAAGGTTCTGTGATTGCCACCGCTGTGGGCGAGAAGCTGCGCGGCCTGATGTTCCGTCACCCGCTGCACGATACCGTGACCGCCGAAGAGGGCGGTGAATACAGCTACCGCCGCAAATCACCGCTGTACCTGGCCGAGTACGTGACCGCCACCGATGGCACGGGCATCGTGCACTCGTCGCCTGCCTACGGCGTGGACGACTTCAACTCCTGTGTGGCCAACGGCCTGGCCTACGACGACATCCTCAACCCGGTGCAAGGCAATGGCGTGTACGCGCCTGAACTGCCATTTTTTGGCGGCCAGCACATCTGGAAAGCCTGCGCCCGCGTAATCGAGGTGTTGGGCCAAAGCGACCGGCTGATGGCCACGGTGGAAATCACCCACAGCTACCCGCACTGCTGGCGTCACAAAACGCCCGTCATCTACCGCGCTGCCGCACAGTGGTTTGTGCGCATGGACGACGGCGTTGGCGTGTTCACAAAGGACAAAGCGCCCAAGACCCTGCGCCAGCTGGCACTGGACGCCATCGAGCAGACTCAGTTCTATCCTGAGAACGGCAAAACCCGCCTGCGCGACATGATCGCCAACCGCCCGGACTGGTGCATCTCGCGCCAGCGCTCATGGGGCGTGCCCGTGCCCTTCTTTTTGCACAAAGACAGCGGCGAGCTGCACCCACGCACCATGGCCATCCTGGACCAAGCCGCTGACATTGTGGAAAAAGGCGGCATCGAAGCCTGGAGCCGGGTGACGGTGGAAGAGATTTTGGGTGCGGCCGACGCACCCAGCTACACCAAGAGCACCGACATTCTGGAAGTCTGGTTCGACTCCGGCTCCACCTTCCAGCATGTGCTGCGCACCAGCCACAAAGACGCTTACGGCGTAGCGCCCTTCCATGCCGAGGGCCCTGAAGCCGACCTGTATTTGGAAGGCCACGACCAGCACCGCGGTTGGTTCCACAGCTCGCTGCTGCTGGGCTGCGCCTTGTATGGCCGTGCACCTTACCGGGGCCTGTTGACGCACGGCTTTGCCACCGACGGCCAAGGCCGCAAAATGAGCAAGTCGCTGGGCAACACGGTGGACCCGCAAACCATCACCTCCAAAATGGGCGCAGAAATCGTGCGCCTGTGGGTGGCCAGCACCGATTACTCGGGCGACCTCAACATCGACGACAAAATCCTGGCCCGCGTGGTGGACTCGTACCGCCGCGTGCGCAACACACTGCGTTTCTTGATGGCCAACGTGAGCGACTTCAACCCCGCCACAGACACCGTGCCCGACGACCAACTGCTGGAAATCGACCGCTTTGCGCTGGCCCGCGCGGCCCAATTGCAAGCCGACATCCGCGCCCACTTTGACGCTTACGAATTCCACCCTGTGGTCTCCAAACTGCAAATCTATTGCTCGGAAGACCTGGGTGCGTTTTACCTGGACGTGCTCAAAGACCGCCTGTACACCACCGCCCCCAAGTCGCTGGCACGCCGCAGTGCCCAAACCGCTTTGTGGCGGATAACCCACGGCATGCTGCGCTGGATGGCACCATTCCTGTCGTTCACGGCAGAAGAAGCCTGGAAGACTTTCGGCACCTCCGAATCCATCTTCCTGGAAACCTTCAGCGACTTCGGCGCGGCCGATGCCACCCTGCTCGCCAAGTGGTCCCGCATCCGCGAAATCCGCGACTTGGTGAACAAGGACATCGAAAACCTGCGCACCGCAGGCCAAGTGGGGGCGTCGCTGCAAGCCGAGATCACCCTCACTGCGCCAGCCGCAGACCATGCCTTGCTGGCGAGCTTGGGCGCGGACATCAAGTTCGTGTTCATCACCTCCAAAGTGATTTTGCAAACCGGCGACACCCTGGCAGTGCAAGTAACCGCCAGCCTAGCCACCAAGTGCGAGCGCTGCTGGCACTACGCGGACGACGTGGGCCACAACGCCGCCCACCCCACGATTTGCGGACGCTGCGTGAGCAACCTGCACGGCGCTGGCGAAACCCGCCACGTTGCCTGACACCTTTCAAAAATTCAAGGCAAACCCATGGCCATCTCTAAAAAATTCGGCAAAAGCGGCACCCGCAAAAGCGCTGGCATGGCGGTTTGG
>CAITSG010000068.1 GCA_903894995.1 uncultured Burkholderiales bacterium
AATTCGGGCTCTTGCATGGCTTTTTGCGCCAGGGCGCTCAGTTGAACTTCGTCGGACTGAGGCGAAATGGGTGCAACGCGGGTCTCGGTCAAGGCTTCAGCAGCGCTTTCTTGGCCCTTGGCAGACGTTTGGCGAGTGGACGAGTCCATTTGGGCAACCCGGCGAAAACTGGAGATGGGGTCCGTCATGTTGGTTCTCTTTTCTGGTCTATGTTCAATGAGTTGAGACATCGCTCTACATTAGATTCGGCTGTAAGTTTTGAATCTTGAGCTCAAAAGGCGTATTTGAACAATTAAACACATCAAAGGCCTTGGACCAAATTGGGGCCTTTGACCAATCCAGTCAGTATTCGCCCTGAATCGCTGTTTTTGAGTTTGATCTGTTCGCCATAACGACCGTCTTGCTGGGCTTCGACCCGGGCAGATATTTGAAAACCCTGGGCTTGTCCGATCGACATCAAAACCATCTGGCCTCTTTTAACCAAGATGATGGGCCGGATGTCTTGGCTGCGCAAGGGGGTATCGGGGGGCACATCGCGCAGCAATTCGACGTACATCACTTGGGACATTTGCTCCAGCACTTTGGCGGGCAGTCCTTGCGCATCCATTTCAGCCAGCCGCACATGTTCAGCGTTCAAGGTCATGCCGCGACGCAGCGGCATGTTGGCCACCAGCACTTGGCGTTTTTCGGAGGGCTTGGGGGCGACCTGAATTGGGGGCGGGACAGGCGCACGAGCGGGCAGACTCACCCGCACATACAGCTGCCATTCGGGCTGGGGGCAGCGAACGCGGACAGTATCGGGGCGTGAAAAGGGCAAGTCCATGTTCAAGGGACCACTGCAGGCGCGCACCTGCAGCCGTGGGTCCAGCGGCGCCAGCACCACCTTGTCTGGATCAACCGACTGGCTTTGTGCGACCCAATCGATCACTTCTTTTTGCAGCGCTGCGGCAGGGGTGTCTGGCTGTGCACGGGTGTTGGCCACAGCAAAGAAGCTGGAAATACACAACAAAACCCCGAACCACAGACCCCGAATGGCGACCTGATCCCAAAGTCGGCACAGCATTTGCTTGGTGGACATCATGTGTGTGGAAGTTTTGACGTTGCTCATCATGTCCACATCCTAAGCAAAAAGAGACCAGGCTCCAAAACTCAACAGCAAATGACCTTCTGATATGACACCCATGCTGCCCCCATTCAACAGCCAGTCCGGGCTGAACCCTGCCGACCTGACGGGCAGAAACGAAGTTTTGCCCTCTTTGGGACGCGCGCCAGCGTTTGGTCAGATGATGGCCCAGGTGACCCAGCGACCGAGCTTGGTGCAAGTCAAAACGGGAGACACCTTGATTGGTCTGGTCAAGGCCCAGTACGCACAGAACCAACTGCCGATTTCAGAAGGCCAAGCCATGCGCCTGGCGCACCAAGTGGCCGCTCGCAATGGCATCGAGAACCCCAACGTGATCCAGACCGGCCAAAAAGTCGATTTTTCAGGCTTACCGATGTCCGACCTGCTGCGTGCGGGGTACTCGGGGCCCTTGGACTTGAATGTACGCAGCACCCAGGCACTGGGCAAACTGAATGCCTCCATCGCGTCGGCATCCCCCACTTTGACCATGAACGCCTTGGCTTCCCGACCCGTCGCCCAGGCCAAAGCTTCGGCCAGCAGCGTTGGCCATCCGATTTTGGACCGCACATTAGAGCGGGCCGTGGCCAAGGGCTTTGTTCCAGCCGCCGAGGTGCCCGCGGTGCGCAACAAGGTG
>CAITSG010000069.1 GCA_903894995.1 uncultured Burkholderiales bacterium
CACCTGCACCGCCTTGCATTTGCAGCAGCGCGGCTATGTCGTGACGCTGGTGGACCGGCGCACACCAGGCCAGGAAACGTCCATGGGCAACGCCGGCCTGATCCAGCGCGAAGCGGTCGAGCCTTATGCCTTTCCGCGCGATCCGGGCTTTTTGCTGGACGTGGCCTTGGGGCGCGGTGCCCAAGTGCATTGGCACGCCCAAGGACTTTGGCAAATGGGCAAAGCGCTGCTGCGCTACCTGCACCACTCGCACCCCCAGCGTCACGCTCAGGCCACCCAAGCCTACAGCCGCCTGATCGCCCACGCCACGGCTGAACATGGCCCTCTGATCGCAGCGGCGGCAGCGCAAAATTTGGTGTCGCGGGAAGGTTTTCGCTTCGTGTTTCGCACAGCCCAGGCATTCGACGAGGCGGCGCAGCGGGCCGAAGATTTGCACAGGCGTTTTGGTGTGCGCTCTCAAGCAGAAAACACCGCCCAACTCGCGCTGGCCGAACCGGCCTTGCAAAAACCCTTGGCTGGCGCTGTGCACTGGCTGGACCCATGGGCAGTGAACGACCCGGGTGCCCTGGTGCAGCGTTATGCCGACCTGTTTGTGGCGCGTGGCGGCCGTTTGCTGGTGGGTGACGCGTCCAGCTTGCAGGCGCAGGGCGCGGGCTGGTTGGTGCAGACCACCGAAGGCCCGGTGCACGCCCAGCAAGCGGTGCTGGCGCTGGGGCCGTGGTCCGACGGCTTGATCCGCACGCTGGGGTACCACTACCCGCTGTTCATCAAACGCGGGTACCACCAGCATTACGCGCCGCCCGTCCCCGTGCGGCAACCCATGCTCGACGCCGAGTGCGGTTTTGTGCTGGCCCCCATGCAGCGTGGCTTGCGCCTGACCACCGGAGCCGAGTTTGCCCCCATCGATGCCCCGCCTACGCCGGTGCAAGTGGCCAAGGCCGAAGTGTTGGCGCGTGAATTGTTGGACCTGGGCCAGCCCCTGCCCGAGCCGCCTTGGCTGGGCGCACGCCCTTGCACGGCCGACATGTTGCCCGTGATGGGCTTAGCGCCTCGACACAAAGGGTTGTGGTTCAACTTTGGCCATGCGCACCAGGGCTTCACCATGGGTCCAGTGGCGGGCCGTTTGTTGGCCGAAATGGTCCACGGCGAGCCGCCTTTTGTCGACCCGACGCCTTATGCGCCAGGGCGGTTTGGGTGATCTCGGCGAGCGCGGTGGACATCCACGCTGGGGCTTGGGTGGGGCCAGATGGCCGCTTTCAGCACACCCGGTAAAAGCTCAAAAACACCCCATCGGGGGCGCGGCGGCCAACGCCGATGAACTGGCTTTGGCTCAGCCACGCCCATTGCGGTGCGGTGGCTTCGAGCTTGGGTTGGCAGCGAAAGTAAACCTCGTCCGGGTTGACTGGCTGGCCGCTCATGATGCGCTGTGAGTTCTCGAGCGAGGCCACGCGCAAGGCGGTGTTCTGCACAAACACCCGGCTGCCATCGTCCAGTTCCAACACATACCGCGCGTCCAAGTGGGCCTGTGTGCCGCCTTCCAGGATCAGTTGAAAGTCGGCACCCCCGGCCAACACTTTGCCGTTCACGCGGGGGCCGGTGACGGTGCCGCCGGTGATGGGGATCATGCGGCGAAGGCCAGCGGGCGTGTGGCCCACTTCAACGGGCGCGGCAATGGTCACGGCCAGGTCGCACAGGTGTTCGAGTCGGGGTGGGGGGAGGGTTTCGGTCATGGGCTGCCTTTGCACTTTGCGCTGATTATCAGCGCACCTCCGAGCTCTCCAACCAAGACAAAACCCGCATCGACGACACCCGCAACGCCTTGGTGCGCCCGCTTATAAAAATAAGCGATGAGGCGTACCCTGTCACAACGGGGCACGGCGTCAAAAAAGCAGATTGAATACGGCCTCTTAGGCAAGTCAGCGGTTTGAAAACGACCTTCGTCCGCATCACAGCTTGACTTCGCACACCTCACGCGTCCAGGCCCTGACCTGCTCGCTCAGGCTCACGCCCAAGCCGGTGCGGGTGGGCACCAACATGCGGCCGTTGTGGATGTCGATGCGTTCGTTGAACAAGGGCTCCAGCCACTCAAAGTGTTCGACCCAGGGCTCGGTTTTGTAAGCAGCGGCCAGGTGCACATGCAGCTCCATGGCGAAGTGCGGGGCCAGCATCACGCCCGCGTGTTCGGCCAATGCGGCCACTTTCAGAAACGGTGTGATGCCGCCCACGCGGGGTGCGTCGGGCATCAGGTAATCGGCCGCCCGGTGGCGGATCAGGTCCCAGTGCTCGCCCGCGCTGGTCAGCATTTCGCCCGTGGCAATGGGGGTGTCAAACTGCGCGGCTAACGCGGCATGGCCTTCGTGGTCGTAGGCGTCCAGCGGTTCCTCGATCCAGACCAGGTTGAAGGCCTCCAGGGTGCGGCACATGCGCTGTGCCGTGGGGCGGTCCCATTGCTGGTTGGCGTCCACCATGATCGGCACCTGGTCGCCCAGGTGTTGCCGCACCGCCGCCACGCGCTGAATGTCGAGTGCGCAGTCGGGTTGGCCCACCTTGAGTTTGATGCCGCCAATGCCTTGGGCCATTGACGCGCTGGCGTTGACCAGAAGTTGATCGAGCGGCGTGTGCAAAAAACCGCCCGAGGTGTTGTAGCAGCGCACCGAGTCGCGCTGTGCGCCCAGCAGCTTGGCCAGCGACAAGCCTGCACGTTTGGCTTTCAGGTCCCACAGCGCCACGTCGAACGCGCCAATGGCCTGGGTACTCACGCCGCTGCGGCCCACCGATGCACCGGCCCAGCACAGTTTGTCCCACAGCTTGGCGATGTCGTTGGGGTCTTCGCCCAGCACGGCCGGTGCGATTTCGCGCGCGTGGGCAAACTGGGCCGGACCGCCTGCCCGCTTGGAGTAACTGAAGCCCAAACCCTGGTGGCCGCTGGCCGTCTCGATTTCGACAAACAGCATGGCGATTTCGGTCATCGGTTTTTGCCGACCGGTCAGCACCTTGGCGTCGCTGATGGGGTTGGCCAGCGGCAAATAGCACGAAGACACGCGGGCCCAGGTGATGGCGTCAGGGGTGGTGGGGGTGGTCATGAAAGGCTTTGCAGGTGGGAGGGTTGGGCGGATGTCAGGTCACAGGGGCCGGGTTGAACAGCACCAGGGCGTTGTGCAGTTGCCATTTTTCGGCCCAGGTTTTGTGGCGACCACTGGCCACGTCCAACATCAGGTGAAACAGTTCCCAGCCCACGTCTTCGATGGTGGCGGTGCCATCGGCGATCTTGCCGGCGTTGACGTCCATCAGGTCATGCCAGCGGCGCGCCAGCTCGCTGCGCGTGGCCACTTTGATGACGGGCACTTCGGCCAAGCCGTAGGGCGTGCCCCGGCCTGTGGTGAAGACGTGCAGGTTCATGCCGGCGGCCAGTTGCAAAGTACCGCAGATGAAGTCGCTGGCCGGCGTGGCGGCAAAGATCAAGCCTTTTTGGCGCAGTTTTTCGCCCGGAGCCAGCACGCCGCTGATGGGGGCCGAGCCCGACTTGACGATGGAGCCCATGGCTTTTTCCACGATGTTGGACAGCCCGCCTTTTTTGTTGCCAGGCGTCGTGTTGGCGCTGCGGTCGACTTTGCCGCGGGCCAGGTAAGCGTCGTACCAGGCCATCTCGCGCACCATGGCTGCGGCCACTTCGGGGGTGGAGGCGCGCGAAGTCAGTTGGTCAATGCCGTCACGCACCTCGGTGACTTCGGAAAACATCACGCTGGCCCCGGCGCGCACCAGCAAATCGGTGCAAAACCCCACCGCCGGGTTGGCCGTGATGCCCGAAAACGCGTCGCTGCCGCCACACTGCACGCCCACCACCAGTTCGCTGGCGGGCACCGTCTCGCGTTGGCGCTGGTTCAGCCGGGTCAGGTGCTCGCGGGCGGTGGCCATGATCGCCTCGATCATGGACATGAAGCCCACATGTGCATCGTCTTGCAGACACACCACATCGAGCGCAGCGGGCTCGCCCCGGGTGTCCGTGATCGGGATGCTGCCCGGGGGCATCAGGCGTTCGGGCTGCAGCTTTTCGCAGCCCAGGCTGACCACCATCACCTCGCCGCCAAAGTTGGGGTTCAGGCTGATGTGGCGCAGGGTGCGGATCGGGATCTCGGCCCCCTCGGCATCGATGGCCACGCCGCAGCCGTAGCTGTGCTCCAGCCCCACCACGTCGTCCACGTTGGGGTATTGCGGCAGCAACTCGTTTTTGATGCGCGTGACCGCAAACTCGACCACGCCCGAAACACATTGCACTGTGGTGGTGATGGCCAGAATGTTGCGGGTGCCCACCGAGCCGTCGGCGTTGCGAAAGCCTTCGAAGGTGTAGCCCTCCAGCGCAGGCTGGGCCGGGGGTTTGACAGTGGCCATGGGCAGGTGCTCCAGCGCGCGGACACCGGGCATGTCGAGCAAACGCTCGTGCACCCAGCTGCCCGCGGCAATGTCTTGCAGCGCATGGCCAATCGGGATGCCGTAGCGCAGCACCGCGCTGCGGGCGGGCAAATCGAGCAAGGCGACTTTGTGGCCTTGGGGGACCTTGTCCCGCAGCACCAGACCGCCCGGCAGCACGGTGCCTGCGGGCAAGCCCCCGTCGTTGGCCACGATGGCGACGTTGTCGCTGGCGTGCATGCGGATGGTCAA
The DNA here is from genome assembly GCA_903894995.1 of uncultured Burkholderiales bacterium. Classification (GTDB taxonomy): domain Bacteria; phylum Pseudomonadota; class Gammaproteobacteria; order Burkholderiales; family Burkholderiaceae_C; genus Limnohabitans_A. The sequence goes on from CAITSG010000069.1 coordinate 4,660, forward strand.
AGGCGTGGTCATGGGATCTCCTATGATCAAAACAGCGCCGTGCCTTGACCGCGCCCAATATTGACGCAATGATAGCGCTACCATTGCAAGCCTGCAAGAAACCTGAATGCCCGAAAAAGACCTTCCCAAAAAATCCCGGCGAAGCACCGGTGCCATGACTTTGCGCGATGTCGCCAAGCTGGCGGGCGTTGCGCCGATCACCGCATCGAGGGCCATCAACACCCCCGATCAGGTGTCGGCCGAGGTCTTGCGCAAGGTCCAAGAAGCGGTGGTGCGCACCGGTTATGTGCCCAACCGCATGGCGGGCGGGCTGGCCTCTTCGCGCAGCCGTCTGATCGCGGCGGTGACCCCCAGCACGGTCATGTCGGTCTTCATGGGCACCATTGAGGCGCTCAACGGCACGCTGTTTGATGCGGGTTACCAACTCATGCTGGGTCAGACCAGCTACTCGGCCGAGCGCGAAGAGGCTTTGCTCGAAGCCATCATCGGGCGGCGTCCGGACGGCATTTTTCTGACCGGCCTGCTGCCCCCCGGCAAAAGCCGCACCCTGCTGATGGCCTCGGGCATTCCGGTGGTCGAATCCTGGGACCTCACACCCACCCCGATCGACATGCTGATCGGGTTTTCGCACTCGGACATTGGCCGTGAGGTGGCGCGCTACCTGGCCAGCAAAGGCCACCGCAAGATGGCCGTGGTGCGGGCCAGTGACGAGCGGGCAGAGCAACGTGCCAGGGCCTTCAGTGAAGAGGTGCTGCAGCTCGGTTTGACGCCGGTGGTCGAGGTGAACGTGGGCAGCTCGCGCTCGATCACGAGCGGGCGCGACGCCCTGACACAGTTGCTCGATGCTTGTCCCGACGTGGAGGTGGTGTTTTGCAGCTCAGACTTGCTGGCGCTGGGGGTGCTGACGCAGGCCCGTGTGCTGAACATCGACGTGCCGGGGCGACTGGCCATCATGGGTTTTGGCGACACGCCCCTGGCCAGTGACATGGTGCCGGCCTTGTCCTCGGTGCGCATCAATGGCGAAGAAATCGGCCAGTTGGCCGCTCGCTGCCTGATGGACCGCGCCGAGGGCCGCGAGGTCTTGCGGCCGATGGTCGATGTGGGCTTTTCAGTCATCGAGCGAGACAGCGCCTGACCCGCGTAAACCCTGAGACGCAAAGCATTGACGCCGCACTGGCGTGTGGCTAATATGCATTTGAGTAAATTTGGTAGCGCTACCAATTCAGTCCAAGGTCACTTTCCACGGTGACCCACATGAGCGACAAGGCTGTTCGGGGGCGTGAATCCACCACCTTCATCAGGAGACAAGACATGCACAGCAAACGCAATTGGATGGGCCAGCTGTTGGCCTTGACCGTGGGTCTGACGGGTCTGGTGGGCGCCAACGCCCTGGCGCAATCGGACTACCCGAGCAAGCCCGTCAAAATCATCGTGACCTTTCCCCCCGGGGGCACCAGCGATGTGATGGCGCGCATGGTGGCTGACGAGATGGGAAAGTTGCTCAAACAGCCCTTCATCGTAGAAAACATTGGTGGTGCCGGGGGCACCATTGGCACCGAACGCGCGCTCAAAATGCCCGCCGATGGCTACACCCTGATCCAAACCGGCGTGGGTCAAAACGCGGTGGCGCATGGCCTGGACCCGAGCCTCAAATACAACTCGATGACCGATTTCATCCACCTGTCGCAGGTGCATTCCGGCCCCAATGTGCTGGTGGTGAACCCGTCAACCCCTTACAAAACGGTCAAGGACATCGTGGATTTCGCCAAGAAAAGCCCCGGCAAGCTGGACTATGGCTACACCCACGCCGCCTCGGGCCACATGGCGATGGAGCTGTTCAAACAAACCACCGGCATTTTCATGACCGGCATTCCCTACCGGGGTGGCGGCCCCATGCTGACCGACTTGCTGGCCGGCACCATCCCCATGATGTTCATCAACCAGGACGCCGCATTGCCGCACGTCAAGGCGGGCAAATTGCGCGCCGTGGCCGTGACCAGTGTGCAGCGCAATCCGCTTTACCCGGATGTGCCCACCATTGCCGAAGCCGGTTACAAAGGCTTTGAGGCCTTGTCCTGGTCCGGCATGTCGGTGGCCAAAGGCACGCCACAACCGGTGGTGGCCAAACTCGAAAGCGCGCTGGCGCAAGTCATGCAGTCCGAGAACATCAAGCAACGCATGGGTTCGGTCGGCTTCATCATTCCTGCGCAAGGCAGCAAGCCTTACACCGCCTTTGTGCAAAGCGAACTCGAGACCTGGACACGGGTCATCAAGACCGCCGGCATCAAACCCCAGTGAGCTTTTTCAAAAATTCCCTCATGACCGCGAAGAAAAAAACCTACGAAGAACTGCGCAGCGCCCGCTGGTTTGCGCCCGACGATTTCAGGTCTTTTGGCCACCGCTCACGCGCCATGCAAATGGGTTACGACCATGTGGACTGGGTGGGAAAACCGGTCATTGCCATTGTCAACACCTGGAGCGACATCAACAACTGCCATTCGCACTTCAAGCAGCGGGTGGAGGACGTCAAGCGCGGCATTTTCCAGGCCGGGGGTTTTCCCATCGAGTTGCCCGCTATCTCGCTGGCCGAAAACTTCGTCAAACCCACCACCATGATGTACCGCAACTTGCTGGCCATCGAGACCGAAGAGCTGTTGCGCTCGCACCCGGTGGACGGCGCGGTGCTGATGGGTGGCTGCGACAAAACCACACCGGGCCTGCTCATGGGGGCGCTCAGCATGAACATGCCCTGCATTTATTTGCCCGCCGGCCCCATGTTGCGCGGCAACTGGAAAGGCAAAACCCTGGGCTCGGGCTCAGACGCGTTCAAGTACTGGGACGAGCGCCGCGCGGGCAACATCACACCAGCCCAATGGCTCGAAGTCGAAGGCGGCATTGCCCGCAGCCACGGCACCTGCATGGTCATGGGCACGGCCGCCACCATGATGGGCATTGCCGAAGCCATGGGCATGACCTTGCCTGGGGCATCCAGCATTCCGGCACCCGACGCCAACCACCCGCGCATGTCGGCTGCTTGTGGTCGGCGCATCGTGGACATGGTGTGGGAAGACCAGAAGCCCTCGGACATCCTGACGCGCCAGAGCTTTGAAAACGCCATCACCGTGGCCATGGCCGAAGGCTGCTCGACCAACGCCATCATCCACCTGGTGGCCATGTCACGCCGCGCCGGGGCGCACTGCGCTGTGACGCTGGACGACTTTGACGCCTTCAGCCGCAAGGTGCCGGTGATCGCTAACATCCGCCCCAGCGGCGACCAGTACCTGATGGAAGATTTTTACTACGCGGGGGGCATGAAAGGCCTGATGAGCCGCCTGCGTGATGGCGGTTTGCTGCACCTGGACGCGATGACCGTGTCGGGCCAAACCGTGCGCGAAAACATCGCCGATGCCGAGGTGTACAACGACGACGTGATCCGGCCGCTTTGCAACGCGATTTACGACGAAGGCGCATTGGCCGTACTGCGCGGCAACCTCGCACCCGATGGTTGTGTTATCAAGCCCAGCGCCTGCTCGGCCAAGTTCCAGCAGCACACCGGCCCGGCTTTGGTGTTTGACGATTACCCCAGCCTGAAAGTCGCCATCGACGACCCCGATCTGGACGTGACCGAAGACCACGTCATCATCTTGCGCAACGCGGGCCCCAAGGGCGGCCCCGGCATGCCCGAGTGGGGCATGGTGCCGATCCCGACCAAGCTGGTCAAGCAAGGCGTGCGCGACATGCTGCGCATCAGCGATGCCCGCATGAGCGGCACCAGCTACGGTGCTTGTGTGCTGCACGTTGCGCCCGAAGCTTATGTGGGCGGCAACCTGGCGCTGGTGCAAAACGGCGACTTGATCACCGTGGACATTCCCCAGCGCAGCATCCACCTGCAGGTGAGCGATGAAGAGCTGGCCACGCGCCGCGCCGCCTGGAAGCCGCTGCCCAAGCGCTTTGAGCGCGGCTACGGCCACATGTTCACGCAGCACATCCTGCAAGCCGATCAAGGCTGCGACTTCGATTACCTGGAAACCTCATTTGGTGCCCCGGTGAGCGAGCCGGTGATTTACTGAGCGCCTTGCGCGCATGTCCACTCTCAGGAAACGCACATGTCCAAAACCTCTCTTGCCTTTGTCCTGCGTCGCGTCATCACCTGGGGGGTGGCGGGGGCGTGCCTGCACCTGACGGGTATGGGCATGGCCCACGCACAAGCGTGGCCCACAAAAACCGTGACCATCGTCGTGCCGTTTGCACCGGGCGGTGGCACCGACATCGGCACCCGCATCGTGGCGCAAAAACTCTCGCTGCTGTGGGGCCAGTCGGTGGTCATCGACAACAAAGGGGGGGCGGGTGGCAATCTGGGCCTCGAAGTGGTCTCGCGCGCCAAACCCGACGGCTACACCTTGCTCACGGGCAATGTGGGCACACAGTCGATCAACCCCACCTTGTACAAGAAGCTCAACTACAACCCGGACACCGCCTTCACGCCGATTGGCCTGTTTGCCGAGTTGCCTTTTGTGCTGGCGGTGACCACCTCGCTGCCGGCCAACAATGTGCGTGAACTGGTGGCGCTGGCCAAGGCCCATCCTGACAAGTACACCTATGCCAGTTCGGGCAACGGGGGCTCGCCCCACCTGTCTGGCGAGACCTTCAAAATCGCCACCGGCACACAAATTTTGCATGTGCCCTACAAAGGCGGTGGCGCGGCCATGACCGATTTGATCTCCGGCCAAGTGCACATGCTGTTTGCTTCGGTGCTTGAAACATCGGCCCACATCAAGGCCGGCAAACTCAAGGCGCTGGCCATCACCAGCAAGAGCCGCGTCCCGGCTTTGCCCGATGTGCCCACGCTCGAAGAAAGTGGCGTCACCGGTGCCGAATCGGGCTCCTGGCTGGGCCTGTTGGCCCCCGCAGGCACACCCCAAAACATCGTCGACAAGATCACACAGGGTTTGCAGCAGGTGGTCGCCATGCCCGATGTGCAGCAGCAGTTGCTGGGCCAAGGGGCGGTGGCCAAAGGTGGCAGCACCGCCGACTTTGTGAACCTGATCGCGGCCGACCGCAAGAAATACGCCCGCATCATCAACGACAACAAGTTGTCGGCCGATTGAGCCTCAACTTCAGAGAAAACCCCATGGCTTTGACACCCGAAACCCGCGAAAAACTCAAGACCGTCAGCACCGCGACTTTGTGTACGGCACTTTTCAAGCGTGGCCTGCGCAACCAGTTCATTCAGGACGTGCGGCCGGTCAATGCCGACCTGCAACGCGACATGCCCAACATGGTGGGCGAAGCTTTCACGCTGCGTTACATTCCGGCGCGTGAAGACCTCAACCCCATCGGCGTGTTTCAGGACCGCAGCCACCCGCAGCGCGTGGCGGTGGAAACTTGCCCGCCCGGCGCGGTCATGGTGTTTGACAGCCGCAAGGACGCCCGCGCCGCATCGGCCGGGGGCATTTTGGTGTCGCGCCTCATGGTGCGCGGCTGCGCCGGTGTGGTGACCGATGGTGGTTTTCGCGACTCACCCGAAATTGCCGCGCTGAATTTCCCGGCCTACCACCACCGCCCCAGCGCGCCCACCAACTTGACGTTGCACCAGGCACTCGACATCAACGTGCCCATTGGCTGTGGCGATGTCGCTGTTTGGCCCGGCGATGTGATGGTGGGTGACAAGGAAGGCGTGCTTGTCATCCCCGCGCACCTCGCCGACGACATGGCCGACGAAGCGGTGGAGATGACGGTGTTCGAAGATTTTGTGATCGACCAAGTACAAAATCAGGGCCGCAGCATTTTGGGCCTGTACCCGCCGACCGAGCCACAGTCCAAGGACGACTTCGCGGCTTGGCGTCAGGCCAAGGGGCGCTGACAGGCGATTGCACCGGATTTTGCCCCGTCCATGCTGCAAGCTTGCCAAGGGTTGCACATCCACCTTTGCACCAGCGGTTTGATTTCATTGTTAAAGTGGGCGCAATTCGGCCATCCGACGGCAACCAATGCTGTACTTGGAACCGCTTGGCTTTGCAAACCCGAAGCCGCTTGTCAGTCGCACCAATGCCCACCGCCATGGACGCCAAAACCACCGCCAACTCCAGCCTGTACTTGTTTGAAAAATTCGAGGCTGGGGTCATCCATCTGGATGCCCAGCGCAACGTGCTGGCCATGAACGACTTTGCGCGTCGGGTTTTGCCTGTGGACGAGAAACAGCCCTTCAACAAACTGGTCACCTCTTTCCACCCCGAACGCTCCAAACCCAAGGTCAATTTTTTGCTCGACGAGGCCTCCGGCTGCCCCATGGCCAATGCGGTGCCCATGACCATGATCATCAACATCCCCGAACAAGTGCTGCTCATCAAGGTCAGCCGTCTGGGCGATGTGAACGGCGACACCACCGGTTTTGCCCTGGTGTTTTACGACGTGACCCAAGTGGTCAGCCAAGAACTTCCCGTCGCTGAGCCACCCGCCAAAAACATGCGCTTGTCGCGCATCCCGATGGTGGCCGATCAAAAAGTCTCATTTGTGGACACCGCCGATGTGCTCAGCCTGGAGTCACAAGCCCACTACACCCGGGTGCTCACGCGCGAGGGTTACCACTTTTGCAACCTGAGCATCGGCGATCTGGCGCTGCGCCTGGACCCGGCGCAGTTCATGCGGGTGCACCGCTGCTTTATCGTCAATTTGCAGGCCGTGCAGTCATTGGGGCGCGAAGGCAGCAAAACCCACATCGTGCTCAAAGGCAAAAACACCCAAGCCGTGCCCGTGTCACGCGGCGAAGTCGCCCGTTTGCGCGAGGCACTGGGCTTGGGCTGAGCCCTCACAAAATGCAGGTAGTCACCTTTGCAGGGCTCCCACAAATTGCGGACATGTCCCTGTAGGAGCGACGCCCCGTCGCGAAAAGCCTCGCAGACCACCAAGAATCGCCCCGAGGGCGGGGCTCCCACAAAAATGCAGGAAGCCACCTGTGCGGGGCTCCCACAAATTGAATCGCGGTGAATCCTTGCAAACCACCCCCATCGCCCTTCCACTCTCAGGTATTGAGCAGCCAAACCAAGGGTAAACACTGGGCTTTTAAACACCTAGGACATTCCCTGATTGTGAAAGCAAAAAAGTCTGATCAATTCATTTCGTGCTCAATAAAGTGTATTTCGTGCAACAAATCGACCAATGAATGACGAAATAGAATAAAACCTGACTTTATGGTCGGAAAAGGACTCTCATCAATACTCGAGGATTGTTTTCTCAAACTCAGGAGACCTTGATGATTCCACCGCGTTTTGAATACCACGCGCCCAAAACCGTCGGCGAGGCGGTGGCCTTGCTCGGCCAATTGGGTTCTGACGCCAAGCTGCTGGCCGGCGGTCACAGCCTGCTGCCGATGATGAAGCTGCGTTTTGCGCAGCCCGAGCACTTGATCGACATCAACCGCATCCCCGAACTCAAGGGCATCCGTGAAGAAGGCGACACCGTTGTCATCGGCGCGATGACGGTTGAAAACGACCTGATCCGATCCCCCATCTTGCAAGCCAAAGTGCCTTTGCTGTGCGAAGCGGCCAAGCTGATCGCTGACCCCCAGGTGCGCAACCGCGGCACAATTGGCGGTGACATCGCCCACGGCGACCCCGGCAACGACCACCCTGCGCTGTCGATCGCCATCGACGCGTCTTTTGTGCTGGAAGGCCCGAACGGCCGTCGCACCGTGGCCGCCGACGGCTTTTTCCTCGGCACCTACATGACGCTGCTCGAAGAAAACGAAGTCATGTGCGAGATCCGCGTGCCCGCATTTGCAGCTGGCACTGGCTACGCCTACGAAAAACTCAAACGCAAAACCGGTGACTGGGCGACAGCCGGTTGCGCCGTGGTCATCCGCAAGACGGGTGACCAAGTCAGCCATGTGCGCGTGGCCTTGACCAACGTGGCCCCAACTGCATTGCGTGTGGAAGCCGCCGAAGCCGCGCTGCTGAACAAGCCCTTCAACGCCGACAACGTGCAAGCCGCTGTGGCAGCCGCCATTGCGGCGTGCGACCCCGCAGAAGACCTGCGTGGTGACATCGAATACAAGACCGCCATGGCCGGAGAAATGGTCAAACGCGCCCTCAACAAAGCCTGGGCGCTGTGCGCTTAAATTTTAGGAATACACCATGACTAAAAAACTCATCACCGTCTCCGTCAATGGCAAGAAAGAAGAAAAAGCCGTTGAGCCACGCACCCTGCTGATCCATTTTTTGCGCGAAGAGCTCAATTTGACTGGCGCGCACATTGGTTGTGAAACCAGCCACTGCGGTGTTTGCACGGTGGACATCGACGGCCAATCGGTCAAATCCTGCACCCATCTGGCCATTCAGTGCGACGGCTCTGAAGTCCTCACAGTAGAAGGCTTGGCCAACAAAGGTGTGCTGCACGCGGTGCAAGAAGGCTTTTACAAAGAGCACGGCTTGCAGTGCGGTTTTTGCACCCCCGGCATGCTGATGCGTGCCTACCGTTTCTTGCAAGAAAACCCCAACCCGAGCGAAGACGAAATTCGCCACGGCATGGCTGGCAACCTGTGCCGTTGCACCGGTTACCAGAACATCATCAAAGCCGTCCAGTACGCCGCCAAAAAACTGCAAGAGCCCGTTGCGGCTTGATGCAACAACCATTTGATCGGAGACACACATGAACGCACCGGTACTTTCCGCTGAAGCCCGCGAACTCGCGCTGGCTGGCATGGGCGCTTCGCGCCTGCGCAAAGAAGACGCCCGCTTTATCCAAGGCAAGGGCAACTACGTCGATGACATCAAGATGCCCGGCATGCTGCACATGGACATCGTGCGCAGCCCGATTGCCCACGGCCGCATCGTCAGAATCAACAAAGAAGCCGCGCTCGCCATGCCCGGCGTGCACGCCGTGCTGACCGCCGACGACCTGAAGCCCCTCAAATTGCACTGGATGCCCACCTTGGCAGGTGACGTGGCTGCGGTGCTGGCCGACGAGAAGGTGCACTTCCAAATGCAGGAAGTCGCCATTGTCATCGCCGACGACCGCTACATCGCTGCTGACGCGGTGGAAGCCGTGGAAGTCGAATACGAAGAGCTGCCCGTGGTGCTGGACCCGTACGCGGCTTTGCAACCGGGTGCCCCCGTGATCCGTGACGACCTGGCCGGCAAGACCGAAGGCGCACACGGCAAGCGTGACCACCACAACCACATCTTTACGTGGGATGCCGGTGACAAGTCGGCCGCTGATGCCGCTTTTGACAAGGCCGAAGTGACCGTGTCGCAGCACATGTACTACCCCCGCGTGCACCCTTGCCCGCTCGAGACCTGCGGCTGCGTGGCCTCGTTTGACCCGATCCGCGGTGACCTGACGACCTACATCACCTCACAAGCACCGCATGTGGTGCGCACCGTGGTGTCCATGCTCTCGGGCATCCCCGAATCCAAAGTGCGCATCGTCAGCCCCGACATCGGTGGTGGCTTTGGCAACAAGGTCGGCATTTACCCCGGTTATGTGTGCGCCATCGTCGCGTCCATCGTACTGGGTCGCCCGGTCAAGTGGGTTGAAGACCGCATCGAAAACATCTCGTCTACTGCCTTTGCCCGTGACTACCACATGGACGGCGAATTGGCTGCGACCGCCGACGGCAAGATCACCGGCCTGCGCGTGAACGTGGTGGCCGATCACGGCGCGTTTGACGCCTGTGCCGACCCGACCAAGTTCCCGGCTGGCATGTTCCACATCGTCTCGGGTTCTTACGACATTCCTGCCGCGCACGCCAGCGTCAAGGGCGTCTACACCAACAAGGCCCCCGGTGGCGTGGCGTACCGCTGCTCCTTCCGCGTGACCGAGGCGGTGTATTTGATCGAGCGCATGGTCGACGTGCTGGCGCAAAAGCTGGGCATGGACAAGGCCGAGATCCGCGCCAAGAACTTCATCAAAAAAGAACAGTTCCCCTACAAAAGCGCCTTCGGCTTTGAATTCGACTCGGGCGACTACCAAACGGCACTCGACAAAGTGCTGGAAGCCGTGGACTACAAAGGCCTGCGCGCCGAGCAAGCGGCCAAACGCGCCGATCCCCACAGCCCCACGCTGATGGGCATTGGCTTGGTGACCTTCACCGAAGTCGTGGGTGCTGGTCCTTCCAAGATTTGCGACATCCTGGGTGTCGGCATGTTCGACTC
>CAITSG010000070.1 GCA_903894995.1 uncultured Burkholderiales bacterium
CCACTCGCTGCTGACATAGTCCACCGCTTTGGCGGGGTCCGACAGCTGGGGGTTGTGAAACCGTTGGGCGTTGTCGCGCGACCGGTTGACGATGTCGGCGGTGCGTTGCCAGCGCAGTTTTTCAAAGCGGGCCAAGGCGTGTTCGGTGGGTTCATCCAAGGCCAGGCAGCGCGCCATGACGGCGGCGTCCTCAATGGCCATGTTGGCTCCTTGCGCCAAAAACGGCAAGGTCGGGTGCGCGGCGTCGCCGAGCAGGCAGATGTTGCCCTGCGCCCAGCCGGTTTGCGGGGCGCGGCCGAGCAAGGCCCATTTGAAAGGCTGGTCGATGGCCAACATCAACTCACACACATCGGCATGCCAGTGGCCAAAATCTTGCAACAGCTCGGCGTGGGTGCCGCGCTCGGTCCAGGACTCGCTGCGCCAGCCCTCGCGCTCGATGATGCCCACCACGTTCATCAAAGCCCCACCGCGCACCGGGTAGGTGATGACGTGGGCCCCCGGGCCGACCCAATTGGTGCCAACCTGCGCCCGCAGGTGTTCAGACACGCGCTCAACAGGCACCAGCCCGCGCCAGGCCAGCAAGCCGGTGAATTGCGCCTTGTCTTCGCCCAGCAACTGCTCGCGCAGCACCGAGTGCACACCGTCGGCTGCCAGCAAAGCATGGGCGCTATGCTGCGAGCCGTCGTTCAATTCAAATGCCACACCCGAAGCCGTGCTTAGGGCGTTGACCACCCGCGCATTCAGGCGAACGGGACGGTCCGAGCGAGCCTCGAAGGCTTCCAGCAAGACCCGGTGCAAATCACCCCGGTGCACCATCCAATAAGGCGCACCAAAACGCGCCAGGCAATCGTCGCCCAGGTCAAACAGCTTCCAGCGCTGGCCGGTGTTCCACATGCGAATTTCTTTGCCCCGGGCTTGGCAGACACAGGCTTGCAAAGCATCGCCCAGACCCAGCGCCATCAAAACACGCGAGCCGTTGGGCGAAATCTGCAAACCTGCACCCAACTCGCCCAGTTGCGAGGCCTGTTCGAACACATCGACCTTGAAGCCTTGCTGCAACAAGGCCAGGGCAGTGGTCAAACCGGCAATGCCCGCCCCAGCAATGGCGATGCGCTTGGCCGTCATTGCGCCTTGATGTTGTTGTCTTTGGCGACCTGGGTCCAAAGTGGGATTTCGGTGGCAATGGTTTTGGCAAAGTCAGCGCTGCTGCTGCCCACGGGACGAATGTCCAGCTTGGCCATGCGATCGACCACGTCAGGCAAGGCCATGATGCGGGCCATCTCTTCTTGTAAGCGCTTGACGATGGGTGCAGGCGTGCCCGCCGGGGCCAACAAACCGCTCCAGAAATTCACCGCCAAATCAATGCCCTGCTCTTTGAGCGTGGGCACTTGCGGGTAGCTGGCCAAGCGCTGCTCGGACGTGACAGCCAAAGCGCGCAACTTGCCCGACTTGACCAAGGCGGCGATGGGGCCGGAGTCGATCAGGGTCATTTGCACCTCTTGCGTGAGCACCGCGTTGATGGAGGGCGCGCTGCCCTGGTAAGGCACATTCAGGGCCTTCAGTCCCGACTTGGCCTTGACCAGCTCCATCACCAACTGAAAAGAAGCCGAGGGGTAGGAATAGTTGGTCTTGTCCGCATTGGCTTTGGACAAGGCGACCAACTCGTTGAAGGTTTTGGCAGGCGAGGCTTCGTTGACGGCCAGGATCATCGGGAACGAACCCGCCAAAGAAATAGGCACCAGGTCGGTGATGGGGTTGTAAGCCAGCTTGGCCACCAGCGCCGGGTTGAACACGATGGGGCCACTGGCGGCCATGAGCAAGGTGTAGCCATCGGGTGCGGCTTTGACCACGAATTCGGTGCCCACGGCGGCACCCGCACCGGGTTTGTTCTCAACCAACACCGGCTGGCCCAAAACAGGGGTCAATTTTTCTGCCACCACGCGCGCCAAGATGTCGTTGGCGCCACCGGGTGCATAGGGCACCACAATGCGCACCGGCTTGTTGGGCCAAGCGGCTTGCGCCCAAGACAGGGCCGGGGCCAATGTGGCCAAAGATGCGGCCAACGACAAGGCAGCGGTGGCCACCAGCTTGCGGCGTGAGGGGGATGTGAAGCGCGTTGTCATGGTTTGTCTCCTGATTTATGGGGGATGAAAATCAAATCTTGGCGACCGAAGCCACAAGCAAAGCGGCACGGCCTTCATCCAGCGCCTGCAGACAGCGGGTGATGGCCGCAGGCAAATCTTCGGCGCGGGTCACGCGTTCGCCGTGCGCACCAAAGGCCTGGGCCACTTGTTCAAACTGGCGCTTGTCGCCCTTCAGACGGGCCTGAAATTCGCCCGCCTTGGCCGCAGGCCCATCGGGGTGCACACGCAGCACGGCTTCTTTGACGGCTTGCCAGCCGCCGTTGTCCAGGACCACCGTGAAGATGGGCAGGCCTTGTGCTTGCGCCACGGCATAAACGGAAGTGGGGGTCGAAAAATGGAAACCGCCATCGCCTTCGATGTGCACCACCCGGTCATTGGGCCGAGCCAGCTTAACGCCCAGCGCCATGCCGCCGCTGTAGCCCAGGCCACCACCAGCGCCCCCGAGAAAACTCATGGGGCGGGTGCGCGGTATTTGCTGCAAGACGGCAGGCGAATTGCGAATGGCTTCGTTGATGACCACGTCATCGGGGCGCAGCTGCAGGCCAATCTGGGCGCACACCCAAGCTGGGTTGAGGGCGTCTTCTGTGCCCGGGTTTTGTGCGGCAGCGGCCACACGCGCCAGCCGCTGCTGGTGTTGCGCTGGCCAGCGGGCCATGCGCTCAGCCACGCGTTGGTGAAAGGCCTCGTCGGCCAGCGACAGCACAGCCTGGTGCAGGTCACGCAGCGCCAGCGCGCAGTCAGCAGGCCAACGCACATCGCTGGCAAAACCCCAGGCCGGAAAATCTTTCTTGATCGGGTCCACGTCGATGTGCACCCAGCGGGTGTCTTCGCGGGGGCGGGTTTGGTGGGGCAACCAAGGCACGTCGATGTCGAGTAACAAACCCCAATCGGTCTCGGGCAAAAGCGGCGTCGCATCAAAACCAAAAAAACAGGGCGATTCGCGAGAAATGCACAACCAAGTGGGGCTGAACTCCACCACCCGAATGCCGCACAACTCGGCCAAAGCCTCCAGCGCCTGCACCGCCTCAGGCTTGCGACCCAAATAGGAGGTGATGACCAGCGGGTTGTCAGCTGCCATCAACTCGCGGGCGATCTGCAAAGTGGCTTCGGCAGGCAAGGCGCCCATGTGCACCGCGCCATAGCGGGCGGCGGGATAAGACTTGACCTGCTCGGGCGCCCAAGTTTCAGCCAGGGTCTCGCGCGGCAGTGTCATGTACACCGGACCTGCAGGCTCGGTGTGCATGACGCTGTGGGCACGGCGCACCACCTCTTTGGCCACCACGCCCGAGGGCAGGTTGTATTCCCACTTGACGTACGGGCGCACCAGCGAAGCGATGTCAAACGGGTCTTGCACATAGTGCACATAGTTGTCACGGGCACCGGGCACTTCGCCATGCAAGGCATAAGGGGCTTTGCCCGCCATGAGCAAGACCGGTAAACGGGCGCGCATCAGGTTGTGCATGCCCATGGCCGCGTTGGCGGTGCCCGCATCCACATGCACCATGACGCCCTGCCCTTGCCCCGTGACCGCCGCATAACCACCCGCCATGTGAATGGCCACATTTTCATGCGGGCAAATCACCACCTCGGGCATGGCCTGGCCCTCGGCTTGCAGGCGCGCCATCTCGTCGATCAGGGTCACATGGTCGGTGCCCAGATTGGAAAACAGGTAGCGGATGCCAGTGTCTTGTAGACCTTCCAAGAAGTAACGGGCAGTGGTGTGTGGCGTTTTGGGCTGGGTCGAATCGGTCATCGGCAAGGGTCAATCGTTGCAGGGCATGAACACATGCTTGGTTTCCATGAAGTCGTTCAGGCCTTCCACGCCATGCAAACGGCCAAAACCGCTTTGCCGGTAACCACCGGTCTCGATTTCGGCAAACAAGCGGTTGTGCGCATTCACCCACACATTGCCAAACTTGACGCGCCGGGTGATTTGGCGGGCTGCCCGGTGGTCGGTGGTCCACACCGAAGCGGCCAGACCGTAACGCGTCGCGTTGGCACGCTGCACCGCGTCGTCGTCTGAAGAGAAAGTCTCGAGTGTGATCATCGGACCAAAAATTTCGTCCTGCACAAAATGGCTGCTCAGGTCTTGCGTGGCCACGAGCGATGGCGTGATGAACGCACCGCCGCGAGGCGTGTCAGCAGGAACATGCCCTGCCAACAGCACGCGGCAGTCCGACGCGGCCGCACGCACTTCTTCCAGCAAGCGGGCCTGGTTGCGCTGGTCGATCAAGGGGCCCATGCCCGAGCTCGGCTGGTCACCCGGTCCCACTTTGACTTGGGCCAAAGCCTGAGCCAGTTGCGATGAAAAGTCAGCGGCCACCGATTCGTGCACCAGCACCCGGCTGATGGCGGTGCACATCTGCCCCGCCATGACACAAGCGCCGCCCACAATCCCGCGCACAGCAGCGCTCATGTTGGCATCGGCACGCACGATGGCGGGCGCCTTGCCACCCAGCTCCAGCGACAAGCGGGTCAGGTTTTTGGCTGTCGACAGCGCAATTTGCTTGCCCACATGGGTCGATCCGGTGAAGCTGATGACATCGACTTCGAGGTGCGCGCACAGGTGCTGCGTGGCCACGATGTCTTGCTCAATGAAGGAGTTGATGACGCCCGCCGGAATGCGCTCATCGGCGACCAAACAGGCCATGACCTGGGTGTGCACCAGTGCGGTCTGGTGCGCTGCCTTGATGACCACAGTGCAGCCCGCAGCCAGCGCCGGGGCCAAAGAGCGCACCAACAAAGTCACGGGGGCGTTCCAGGGCACGATGATGGCGGCCACACCAATGGCTTCGCGCTCGATGTGCGAGTAAACATCGGGCTCCATTTCGATGACGCGGCCAAACAGGTTGCGGGCCAGCCCGGCGTAATAACGCAGCTCTGAAATGCCAGCCATGACCTCGCCTTCGGCCTCGCGCTGCAATTTGCCATTGAGCTGCACCAACGTTTGCACCACTTGGGCCTTGTTGTGCTCCAGGCGATCGGCAAACAGGCGCAACACGTCGGCGCGCAACTTGGGCTGTTGCGCCCAGGTGGTGGTCTCAAAAGCGGTGCGGGCGCAAGCGATGGCATGGTCCACCTCTTGCACGCTGGCGGCTACAAATTGGGCGGCTTTTTCGCCCGTGGCGGGGTTGATCGAGTCACCGCGCTGGGCGGGGGCATGGTCTTTGACCCATTGGCCAAAGATGTAGTTTTCTGCGATGGACATGGTGCAAGGCATTTCGATGAACAAGGGGTTCAACAAGCGCCCTGTGACAGGACAGCTTCAGACACCCTGGCAAGGGTTTTCGGGGAGGCCAATCGTGCTGTTATTGGTTAGCATGCTAACGACATCAGCAGCCTTGATGCTACCCCCCGATCCGATGCCGCCTATTGGGTCAAACCCTGAAAGCTTGAAGAGCCCCTGCCGTGACCCCCTTGTACCGTCGACCCGGCTTTTTGCTCAGACGAGCCCACCAACTGTCGGTGGGCTTGTTTGAAAATGAATGCCAAAGCCTGAAACTGACCCCGCCGCAGTTCGGCGTCTTGCACATGCTCATGCACAGCCAAGCCATGGACCAAGCCCGCTTGGCGCGGGCCTTGGGTCTGGACAAAGTGACGGTCTTGCATGTGGTGCGCGGGCTGGAAACACGCGGCTGGTTGACCCGTCAGGCCAGCACCACCGACCGGCGCAAATGGACAATCGAGGTCTCGGCCTCAGGACAAGAGGCGTTTGCCCAAGCGCAACATTTGGCGCAGCAAGCTTCAGATCGGCTCTTGTCGCCGCTGACCGCAGACGAGCAACAAGCGCTGACCCAATTGCTGGAAAAACTTTGCCAGGGACTGGAGTCCAAGGCCCGCACCCCGTTTGAGCCGGGACAGGCCTGAACGCAGGCATATCGGCTTCATGCAGCCATCAAGCCGCCATCAGGTAACCACCATCGGCATGGCCCAGGGATGCATCGGCCTGCATCAGGGGGTACATGGCCTGTTTGAAGACGGGCACCAGCATGCCCTCGTTGAGCTCAAAAACGGCGTCTCGGCACAACTTGCCAAAAAAGTGCTCGGCTGTCAGTTCAGGGCAATGCAGCCGGACGTAATCCTCAATTTGCTGCCGATAAAACGCCACGAACTCCGGCAGCAAGGCACTGAACAGCTCGGCATCGACCAGCCCTGCCACATCGGGCACCGAGAGAAGCTTTAAAGGGTTTTCGTTGTAAAGGCCAAAACGGGTCCAGCCAAATTTGGGATACCCGGTCTGGCTCCGCCAGTGTGCGTAGTGGGCTTTGAAATAAGACTGCATGCACTGGTCTGTGGCCACCAGCACAAAAAGGCAAAGTAAGAACTGCGGCCGATTCCCGGGATCAATGAGGGCCAAGTCTTCGTCAACCGTGGACCAATTTTTGCCCCCAAACAGAACCAGCTCCGGGTCTTGAAGAATGTCCTTCAGAACTTGAGGGACGGCCCGGAATTGCAACTTGGCAACGTCGGATTGAAAACTGCTGTTGAAGTAATTTTCGAGCGTCATGGCTGGGACCTTTTTGGGGTTCAAACAAATTTAAAAAAGATGTGCCCGGGGCATGGGGGCCGATGAAATCAGTTGTCACGACTTTTTAAAAAAGTCACTACATCACCTATTTCAAAGTTTTTTACATCTTAATAATCAATTTTGAATTCAAAAAGACTGTTGAATAACTTATTACATCCTGTTTCAATTGGTCAAAAGGTCGTTCAAGTGGGTCTGAAGGTGCTCCACACCTCAAGCACCGGCCGGGCGCTGCATCTTGCATGTGGTGGGTAAACGGGCCTGCTCGGCTGAAATTTGGCGCACCACTTTAAAGCCGTAACCCGAGCCCTCGACGTCAAAAGGCACCCCGGGCGTGCCTTGGCGTTCCATGAGGCCCACCACCAGGGCTTGCTGAAACTGGTGGTCTTCGGCGCGCATCTGGCCACTTTGCCCGGCGATGCTGACACGGGATTTTTCGAGCTGCAAGGCCACCGCCAAAGGATCGGTGTGGCCTGCCTTTTCAATGGATTGGGCCAAGGCCTCCACCATCAATTGCATGCGCACATGGACATAGTCTTCGGCCGGTTTGGGAAAGCGCTGGCGAAAAGCTTGGTAAAACGCCTCACTGGCCTTGCCCGGCACATTGGGCAGCCAATCGGCCACCGCAATCACCCGGCCCACACCGGCCTCGCCAATGGCCGCAGGCGCGCCCAAGGCGTTGCCATAAAAGGTGTAGAACTTGCCTTCGTAGCCCGCTTCTCGCGCCGACTTGACCAAGAGCGTCAGGTCATTGCCCCAGTTGCCGGTGATGACCGCTTGTGCCCCGCTGGCCTTGATTTTGGCGGCATAGGGCAAAAAGTCTTTGACCCGGCCCATGGGGTGCAGCTCATCGCCCACCACTTTCACATCGGGGCGTTGTTCGGACAACTGACGTTTGGCCTCGCGCAACACGGCCTGGCCAAAGCTGTAATCCTGGCCAATCAGGTAAACCGATTTGACGGGTTTGTCCTCTCGCAGCACTTGCATCAAAGCGGTCATGCGCATGTCGGCATGGGCGTCAAAACGGAAGTGCCAAAAGCTGCACTTTTCGTTGGTCAGCGCCGGGTCCACCGCCGAATAGTTCAAAAACAGCACGCGCTTGCCCGGCTCGCGTTCGTTGTGTTTGTTGATGGCGTCGATCAGGGCCGCTGCGTTGGCCGACGAGTTGCCCTGCAACACCACTTGTGCGCCATCGTCGATGGCCGATTTGAGCGCCGACAAAGCCTCTTCGCTTTGGCCCTTGCTGTCGTAGCGCTCCAGCACCATTGGGCGCAGGCCCTGTGCGGTCTTCACACCACCGCGCGCGTTGACACGCTCCACCGCCCAAGCGATGTTGCGCACCACGGCCTCGCCCGTGTTGGCAAAGGGGCCGCTCAGGCCTTCGATCAAAGCCAAGCGGATGGGTGTGGGCGACTGGGCATGGGCACCGACCCCACACAGCGAGACCACACAGGCCAGCAATGCGCGGCGCGAGAAAAAAGGCAATGAATACATGGCAACAGGGGCGCAGGACCGTGACCCGGCCCTGGCAAGCAAAGGGCGGGAGTTTAACCAGTCAGCGCACAGGCCCTGGGGTTAACCCGCATTTCTTCAGGGCTTGTTTCGGCAGGTTTTGGGGCGATTCAAGAACCGGCCAGCTCATGCAAAGGCCAACGCGGTTTCACGTCGAAGCTGTAACGCGCCTCGGCCGTTTGCGCCCCGGCTTGCAAGCGCATGGCGGCGGCCATGGCGATCATGGCCCCGTTGTCGGTGCACAGGTGCAACTCGGGGTAATGCACGCGCACCTTGGCCTTGGCGCACGCGGCATTGAGTTGCGCCCGCAGCTCGCGGTTGGCCCCCACGCCACCGGCCACGACCAGGCGCTTCATGCCCGATGCCTTGAGCGCGTTCATGGATTTCTTGACCAGCACCTCCACAATCGCCGCCTGGGTCGATGCGGCCAGGTTGGCCCGCTCGGGCGCGCCTTCGGTGTGAGCGGCAGGGCCGATTTTTTGGCTCTGCGTGAGCACCGCTGTTTTGAGTCCGGCAAAGGAAAAGTCCAAATCGCCGCTGTGCAGCAACGGGCGCGGTAACTTGTAGGCTGCCGGGTTGCCCTGCTCGGCCAGGCGCGACAGGCCCGGGCCACCCGGGTAAGGCAGGCCCATGAGCTTGGCCGACTTGTCAAAGGCTTCGCCTGCGGCGTCGTCAATCGTCTCGCCCAGCAGCTCGTAACGGCCCACCGCGTCCACCCGCATCAGCTGCGTGTGGCCGCCCGACACCAGCAAAGCGATGAAAGGAAACTCGGGCGGGTCGGCACTCAAAAAAGGCGAGAGCAAATGCCCCTCTAAATGGTGCACGCCCAGCACCGGCTTGCCCAAAGACGCCGCCAGTGCACAGGCCACGCCCGAGCCCACCAAGAGCGCACCGGCCAAGCCCGGCCCCCGGGTGTAGGCCACCACGTCGATGTTGGCCAAAGTGGCCCCCGCCTCGGCCAGCACCTGGCGCGTGAGCGGCAAGACCCGCCGAATGTGGTCACGGCTGGCCAGTTCGGGCACCACGCCGCCATAGGCCTGGTGCATCTCGATTTGGCTGTAAAGCGCGTGGGACAACAACCGCGGCATGGCGCTGCCCGTGGTTTCCACCAAGGCCACACCGGTTTCGTCGCAAGAAGATTCGATACCCAAAATTTGCATAGCAGCGAGTTTAAGCGGGGCATGGTCCGCCGAAGGGCCTTGCCATAATCCTTGTGGGAGCGACGTCCTCGTCGCGAGGGTGCCTTGGCATGCGCTATTCGAAGCGAATCCATCGCGACGGGGGCGTCACTTCCACAAATTCACCCCATTCCAAGACCTCACCATGACCACAATCCGACTGATTTCATCCATGGCCACCAAGGCCTTGCTGGCCGACCTGGTGGCGCTGTACAACGCGCAAGCGCCTGACGTTCAAGTGCAGCTTGAGTCGGTCGGCGGCGTCGATGCCGCCAAGCGGGTGCAAGCGGGCGAAGCCTTTGACGTTGTGGTGCTGGCCAGCGACGCCATCGACAAACTTGTCGCCAGCGGCCATGTGCTGGCAGGCAGCCGCGCCGACCTGGTGCGCTCGGGCGTGGCGGTGGCCGTGCCTGCGGGCCAGCCTGTACCCGACATCTCGACCGAAGCCGCACTCAAAGCCGCCATTCTGGCCACGCCCACGCTGGGCTATTCCACGGGTCCGAGCGGCGTGCAGCTGGCCAAACAGTTCGAGGCCTGGGGCATTGCCGAAACGATCGCCCCCCGCATCGTGCAGGCCAAACCCGGCGTGCCTGTGGGTTCGCTGGTGGCGCAAGGCGATGTGGCGCTGGGCTTTCAGCAGCTGAGCGAAATGCTGGGCGTGCCCGGCATCACCATCGTGGGCGGATTGCCCCCGGCGGTGGAGATCATCACCACCTTCTCGGGCTCGGTGGCAGCCACCAGCAACCAAGCCGATGCCGTGCGCACCATGCTGGCGTTCTGGGCATCGGCCGCTTGTGCCGACACCAAGGTGCGCCACGGCATGCAGGCGGCCCCCGTAGGAGCGACGCCCCCGTCGCGATAAGCCTTGTGGACCACCAAGAATCGCCCCGGGGGCGGGGCTCCTACAAAAGACAGGCACTCCCCTGTGCAGGCATTCCCACAAAATGCAGGGCATTCCCTTGTAGGAGCGACGCCCTCGTCGCGATCACCCTCGCAGACCACCACCCATCGCCCCGAGGGCGGGGCTCCCACAAAAAGCAGGCCCCCCGTAGGAGCGACGCCCCCGTCGCGATAACCCTCGCAGACCACCCCCATCGCCCCGAGGGCGGAGCTCCCACAAAAGGCAATAGACATACCCATATAACGAACAGTTAGAACGATTACCGGACAATCCATACCATGGGTATCAGACATTACATCAAGGACATCGGACGCGGCAAAGACGGCGCACGCGCACTCGGTCGCGAGCAAGCCGCCGACCTGATGGGCCAAATCCTTGACCAACAGGTGAGTGACTTGGAGTTGGGCGCTTTTTGCATCGCCATGCGCATCAAGGGCGAAACGCCTGAAGAGATGGCCGGTTTTCTGGACGCCACGCACGCTCGGCTGAACCAGGTTCGCTCGGGCCATGCCCCCACCGTGGTACTGCCCAGCTACAACGGTGCCCGCAAACTGCCCGTGCTCACGCCGCTGCTGGGCCTGCTGCTGGCCCGCCAAGGCGTGGCGGTGGTGATGCACGGCACAGCCACCGAAGACAAACGCGTGGGCAGTCAAGCGGTGTTGGCCGAATTGGGCATTTCGGCATCCAACACCTCGCCCCATGTGAAAGCCGGTGAAGTGGTGTTTGTGCCCACACAGGTGCTGAATGCGGGGCTGCACAAGCTGCTGGCCGTGCGCCGTGTGGTGGGCCTGCGCAACCCCGGGCACAGCCTGGTCAAGCTGATGAACCCCTGCGACGGCCCCGCCTTGGTGGTGGGCAGCTACACCCACCCCGAATATTTGCAGTCCATGTCCGCCACCTTTGCCCTGACCGGCCAGCACGCGCTGCTGCTGCGCGGCACCGAAGGTGAGAGCGTGGCCGATGCCCGGCGCACACCGGCCATGGATGTGTTCAAAAACCACCAAACTTGGCGCGTGCAGGAACAACAAGAAGGCTCGCTCGCCAAAATGCCCGAATGGCCTGGCACCGATGCGGCGGCCACGGCGCTCTACATCGAACACGTTTTGCAAAACCTGCTGCCGGTGCCCGAACCGATGGCACGGCAAGTTCAACACATCCTGCGTGAAGTTCAAGCATGAGCACTCCCACACCGTTTTCCGACCTGACCCCAAGCCGCCGCCACCCGATCGCACCATCGCCACGCGGAGTCAGCCATGATCCCTCGGTGTTCAAAGGAACATGCACGCTGGTCGGTGCAGGCCCGGGTGACCCGGAGCTGCTGACACTCAAAGCCGCCCGAGCCATTGCCCGCGCCACCGTGCTGCTGGTCGACGATCTGGTCAACGAAGCCGTGCTCGAACACGCATCGCCCACGGCCCGCATCGTGCATGTGGGCAAACGCGGCGGCTGCAAAAGCACGCCGCAGGCCTTCATCGACAAGCTGATGATCACCGCCGTGCAAGAAGGCGAGCATGTGGTGCGCCTCAAAGGTGGCGACCCGTTTATCTTTGGGCGGGGCGGCGAAGAAGTCGAACACCTGCGCCAAGCGGGCATTGACGTGGAGGTGGTCAACGGCATCACCTCGGGCCTGTCCGGCATGAGCAGCTTGGGTGCCCCGCTGACCCACCGCGAGCACGCACACGGCGTGGTGTTTGTCACAGGTCACGCCAAACCCGGCGACAGCGGCACCGACTGGCCTTTGCTGGCCCACACCGCCCGACAAGCCAAACTGACGCTGGTGATCTACATGGGCGTGAGCAGCCTCAACACCATCCGCCAAGGTTTGCTGCAGGGTCTGCCTGCCACAACGCCTGTGGCCATCGTGCAGCACGCCAGCTTGCCCGTGCAGCGCCAAGCCTTGACCACCTTGGGTGATCTGGTCGAGACAATGGCCCAGCAAGGCCTGCAAAGCCCCAGCATCATCGTGGTAGGGGACGTGGTTCAAGGTGCGCGGGACTGGGGCATGCCACAAACACATCTACAGCCCATGGCATTGACCGCCTGAACCACCGCACCCAATTAAAAATTCAAACATTTTGCAAAGGGGCATACCGAATCCCGTTCATGAACACATTAGACTTCGCCGAGCGGTACTTTTCGCCGCTTAAATGGAGTAGTTCATGGGACTTTTTGATTCAATCGCAGGCCAAGTCGCCCAACAAGCCACAGCTGCCCTGTC
This sequence comes from uncultured Burkholderiales bacterium, assembly GCA_903894995.1. Lineage (GTDB taxonomy): Bacteria > Pseudomonadota > Gammaproteobacteria > Burkholderiales > Burkholderiaceae_C > Limnohabitans_A. The sequence goes on from CAITSG010000070.1 coordinate 12,479, forward strand.
GGGCCAAGCCGGTGCGGGTGGGGACAAAATGATGCAAATGGTGATGGGCTTGCTCAACAACCCCGAACTGGGCGGCATCAGCGGCTTGGTCAGTGCTTTCCAGAAAAACGGCCTGGGTGACATCGTTGCTTCTTGGATTTCCAACAACACCAACTTGCCCATTTCGGCTGCGCAAATTCAATCTGTCTTGGGCCAAGGCCCGTTGCAGGATTTGGCTACCAAAACCGGCTTGTCCACCAACGAAGTGGCCTCCAACCTGTCCGAGCACTTGCCCGGACTGGTTGACCAACTCACACCGAACGGCCAATTGCCCAGCGGCGACCTCATGGCGCAAGGCATGGGCATGCTCAAGGGCTTCATGAAGTCCTGAATTTGAACCTGTGAACGTCCCCAGGGGCGTTTTGCTCGGGGTTAAACCGGTCTTCGAGCACAAGCCCCTTACACTCCGCGCCATGAAGACATGGGATGTGGTGATTGTGGGTGCCGGGGCTGCCGGTTTGTTTTGCGCAGGCGTGGCGGGCCAGCGCGGCTTGAAGGTGCTGGTCATCGACCACAGCGACAAGGTGGCGGAAAAAATCCGCATCTCGGGCGGTGGGCGTTGCAACTTCACCAACCGGCTGCTGGACGCGTCAGCCCCGCAAAAGCACTTCATCAGCCAAAACCCCCACTTTTGCCGCTCGGCCCTGTCGCGTTACACCACACAAGACTTCATCGATTTGGTGCAAAAACACGGCATCGCCTTTCATGAAAAGCACAAAGGCCAGCTGTTTTGCGACCACTCGGCCGAAGACATCATCCGCATGCTGCTGGCCGAATGCGCCGCAGGGGGTGTTGAAATCCGCAGCGGGTGCGCGGTCCAATCGGTCCAAGCGCCGTCCGACAATCAGCCCTTTTACATTCTGGAAACCCAACAAGGCGTGGTGCAAACCACCGCACTGGTGGTGGCCACAGGCGGCTTGTCCATTCCCAAAATCGGGGCCAGCGACTGGGGCTACCGCATCGCCAGCCAATTCGGTCTGCGCCTGGTGGAGCGTCGCCCGGGTCTGGTGCCCTTGACCTTTGACGGTGAGGCTTGGGCACCTTATGCCCAGCTGGCCGGCCTGGCGCTGCCCGTGGGCATCGAAACCGGTGAGAAAAAAAACCGCATGCACTTCGACGAAGACCTGCTGTTCACACACCGGGGCTTGTCGGGGCCGGGCGTGCTGCAAATTTCCAGCTACTGGCATGAAAGCACACCGATCCGGCTGAACCTGGCACCCGAGGTGAATCTGCCCGAGCGCCTGCAAGAAGCTAAATTGCGCTCCAAAAAACTGCTGGGCAACGAGCTGGCCAGCCTGGTGCCCAGCCGCTTGGCCGAGGCCTGGGTCAGCCAAGACCCCGCCCTGCAACGCACCGCCGCCGACGTGCCCGACAAGGCATTGAACAAATTGGCCGAGGCATTGTCCAGCTGGCAACTCACGCCCACGGGCAGCGAGGGCTACAAAAAAGCCGAGGTCACGTTGGGCGGGGTGGACACACGCGATGTGTCATCGCAAACCATGGAGTCCAAACAGCCGGGGCTGTACTTCATTGGCGAGGTGATCGACGTGACCGGCTGGCTGGGCGGCTACAACTTCCAGTGGGCCTGGGCCAGCGCCCACGCTTGTGCGCTGGCTTTGGCGCAGAAGCACGCTGCTTAAACAAACACCCCCTGCTGCCTGATTGATTCGGACTCACCCCTAAGACTTGTATTGGGCATAGCAATCAGCGCCTCGATCCGTGTTTGAGCCCCGCCCTCGTGGCGACTCTTGGTGGTCTGCGAGGCTTTTCGCGACGAGGGCGTCGCTCCTACAAGAGGCTTCCTGCATTTTGTGGGAGCCCCGCCCCAGGGCGATTCTTGGTGGTCTGCGAGTGTGATGGCCAGGGGAGCGTCGCCCCAACAGGAGGCAAGCTGCATTTTGTAGGAGCCCCGCCATCGGGGCGATTCTTGGGGGTCTGCAAAGGTGATCGCGACGAGGGCGTCGCTCCTACAAGCAACCCTGCATTGTGTAGGAGCCCCGCCCTCGGGGCGATTTTTAGTGGTCTGCGAGGGTGATCGCGACGGGGGCGTCGCTCCTACAAGAGCGACATCTCTGCCAACATCATTGGGTCACATTCATCGTAGCAACCATCAAGTGCTAACGGCCTTTGGGGTGAGGGCTTTGGCAGGTGCCAGGGGCTCGCCCCCTTCAGTGGCCAGCAGCACGCCTTCGCTGCGAAAGCGCATGCAACTGTCAAACATCAAATCAGAAATCAGGCCTTTGTGGCCATTGTGCAAATCGTTGATCCAGAAGCTGGTCTCCAGCGTCACCTCGCCAGCGGCCACTGAAGCGATGAGCACATCCCCAGCGGGATCGGGCAGTACGCGGGACGCGTTTTTAAGCGATTGCAAAATCAATTCACGCGCCCGGGGATAGTCGGCCACATCGGCAATTTTCATCAAAAAAGAAACCCGAAAATCGTCGTTGCTCAGGGTGTGGTTTTGCAACACGCCCTTGATCACACTGCTGTTGGGGATCAGGCTTTCGGTGCCTACCGCATCGCGCACCACCAGGGCGCGGCTGCTCATTTGCACCACACGCCCGGTGATCTTGTCGATGGTCACGTAATCGCCCACCTTGAGCGCCCGCTCCAGCAACACATACAGACCGCTGACGTAGTTGACCACGAACTCCTGCAAGCCAAAGCCCAAGCCAATGCCCATGGCACCGGCAAAAGCAGCCAAGGTCGTCAAATCAATGCCCGAGCTGACCAGCACACCCACCAAGGTGAATGCAAAAATGCCCATACTAAAGAGGCGCGTCAGGATCAGGGCATCGTTGCCCTGAATGGTTTCTTGCCGTGCATAGCGTTGCAGCAAGCGGTTCACCAGGTCGGCAATTTGACCCGCCACCGTCAGCGCCACCACCCCCATGAGCACCCCGGTGACGATGTTGGCGCCTTTGAACACTTGCTCGCCAATGGAAAACTCGATGGCCCGAATGTGTGCCGTGATGGGTTGGAACAGACCAAAAAAAGTCAGCACCACAACGACCACGGCCCCCCATTCAAACAGGTGCAAAAAAATCCGCAGAACCTCGTGAGGATGCAGCACATGCCTGAAAAACCACCCGCCCGCCCGAATGGCCAAAACCCAGAGGGTCAAGGCCAGAACTTTCCACAGCACCATCAAGTCGTGAGCGCTCCAGCCCAAGGCCTGTCCACCCCAAAACAGCAGCGACAAACACAGCACGGCCACCACAGCAGCCCCCATGGTTTGGATGCCTGACTGAACATGCCGCAGCCAAGGCCCCTGCAGACGCACGCGGGCCAGCGCGAAATGACGCACCCCATAACCCCAAGCGATACAGGCCAGGCACAGTGCGCACTGCAACACAAAACTGCAGAGCGACAGTTGGCCATAGGCGTGGTAGGCCATGGATTGGTAATAACCATCGCCGCTCATCACGACTTGATCGATGCGCATGAAGCTCAGACCCATGATTCGGACCTTTCCACTCAGAAACTGAAGCGCCGACCCAACTGAAGGAACAGGTTGTACGCCCGACCGGATCCTCTGGCCGCACCCAAATAAATGTCACCGATCTTGCTGTCCACAGCCACAAACAAAGTGCCGCTGTAACGGGCACGCAGGGTCTCACCAGCGTCCCAGACATCGCCAGCTTCAAGCACAGTGCCCACAAAGGTTTTTTGGTTCAACAAACCACCATCGGTCAATCGGTACATGTAGGTGCCATGCAAGTGGGCCAAGTGGTCCCCCACCAACTGTCCCATGCGATACGCCCCCATGGACTGAAACCCTCCCAAGATCAACTGGGAAGGGCTTTTGCACTTGACACAATTCAATGACACTTGGTCCTGCGCCCAGTTGAAGCCGAAGTTAAAAATATGCGGCCCCAGCGCAGTGGCCCACTTGGCGCTCAAACGCCCACCGGAATAATCCGCTCCGGAGATGCCCTGTTCGTAGATGGCATTCAGGTAAAAGCCCCGGGTGGGAAAGCTCAGCGAATCGAGTTGGTCGATCTGCACTTGGGCTCTCAGACCGTTGAAGCGCAGCGTGTCTGTTCGCGAGCCCGTGTCGGCCAACTCGGAAGCGGTGTCCAAGGTTTGCTGAATGCTGCTCGAAGTCACCCCCAGTTTGATGTTGGCCTTGCGCTCAAAGTCATAAACCACACGGGCATCCAAGCTTCGGGTGGTCTGGTTGTAATAGGCCAGTTTGATGTTGCTTCGGTCGTCTTTGTCGATGACAGACTTGTACAGCGGCAAGTAGTTGCGATCCCACGAAACCCCGGTTTCGGCACTCCACCCTGCGCCCAGCGGCTGGTAAAGCCGGGCGGCCAACTCAGACTGCGTGCCCACTCGGGCATCGAGTGAAAACTCCAAACCCGAAGGGGTCAACCACGGTCGGCGGTAACCAAAACCCGCTGTGAATTGGGTCACACCGCCCGATTCGGTCGAAAAACCCAGGGTGGTTTTCATGAAATGGGGGCTATAGGGCTTTTCTCGCACGGTCACCACCAGTTTGTATTGATCGCCCTGAACTTGCGCCAAGCTGTAGCTGACCAATTCAAAGTAACCGCTGGTGTACAGCGCATCGATGTGGCGTTCAGCCTCTTTGGGCTTGAATTCCTGCCCCAACAACCCGGCCAAAGACTCTTGAATGAACTGGGCTGAGACATCTTGGTGGCCTTGCGCCTCAATGGCCACGATGCGTTTTTCCCTTTGGTCAAACGACAGCTCTGTCTTGCTCAGGCTTTCCACCCCGCCTGCATCGGCTTTCAATTGGGTCAAACGTGCCTGCACAGTGCCAAGGGCCGTCTGGCCTCGCTGAACAATCTCTCGGGCGCGGTTGAAATCTGCAAAGCCAATGTCAGCCAAGGCCGGTGCAATCAACACATCCTGGGGGCGCAGCAAAGCCAAATTTCTTTTCTCATTTTGACGAATCAAAATATCCAGCATGCGGTTGGCCACCACCAAGGCATGGTTGGGCGCATCGGATTTCGCTTCGTCGATGCCCCCAGCCAAATACGAAGCGACCACCACATCGGCGCCCTCGCTCAAAGCCACCTCAATCGGCAAATTGGCCACCAACCCACCATCGACGTAGGTTTCACCATCGACCTCGACAGGCGCAAAAACAGCAGGTGCGGCCATGCTGGCCCGGATGGCCAAATGCAAGGCCCCCCGGTCAAACACCTTCATCTCGCCATCTCGGTAGCGGGTGGCCACCGCCCGAAAAGGAATCTTCAAATCGTTGAAATCAATGTGGGGCGGAACATGGGCCGTCAAATCCTGCAGCAGCGCCAGAAACCGCTGACCATCGCTGACGCCACGGGCAAAACTGGGACCGCCATTTTTGATGCCAAACTCCAGCTCCACCGGGTACTTTTGCTGGTAAGCCCGGGTGCGCGATGGCAACTCCAACCGGTTAAGTTGGTCCAGCGCCACTTTGGACGGGTCCAAGCCCCCGACCACGCGTTCAATGTCGTCGGTGGACAAGCCGCTGGCATACAAGCCACCAATCACGGCCCCCATGCTGGTGCCCACAATTCGGGCAATCGGGATGCGGTCTTGTTCCAACTTGCGCAAAACGGCCAAATGCGCGAACCCTTTGGCCCCACCACCGGCCAAAACCACCACGACCGAAGGGGCTGGGGCCCGAACAGAGACAGATGCAAAGGCAGAGGCATGCCGATGGTCCACCTCTTGGGCTTGCAACAAGCCTGGAGCCCACAAATGACCCGCCAGCATGGGCACCAACAGCCAATATTGAGCTTGCATTTGAATGGGTTTGGCGTTCAAACCAAGAAGTTGAAATGATTATTTTAACCAGCGCACCAGTCACCAAAAACCACTAAAAAGGCTCGCATCTTGCGATGCGAGCCCTCAAAACAAGCAAGCCCAAGCAGGGCCTACAAGAGGATCAGAAACGGTATCCAGCTGTCAAAGACACGCCCTGGATTTTGCTCTTGCCTTCGGTGTTGTAGCGCGTGATGTCCAGACCCACATAAGTGGTCTTGCTCAAGTTGTAGTTCATGCCCAAACCGTAAGAGAAGGAATTGTCTGTGGTTTCGGTTTTTTCGCTTATGTTGCCCGCCACCACAGTGGCACGCAGGTTCATGCGGGCAAAACCGGCACGGCCAAACACCTCGAGCTCAGGGGTCAGATGGGTGTGCGCACGCAGGTAAGCCCCCATGAAGTTGCTCACTTTGACGGTGGACTTGACATTGATTTTGTCGATGACCACCGTCTTGGAGTCATCGCCCAAACCCGTGCCCAACATGCCTTCAACCGACAAATTGGGGTGGATTTTTTGACCCAGAACCACACGCATGCCGTTCACGTCGTAACCGGCTTTGGATTGAGCACCGTCATCGAGGTCCACTTTGATGGGGGAAAAGGCCAACTCGCCATACAAACCCGAACCCTGGCCCTTTTGTTGAGCTTGCACCGAAGCCGCTGCGGCCAACACCAATGTCAGACCTACGATTTTTTAAAATTTAGCCATTTTGAAATCAAAAAAAAGTTAAAGGAGTCAATAATGTAATTAATTTCTCAATCCGCAACGGACGAAGTTACAAAATTTTTGAGTTACCTAAGGTTCATTGCGTGCAGGGCAATCAGGGCCGACTGGTCCAAACTTAAGGCTATAATCTCAGGCTTTGCTGGCAAACCCCCGTCTGCCAAATACTAGTTCGTGACGGGGAACCGCCGTAACTGGCTTTCAAGGGCCCGATCTCCCTTGCTTGCACAGCCGGCACATTTTTGGAAACTTTGATTCAATGACCACCATCCGCGTGAAAGAAAACGAGCCGTTTGACGTTGCCCTGCGTCGCTTCAAGCGCACCATCGAAAAGCTCGGCCTGTTGACCGATCTGCGTGCCCGCGAGTTCTACGAAAAGCCCACCACTGAGCGCAAGCGCAAGAAGTCGGCTGCCGTCAAGCGCCACTACAAGCGTGTGCGCAGCATGCAGTTGCCCAAGAAGATGTATTGATCTTCCGCTTTGTTTGACCCCAAAAGGTCTGCAAACAAGCCCGCTGGAGGACGCTCAGGCGGGCTTTGTCATTTGTGCCACCCACTTCCACACCACGAGGAGCCTCCCATGAGCCTGAAAGAACAGATCACCGAAGACATGAAAACCGCCATGCGCGCCAAAGACGCTGAGCGTCTGGGCACCATCCGCCTGCTGCTGTCGGCCCTGAAGCAAAAGGAAGTGGACGAACGCATTGAACTGGACGATGTGGCCGTGGTGGCCATCGTGGACAAACTGATCAAGCAACGCAAGGACTCGATCGCCGCGTTTGAACAAGCCGCTCGCCAGGACTTGGCCGACAAAGAAAAGGCCGAAATGGCTGTTTTGTTGGGTTACCTGCCAGCCCGCATGTCGGCAGAAGAAGTCACTGCGGCCGTGCAGGGCATCGTGGCCGAGCTAGGCGAAGAAATGGGCAAGAAGGTGGGCCCCGGCGACATGGGCAAAGTGATGGGTGCGGTCAAAGCCCAACTGGCCGGTAAGGCCGACATGGGTCAGGTGTCCGCTGCTGTGAAGGCAGCACTGGCTGGCTGAGCCGGGATTCAGACGGTCAAGCTGAGGGCACTGTCTTTCAGGCAGCCCATGAAGATGCTTTGCTGCGTTTTCAAGCGTTCCTCGCGCAGACGAAAACAGCACATCGGACCACTGAGCAGCGTTGCGGGTGCACGCAGTGCGCGCACCTGGGCACTGGCTTCAAACAGCTTGGCCTGCTGATGGGCAATGGCCCACAGCATCGGGGTTTGACCGATCAGACGGAGGGCGAGCAAGGACGAGTCGGTTTGTACATCCGGCCCCTGCCCCGAGCGATCACCATGGCGGTGGACCGACAGCATTCGGTCAATTTTGGGACGCAGTGGGGTGTGGGGCGGCGGCAGCACCCAGGCCTCTTGCGCCAGATCTACCCATGAGAGTTTCTTTTTTTTGTGCAAGCGGTGACGCACCCCTGCCAGGATGGTGCTGTGCTCCTCGTACAAGGGTGTGACCTCCACGAGGTTTAAATCGACACGCAGTTCTGCGTGCGCCAGCATGAGGTCAAGGCGGCCATCCAGCAACTGCTCATAGAGCACTTCCAGTGGCTGCATCTGGGTGATGAGCAGCACCTCTGGCAAGAGCTCACGCGAACGCGCCATGGCCCGGGCCAAGACCTCCGGCGAAAACGCAGCCAGCACGCCGACACGCATCTCCGCGCTGACACCACCGGACAAGCCCAGCAAGTCCTCTTCGGCCAGATCGATCTCGGCGAGCACGCGGTGAGCGTGCTGAATGAGGCTCAAACCCGCCACAGTGGGCACCATGCGTTTGGTGGTGCGCTGAAACAAAATCACCTGCAACTGGTCCTCCAACTGCGCAAGCGCCCTGGAGGCAGCCGGTTGGGTGGAGTGCAGGATGTCTGCACACCGACTCAGGTTGAGCTCGCGTCCCAGAACGCTCACCAAGCGCAATTGCTTGAGCGTCAGCACCCGTTGTAAATTCAAAGCCATGGGCAATCATACCCATTCAGGTATGAATAGACCGACATTATTCATTTGTCACGCAGCAAGGGACTTTGAATAATGGCCTGCAGTCAAACACTGTTATGACCTCAACCTACAACATCCAGGAGACCATTCACCATGCCAACCCTTCCGTTTTCTCGACGTGCAGCCCACACTTTGCTGGCCAGCCTGATGCTGACGCTGGCCTCTGCCGCGATGGCCCAAACCTACCCGAGCAAAGCCATCCGCATGGTCGTGCCTTGGCCCCCTGGCACACCTGCCGATGTGTCCGGCCGCATCGTGGCCGAAAAAATGAGCGCCGCTCTGGGACAACCCATCATGGTGGACAACAAGCCTGGAGCAGCTGGCACCATCGGCATGGCCGATGCGCTGCGCCAGCCTGCAGACGGTCATACCCTGTATCTGCTGTCCTCGGCGTCACTCGTGGCGCCTTTGCTGTTTCCGGCGCAATCCATTCAGTTCAGTCAACTCGAACCCGTAGGGCACATGGCCTGGAGTTACAACGTGCTGGTCACACCCGTCACCAGTGCCCTGAAAGGTCCCGCAGACATTGTGCAAACGGCCAAAGCGAAACCTGGCACTTTGAGTTTCGCATCCGGTGGCAATGGCACGCCCGCCCACTTGGCGGGCGAGCTGTTCAAGCAACAAACCGGCACGGTGACCACCCATGTGCCCTACAACCAGTTTGGCCTGGCCATTGGGGACCTGATCGCCGACCGCACCAACTTCATGTTTTTGACAGCCTCGGCCGCCATCCCGCAAATTCAAGGCGGCAAACTCAAGGCCATGGCCGTCACGGGCGCCAAACGTTTGCCTGCCCTCAAAGAGGTGCCCACCATGGCCGAGCAAGGCTTTGCTGACTTCGTGCTGCGTTCCTTCGACGGGATGATGGTCAAGGCAGGCACCCCCAAGGAAGTGGTCGAGCGCCTGAACACCGAACTGAACAAAGCCTTGAATCTGCCCGAAGTTCGCGAACGCTTGGGGGCCTTGGCACTGGAGACGGAGCCCATGAGTGGCGGCCAGTTTGGTGCGGTGATTGCCGCTGAAACCGAAAAGTGGCAACGCATCGGACGCGCTGCCCAGATCAAGGCCGATTGAATGAGCGCCATGGACACCTCGTGCGACATCGTCATTGTCGGGGCAGGCTCTGCTGGCTGCACCTTGGCGGCCCGACTGAGCGAAGACCCTAACCTGACAGTCACCTTGATCGAAGCCGGCACCCCCTCTAAATACCCATGGCTGAGCATTCCCATCGGCTACTTCAAAACCGTTGGCAACCCTGCGCACGATTGGCAATTTGAAACACAGCCCGAAGCTGGCATGGCCGATCGGCGCTTACCCTGGCCCAGGGGCAAGGGCCCGGGGGGCTCCAGCCTGATCAACGGCATGCTGTATTTGCGTGGGCACCAACAGGACTACGACCGTTGGCAAGAATTGGGCAACCCGGGCTGGTCCTGGGCCGATGTGTTGCCCTATTTTCAGCGCTCGATGAATACCGAGCGTGCCCATCCCGGTGATGGCCAACAGGGACCTTTGTGGGTTTCTGAGGTGCCCCATGATCCACTGTCCGATGCGTTTGTCGCGGCCGCTGGTCAGTGCGGTGTGGCCGCCACTGCCGACTTCAATGGCGGTGACAACTCGGGGGCGGGCTACTTTCGCATGAACACGCGCCACGGCCAGCGCATGAGCACCGAGCGGGCTTATTTGCGTGACGCCATGAAGCGCCCCAACCTGCAGGTCATCAGCGGTGCGCAGGTCACCCGCATCCTGATGCAGGGCACACGGGCACAAGGCGTGAGCTGGCTGCAAAACGGGCACAGCCAAACCCTGCATGCCCGGCATGAAGTGGTGCTTTGCGCAGGTGCCATCCAGTCACCGCAACTCTTGCAACTGTCTGGCATTGGCCCAGGCGCCTTGCTGGCCAAGCACCAGATTGCGCCTGTCGTCGATTTGCCAGGCGTGGGCGAAAACCTGCAAGACCATTTGCAAGTGCGCCCGTCCTTCCGCTGCGAAGGGGTGGAGACCTTGAACGATGTGGCCAACAGCCGTTGGCGAAGTGCTCGCGACTTTTTGCGTTACCAACTCACCCGCTCTGGGCCTCTGGCCACCGGGGTTTACCGGGCTGGCGCGTTTTTGTCAGTGGACAATGCCCAGCAACCCCACTGGCCCAATGTGCAGATCCATTTCGGCCTGGTCAGCTTTGACCGCCCCCACCAACCGCCTCACCCTTTTCCGGGCATCACCCTGTCCGCCTGCATTTTGCGGCCCGAAAGCCGAGGGCGTATTCAGATTCGCAGCGCTGACCCCCTGGCCGCTCCCGAGATCCAGGCCAATTACCTGAGCACCGAAAACGACCAACGCCTGGCCGTGCAGATGGTGCGCAAAATGCGCGACATCGCCAGCCGGTCACCGCTGTCCGACATCATTGTGCAAGAGCACGAACCCGGTGCCGCAACCCAAAGTGATGCCGAACTGCTCGAATGGGTACGCCGCCGCGCGGGCAGCATTTTTCACCCGGTGGGCACCTGTGCCATGGGCCCGGCAAGCGACCCGATGGCGGTGGTCGATGCCCGGCTGAGGGTGCACGGTGTGCAAGGTCTGCGTGTGGTGGATGGCGCGGTCATGCCGCGCATCGTGTCAGGCAACACCAACGCGCCCATCATCATGCTGGCCGAAAAAGCCGCTGACCTGATCCGCGCGGACCTGCGGGCTTAATCGGCCAAGGGTGTCGACTTCCAATGGGCGCGGCTGCCACCCAGCCTGCGTCCGGTGGCACCTTCGGGCTTGTGCCTTTGCGCCACGGCCAATGCCCGCGCGCGCAGGCTGTGCATGGCCCGGGCCAGCGCTGCACGCTCGTCGGTGCTCAGGTCTTGCATGACCTCGTTGTGCACCTGAACCACACGGGGAAAGATTTGCCGGTACAACTGCATGCCGGCCTCCGTCAGTTGAACCCGCGCCTTGCGGCCGTCCCCGGGCACGGGCTGGCGGTCCACCAAACCCTTGACCATCAGGCCACGCAAGGTTTTAGAGGCTTGCGAGCGGTCCACCGTGGTGCGGGCTGCCAAGTCCGAAGGTGACATGCCCCCGAGTTCGGCCAACATTGCCAAAAACTGCCACTCCTCGCGGGTGATGCCGTACTCGTTTTCGCAGATGCGGGTCACCAATGAGCCGCTGATCCCCAAGAACTCGTGCAGCTGAAAATTGAGCAAGTCGAATATCGACTGCGGGTTTTCAAAATGGGGTAGAGGATCAGGCGTCGCCAAGGATGCCTTCGGAAAATCCATGTTTGCAACAGCCTGTTTACGGGAAAGCCCTGAGGATAATGGATTTTTTCCATTACCCCCTTCATGCCTATGCTTGAAGCATGAATCCAAACAGCATCGACATCCGCAGCGCCAACGCGCAGCACATGTACCACCCCATGATCGACCCCAAGGCGGTGCAGGCATCCCCACCATTGATCATTGACCGGGGCGAAGGCGTCTATGTTTACGACATCGACGGCAAGCGCTACCTGGACACCGTGGCTTCGCTGTGGAACGTGAACGTGGGGCACAACCGCCCTGAGGTCATCAATGCCATCAAGGCGCAGCTGGACAAGCTGGCTTACTACTCCACCTTTCAAAACACCTCCAACCCGCCCGCCATCGAACTGTCGGCACGGCTGATGCGCATGTTTGCGCAGGAAAAAATGAACAAGGTGTTCTTTTCCTCCGGTGGCTCAGACGCGGTGGAAACCGCGCTGAAGCTGGCGCGCCAATACTGGAAGCTGAACGGCCAGCCCGATCGCCACCAGTTCATCTCGCTCAAATGGGGCTACCACGGGGTGCATTTTGGCGGCGCGTCCATCAACGGCAACCCGATGTTTCGCAGCGCCTACGAGCCCCTGCTGCCGGGCTGCCACTTGGCTGAAACGCCCTACACCTACCGCAACCCCTGGAATGAAACCGATCCGGCCAAGCTGGCGCAGTTGTGCCTTGACCAGTTGGCCCAGCTGATTGAACAAGTTGGGGCGCACAACATCGCCGCCCTGGTGGCCGAGCCAGTGCAAGGCGCAGGCGGCGTGATCGTGCCGCACGAGAGCTACTGGCCGGGCCTGCGTCAACTGCTCGACCAGCATGGCATTTTGCTCATCAGCGACGAGATCGTGACCGGCTTTGGTCGCATTGGCTCGATGTGCGGCGCCCGCGCTTGGGGCGTGACCCCCGACATCATGGCCATGGCCAAGGGCATCAATTCGGGCTATGTGCCTTTGGGTGCCACGCTCATCAACGAACGTGTGGCCAGCGCCTGGAACCAGCCCGGCGTGCCCGCTGCGCTGATGCACGGCTACACCTATTCAGGCCATGCGCTGGCCTGCGCTGCGGCCAACGCGAATCTGGACATCGTGGCCAGCGAAGACCTGCCCGGCAACGCCAGCCGCGTGGGAGCGTACATGCAAGACAAGCTGCAAGAGTTGATGCGTTACGCCCATGTGGGTGAAGTGCGTGGCAAAGGCCTGATGGCCGCCGTCGAACTGGTGACCGACAAAGCCAGCAAGGCCATGCTCATGCCGCCCTTGCCTTACATCCAGACCTTGGTCGGTACGGCACGCCACGAAGGCGCCATCATCCGCGTGCAAGGCAACCGGCTGATCTTGTCGCCGCCCCTGGTCTTTACCCGAGAGAACGTGGACGAATCGCTCAGGGTTTTACACCTTGCGTTCTCAGCGGCCGAAAAAGTTTAATCACCCATCCCTCACCTTAATGGAGACAACCATGAAAACACGTATGCGACTGATCACCTTGGCCGCCCTGGCCGCTGCTGCTGCCCTGCCCGCCATGGCACAAGACAAATGGCCAAGCAAGCCCATTGAGATCATCTACCCCTACCCACCGGGCAACGACATGGACGTGGTGACCCGCTTGGTCGCTGAGGGCATGAGCAAGCGCTTGGGCGTGCCGGTGCAAGTGATCAACAAGCCCGGCGGCGGCGGCGTGGTGGGCTTTGCCGAGATGACCCGCGCCAAACCCGATGGCTACACCATTGGCACTTGGACGCCAGGCCCTGGCATTTCGCAAATCATTGCGGGCAACACGCCCTACAAAATCACCGACTACCAATCGGTGGGCGGCATGCTGATCAACGATTTCGTGCTGGCTGCGCGTGGCGACATTCCGGCCACGAACCTCAAGGAATTTGCCGCTTGGGCCAAAAAAAGCGGCAAGCCCGTGGTGATTGGCAGCTATGCGCCCGCCGCCGTGCCAGCGCTGATCGCCGCCAAGATTGCCAAGAAAGACGGCTGGGCTTACAAGGTGGTGGCCTTTCCCAACCCCAGTTCAAAGGAACTGGTGGCGGGAGATGCCGACCTGACCACCGCAGGTGCTGAAGGCGCCATCTCTTACGCCAAGGCCGGGCAGGTCAAAATCCTGTCGACTTGGGGCCCTCAGCGCAACCCTGTGTTCCCGACCACCGCCACACCTGCCGAAGAAGGCTATGGTGACCTGTACACCTGGGGCGGCATGGCCGCGCCCGTGGGCGTGCCCAAGGACATCATCAACAAGCTCTCCAGCGTGATGATGGAGTCTCTCAAAGACAAGGCCGTGCAAGACCAGTTTAAGAAAGCCGGTATCCCCGCCTTTGCCATGACCGCTGACCAAATGGCCAAGCGCGTGGTCGATGACACCAAATGGATTGCAGAGTTGATGACCGAATTGGGCTTTGCGAAAAAGTGAAGCCGCATTCCGAAGCATCGACGCGGACATGGTCATGGGACAAGGGCCTCGTCTTGCTGGTGTCCTTGGTTGCTGCGGCGGTGCTGATGGCCACGCCCCAGCTGATCACGCCCTATCCTGCACAAGCCGCATGGTTTGAATCAGCGGCATTTTTCCCCCGCATGGCGCTGGCTTTGGTCTGTATCGCGGGCTTGTTCGAGTTGTACCGACGACGAAGCTCGGTTGAGCTTGCCGATTCGGATGAACTCGACTCCAGCGCTGCCAACATGCGCCAAGCTTTGGGCATGCTGGCCTTGTTTGGCCTGTACATGCTGGCGGTGCCCTGGATGGGCTACCTGTCGAGCACTTGGCTCTTTTTGATGGCCAGCGGGGCCTGGCTGAGCCTGAACTGGCGCACCACGCTGGGCTTGAGTGTGCTGCTCTCTTTGGGCATGTGGGCGGTGTTTGTGAAAGTGCTGAAGGTCTACTTCGGCCACGGCTGGTTGATCTGATCATGGAATTTTTCGACAGTTTGAATCAGGGCTTTGCCTCTTTGGGGACGTGGCAAATCGCCATCGCCTTGTTCATCGGTGCGGCTTTGGGCGTTGTGGTGGGCGTCTTGCCCGGTGTCGGACCGGGCGTGACGATCGCCGTGCTGCTGCCCTTCACTTACGGCATGGCCCCGCTGGCGGGTATATCGCTGTTGCTGGGTGTCTATTGCGGCGCTTTTTATGGGGGTGCGGTCACCTCCATCCTGATTCGCACGCCCGGCGAAGCCTCCTCCGTCATGACCATGTTCGACGGCTACCCCATGGCCAAAAACGGTCAGGCACAGCGGGCACTGTCGCTGGCCTTCATGTCGGCCTTTGCGGGCGGCATCGTCAGCGCTTTGCTGCTCGGACTGGCGGCCAGACCCATGGCCAGTTTTGCGGCCCGCTTTGGTGCACCAGAAAGTGTGATGGCCATTGTTCTGGCGGCTGTGTGTGTGGGCAAAGCCTACCGCAAGCAATTCGCCTCGGCCATGATGATGATGGGCTTGGGCTTCTTTTTGGCCACCATTGGGATTGACCCCAACTCCAACGAACAGCGTTACACCTTTGGCATCGCAGGCGTGCTCAGTGGCATTCCGCTGGTGCCTGTGGCCGTGGGCTTATTTGGCATGGCGCAAGCCCTGGTCATGGTCAGTTCGCCGGTTCCCCGATTTGATGCTTCGCTGATCCAGAACGCGGGCGTTTCCTGGCGCGGATTTCTGGAGCCCTTCAAATACCCCAAAGCCATGGCCAAGGGTTTGTTCATGGGCTCGGCCATTGGCGTGCTGCCGGCTGTAGGCGCGGCGCTGTCCACTTCATTGGCGTACTTCTGGACCCAACGCGGTGCCAAAGACCCCACCCCGTTTGGCCAAGGCAACCCCGAGGGCATCGTGGCCGCCGAATGTGCCAACAATTCCAACTCAGGTGGTGCCATGATCACCGTGCTCACGCTGGGCATCCCGGGAGACGCGATCACCGCCATCATCATGGGCGTGTTTGTGGTGCATGGCATCGTGCCCGGCCCCTCGCTGTTCATGGACCGCCCTGAAATCATCAACGGTGTTCTGGCCTCCTTGCTGGTCATCAACGTGGTGATCTTGGCCTTGCTGGTGATCACCGTCAAACCCTTGGCACGCCTGGCCTATGTCAACCCGCGCATATTGGGGCTGGCCATTTTGGCGCTGTGTTTTGTCGGTGCTTTTTCAGCGGCCAACAGCATGTATTACGTGATCATTGCCGCCGTCTTTGGCGTGTTCGGCCTAGTGTGCGCCCGCGCCAACATACCAACCATCCCCCTGATTTTGGGCATGGTCATGGGCGACACCCTCGAATCCACTTTGCGCCAAACGCTGGGACGCAGCGAAGGCTCGTTCATGCCCTTCATCGAGCGCCCGATTTCGGCCGCCCTGGTCGCGACCGCCTTGCTGCTGCTGCTGTGGCCGCTGGTGTCGGGCTTGTTTGCCAAACGCCAGGTCATCACATGAACAGCACCACCAACACCACATCCTTCAACCCCTCCTTCACCACCGCCTTCATCACCGATGAATTGTGCTTTTGGCACGATCCGGGCAACTACGCCCTGATGCTCAAACCTGGCGGCTTTGTGGAGCCCTACAACCGCCACATCGAAAACGCCGACCCCAAACGGCGCCTGCACAACTTGCTGCAAACCAGCGGCATGATGTCGCAGCTCCAGGTGATGCCAGCGCGTGACGCCCAAGTGCACGAACTCACCCGTCTGCACAGCGCCGATTACGTCAGCAAAGTCCAAGCCATTGCCCAACAAGGCGGCGGTGACACCGGCATCGGCGCGCCCATTTCGTCGAACGGCTGGGACGCGGCCAGACGTTCTGCAGGTTGCGCCCTGAGCGCCGTCGATGCCGTGATGTTGGGCCAGGCCCAGACCGCCTACGCCCTGACCCGACCGCCCGGCCACCACGCAGAACCTGAGCAAGGCATGGGTTTTTGCGTGTTTGCCAATGCCGCTTTGGCTGCAGCCCATGCCATCGAAGTCCATGGTTTGCAGCGAGTGGCCATCGTGGACTGGGATGTGCACTTTGGCAACGGCACCCAAAAATGCTTTGAAAACCGAAACGATGTGCTGACCATTTCGGTGCACCAACAGGCAGGCTATTTGTTTGTCAAAGGCGAAGCCGACGAACTGGGTACAGGCGTCGGACTGGGCTACAACCTCAACCTCCCCTTGCCACCCGGTTGCGGCTTTGGTGCTTACCGCGAGGCCTTCGAACAGGTCGTATTGCCCGCTCTGGAGGCTTATCGACCCGAGTTGATCATCGTCGCTTGTGGCTACGATGCCGGGCGGTTTGACCCCTTGGGCCGCATGCTGCTGGATGGGGTCGCGTTCAGATGGATGACCGATGCGGTCATGGATGTGGCTCGCCGCCATGCACAAGGTCGTTTGGTCATGACCCACGAAGGGGGCTACTGCCCGGTGTCTGTTCCTTTTTGGGGCCTTGCCGTACTGGAGCAACTCTCAGGCCACAAAACTGAAGCGCCCTGCCCCTTCACGCCCCAGCACGATCAAATGCCAGCGCAAAAATTGCAAGACTACCAACGCGACTTGACGCGGCAATGGGCCGTGCATTTTGAAGACGTCAGGCAACGCCACTGGCGATAAAGATCATCGCCTTTCTGTCAAAGCAATACAGACCAACAACACAGGAAGTCGAACCTTGAATCCTCTTCGTCCATCTCCACGAGAATGCGGCCTTGCGTTTTCTGGCACCCCTGGCGTGACCAATTCCATCGTCGATGTGGCCGATGTGTCGGTGGGCTATTGGGACCATGACGGTTTGAATGCCGAGGGTCGACCCTTTCGCACGGGTGTGACTGCCATCCTGCCTATGGGGGATTCACCCCTGTTGATGTCTTGTCCAGCTGCCATTCATTCGCAGAACGGCAATGGTGAAATGACCGGCAGCCATTGGATCAAAGACAGTGGACGCCTGAACAGCCCTGTGTTGATCACCAACACCCACGCGGTGGGGGCGGCACACGAGGCCGCAGTGAACTGGATGGCTGAACGCTACAAAGACCTGTTTGAAAATGACCATTTTTGGGCCATGCCCGTGGTAGCCGAAACCTACGATGGCTTTACCAATGATATTTTGGCCCTGCAGGTTCGCCCTGAGCATGCCCGGCTTGCACTGGAACAAGCGTGGGCTTGCGCACAACGGGCACATCAACTGGGCAAAAGCCCCATTGCGCAGGGCAATTGCGGGGGCGGGATGGGCATGCAAACCTTTGGCTTCAAGGGCGGCAGTGGATCAAGTTCCAGAACCCTTCAACTGGACGGCCTGCAAGGCACCTTGGGTGTTTTTGTTCAATCCAATTTTGGTGGCCGAAGCCAATTTTGCTGGCGTGGCCGACCCTTGGGTCGGCTGTGGCCTCAGCCTTCGCCATTTGCCCAAGGCATGGCAGAAACGGGCTCACTGATCACCATCGTCGCCACCGACTTGCCTCTGGACGCCAAACAACTGGCGTTGGTGGCTGGGCGTGTACCCATGGGGGTCGCCTTGTTGGGCGGCAGCGCGGGGAACTATTCAGGTGAAATCACCCTGGCCTTTTCAACCGCCAATGCCCGCGAGGCCCGAGGTGTGAGGCGGCCTGGACCCCTCGTCCACCCAGTCCAGGCATTGGACGAATCGGCACTGGACCCCGTGTACGAGGCCACCATTCAAGCCACCGAAGAGGCCATCATGAACGCGCTTTTTGCAGCGCAATCCATGCCGACGCACAAGCCACAGGGCACACTGCATGCACTGGACAGCAGCCTGTTCATGGCGTTGATGCGTGAGGCTCGGCCCAGCTGAAACATGTAAAACCCAACTGGCAGGCTGATGCCCCTGCGGTGCTAAACCTGCAAGATCAACGCCGCCCCTGCTACTGCCAGCACAGCCCCACCCCAAGCCCCCCAAGCAGGGCGACGGCGGTACACCATCCACAACAGTGGCAGCAGCAAGATCGGGGTGAGTGACGAGAAAATACCCACCAAATTGGCCTGCCCGGTGTGCAGCGCCTGCAAAATCAAGGTCATGCCCAAGGCCATGGCCACAGCGGCACTGGCCCAAGTGTTGAGCAGAGTCTTGCGATCCAACGGGTTTTGCACCCGCGCCACCTTGGCCCCTGCCCACAGCAAAATCAAATGCGCCAAAAAACTGGCCGAGGTGCGCACGGCAGACGCCGCCACCGCGTCTACCCCAGAAGCCATCAAAGGCTTGATCATCAAGGTGGCGACCGACTGGCACACCGCCGCCAACAAGCCCAACACAACACCCGTCCACAAAGAACCTTGGGTGTTTTCCCAAACGTGGGTTTCGCTCTCGCGGCGGCCCCACACAATGGCCACCATCACGCCCGAGACCAGCAAACTGCCGCCCACCAAGGTCCAGCCCCAGAGGGTCTCCCCTAAAAACAACCAGGCCAGCAAGGTGGAAAACAAGGCATGCGAGGCAAACAGCACACCGCTGCGTCGCGGCCCTAAGCGGTTCATGCAGGCGAACAAGGCCGTATCGCCAATGAAAATACCGATCAAGCCAGACAAAGCCAGCAAGCCCACGCTCGCGCCGTCAAGGGTGCGCCACTGCCCGGTGAACAGCGCCAAAGCCCACAGCAAGGTCAGCGCAAAGAACAAGCGCCAGCGGGTAAAAGCAAACGCGCCCATTCGGCTGGAAGCCGCGGCAGAAAACAAACTGCCCACCGCCCACGACAAAGCGGCCAGCGCCGCCAAAAGTTCAGCCTGCACAGGGCAGCCGGGCTCAGCTGCCCGCCACCTTCATGCGGTTGACCAAGATGGAGCCGGTGGATTTGGCCCCCATGTTGTAGGTGTCCGAGCCCACCGCCTCGATGCCCATGAGCATGTCTTTCAGGTTGCCCGCGATGGTGATCTCGTGCACCGGGTAAGCAATCTGGCCGTTCTCCACCCAAAACCCGCTGGCCCCGCGTGAATAGTCGCCGGTCACGTAGTTCACACCTTGGCCCATCAACTCGGTCACAAACAGCCCGGTGCCCAGCTTTTGGATCATGGCGTCCAGGTCGTCATTCGCTTGGGTCAGGCGGGACGTCATGGACAAGTTGTGTGACCCCCCGGCATTGCCGGTGGTCTGCATGCCCAACTTGCGGGCCGAGTAGCTGCTCAAAAAGTAGCCTTCCACGCGTCCACCTTTGACCACTTTGCGGCGCACCGAACGCACACCTTCGTCGTCAAACGGCGAGCTGCCTTTGCCGCGCAGCACAAACGGGTCTTCTTCGATGTCGATGTGCTTGGGGAACACCTTTTTGCCCAGTGAGTCCAGCAAAAAGCTGCTCTTGCGGTACAGCGCCCCGCCACTCACGGCCTGCACAAAACCACCCAACAAGCCAGCAGCCACGGGCGACTCGAACAACACGGGGCATTCGGTGGTGGCGATCTTGCGTGCCCCCAGGCGCGACAAGGCGCGTTCGGCGGCGTAGCGGCCCACGGCCTCAACCGAAGACAATTCATCGGCCGAGCGCATCGAGGTGTACCACGCGTCACGCTGCATTTCGGCGTTGCGCCCCGGCCGCTTGGCAATCGGTGCCACCGAAACACTGTGGCGCGAGCTGGCATAACCGCCACGAAAGCCGTGTGTGTGGGCGCTGAAGAAATGGCTTTGCTGGGCCGACACGGCAGCGCCGTCGCTGTTGGTGATGCGGCGGCTGGTTTTGAGGGCAGCGGCCTCGCATTGCAAGGCGATGCGGGCCGCTTCTTCGCTGTTGATGGACCAGGGGTGGAACAGGTCCAGGTCGCGGTGGTTCGTCTCGATGTCGGCTTCATCCGGCAGACCCGCCGTGGGGTCTTCGGCGGTGAAGCGGGCGATGTCGAAAGCGGCCTGCACGGTGCGCTCGATCGCGGCTTTGGAAAAATCCGAGGTGCTGGCATTGCCCCGGCGGTGGTCCACATACACCGTCACGCCCAGTGACTTGTCGCGGTTGCGCTCCACGTTTTCCAGCTCGCCCTTGCGCACGCTGACCGACAGCCCGCAGCCCTCAGAAGCTTCGGCACCGGCATTGGTGGCCCCCAGTTTTTTGGCATGGTGCAGGGCGATGTCGACCAGCTCTTCAAAATGGTCACGCGAGTAGCTGAAGCCATCATGGGCGTGCGCATGTGCGGCGGTGTCAGGGGCAGTTTTTTTCACGGGGCTTTTCACAGAAATTTTCACGAAGAAGGTCTCGAAAAAAATGGCGGGCACCAGGCCCGCAGTGGCCGCTATGATACTTGCCACCCAGCCCCAGCGCTGCATCTGAAAACGAGTTCCCCCCTTCATGTCCCGTAAACCCAAAAAAGGCTATTTCGTGCGAGGTCAGTTTGTTGCCGAAGGCAGCGAGCTGGACCTGGAGTACAAGCGCGAGCTCAAAGGCGGCCTTGACGGCCCCAGCCGCACCGAACTCAAGCGAGAAAGCACCGAGCTGCAAGACCTTGGCACCGAACTCCTGACCTTGCGCAAAGACCTGATGGAGGGCCTGGCCCTGCCCGACAAACTCGTCGATGGCCTGGCCGAAGCCAAACGCATCACCAACTTTGAGGGCAAGCGCCGCCAGATGCAATTCATCGGCAAGCAAATGCGCCTGCTCAGCCCCGAAACCCTGCAAGCCGTGCGCGAGGCGCTCGACATCCAGCGCTTGGGCAGTGCCAAAGACACCCAGACCTTGCACCTGGCCGAGGCCTGGCGAGACCGCCTGATCGCCGACGATGCGGCGGTGGGTGAATGGATCGCACACTACCCACAAACCGACATGCAGCAGCTGCGCGCCCTGGTGCGCCAAGCCCGCAAGGACGCCGTGCCGGTGACCAACGCGGCTGTGTCACAAGGCCTGGCCCCCCGCCAAGGCCGTGCTTACCGCGAGCTGTTCAAGCTGGTGCGCAGCGTGCTCACAGGCGGCGAAAGTGACAACACCCCCGAAGAGGACTCCGAAGATGAGTGAATCCCATTTTGATCCGGTCAAAATCGGCATCGTATCCATCAGCGACCGTGCCAGCACAGGCGTTTACGAAGACAAAGGACTGCCTGCGCTGCAAGAGTGGCTCACGAAAGCCCTGCACAACCCCATCAGCTTCGAGCCGCGCTTGATCCCCGACGAAAAAGACCGCATCAGCGCCACCCTGATCGATCTGGTCGATGCTGGTTGCAGCTTGGTGCTGACCACCGGCGGCACCGGCCCCGCCCTGCGTGACGTGACACCCGAGGCCACGCTGGCAGTGGCCGACAAGGAAATGCCCGGCTTTGGCGAACAAATGCGCCAGATCAGCCTGAAATTTGTGCCCACCGCCATCCTGTCGCGGCAGGTGGCCGTGATTCGGGGGCAGAGCCTGATCATCAACCTGCCCGGCCAGCCCAAATCGATTGCCGAGACCCTGGAAGGCCTGAAAGACGCCGACGGCCAAGCCGTGGTGCACGGCATTTTTGCGGCCGTGCCTTATTGCGTGGATTTGATCGGCGGTCCTTACATGGAAACAAAGGAAGAGGTCTGCAAAGCCTTCCGCCCCAAATCCGCCCTCCGACCTGGCCGCTGAGGTCCCCCCAAAATTTGCCGATACCGTGGCATTTATGGGTATAATCCACGTTTTTCGGCAAGCGCGACAGCAGCACCTCCGGCCAGACCACCGCCATCCAAGCGACGCTCCCATGTGGGCAGGTCACCGTTCCGCAAGGACTGCACACCAAATGTTCGCCCACCCCCTTGCCATTGCAGATTTAAATTCCACCTGAGGGTTTGATCTGTGCCCTAACCCACGCCCGCGCCGGGATGTATCAGGCGCTGACTGTGTCGGTTTTCTTGTCCCTTTTTTGTGTTTCGAGGTTCGCCATGCCCGCTCAAAAGCCGAAGAAGCCTGCCCAGGCCCCCGCCCAATCCACGTCCGTCGCCAAGACCTCTGCTGCTGCGAAAACCAAGGCATCAGTCAAAACACCTGCCCCAGCACCTGACCCGGTGTCCGCCCCAGCGACTGCCCCCAAACCCGCCAAAAATGCGGGCAAAGCAGCCACCAAGGCAACAGGAGCCCAAGTCCTGGCCTCGAGCGACCCTGCCCCCCCTGCCAAGCCTGTCAAGAAAGCCGCATCTGTGCCCGCCAAGAAATCTGAAGTGACCGAAAAAAAACCCACAACCATCGCCAGTGAACCCGCAGCCGACGCCCAAGCCAAAAAAACCACCAAAGTGGCCAAAGCTGCTGCACCCGCAGAAGACAAAACCCCCGCTGCCAAAAAAGTGATGACCGGTGCCAAACGCGGCCCCAAGAAAAAAGGCAGCATTGCCGAGCCCAGCCTCGAAGAAGAATTAGAAATCGAAGCCGACTTGGAGGGTGAACCTGTTGTCGAAGCCGGCTCTGACACGGCCGAGAAGGTCAAACCTCTGCGCATGAAGATCAGCAAGGCCAAAGAGCGCGCCTTGATGAAAGAATTTGGTCTTGACGAAACCGTCCTGACCGAAGCCGAGATGAAGCAGCGCCGCGACCGTCTGAAAGCCCTGATCAAACTCGGCAAGACCCGTGGCTACCTCACCAACGGCGAAATCAGCGACCACTTGCCCGACAAGTTGGTCGATGCCGAAACCCTGGAAGTGGTGATCGCCACCCTGAACGACCTGGGTGTGGCGGTGTACGAGCAAACGCCCGACGCCGAGAGCCTGATCATCACCGACAACGCGCCCACCGGCTCGACCGAAGAAGAAGCCGAAGAAGCCGCCGAAGCCGCCTTGTCCACTGTGGACAGCGAATTTGGCCGCACCACCGACCCCGTGCGCATGTACATGCGCGAAATGGGCACTGTGGAACTGCTGACCCGCGAAGGCGAGATCGAAATTGCCAAACGCATCGAAGGCGGCTTGATGGACATGATGGCCGCGATCAGCGCATCGCCCGCCACCATCGCCGAAATCCTGCGCATGGCGAGCGAGATTCGTGAAGGCAAGGTCGTCATCTCCACCGTGGTGGACGGTTTTGCCAAGCTCAACGAAGCCGATGACTATGTGGCCGAGGAAGACTTCGATGAATTCGACGAAGCCGATGACGACGACGGCAAAGGCGGCTCCAAAGCCCTGACCAAAAAGCTCGAAGAGCTGAAAAACCAGGCCCTGGAACGCTTTGACCGCATCACCGACTATTTCGAAAAAGTGCACAAGGTGTACGACAAAGAAGGCTGGGGCACGCCCGCCTACAACAAAGTGCAGTCCGCTCTGTCAGAAGAGCTGATGAACATCCGTTTCACGGCCAAAACCATCGAAAAGTTGTGCGACATGGTGCGCGGCCAAGTGGACGATGTGCGCAAGAAAGAGCGCGAACTGCGCCGCATCATTGTGGACAAGTGCGGCTACCCGCAAGAGCAATTCATTGCCGACTTCAGCGGTCGCGACAAGAACGGCAAGCGCGTGGAATCGCAACTGCTCAACCTCAAATGGATCGAAAAGCAGGCTGCTGCGGGCAAGAGCTGGAGCGCCGTCATGGGCCGCAACATCCCGCCCGTGCAAGACTTGCAGCAAAAGCTGATGGACTTGCAAACCCAAGTGGTGGTCCCGCTCGATGAGCTCAAAGACATCAACAAGCGCATGAACGCGGGCGAGCGCTCATCACGCGATGCCAAGAAAGAGATGATCGAGGCCAACTTGCGCCTGGTGATCTCGATTGCCAAAAAATACACCAACCGCGGTCTGCAGTTCCTCGACTTGATCCAGGAAGGCAACATCGGCTTGATGAAGGCGGTCGACAAGTTCGAATACCGCCGGGGCTACAAGTTCTCGACCTACGCCACCTGGTGGATCCGTCAGGCCATCACCCGCTCGATTGCGGACCAAGCCCGCACGATCCGCATTCCGGTGCACATGATCGAGACCATCAACAAGATGAACCGCATTTCGCGCCAGCACTTGCAGGAGTTCGGCTTTGAGCCCGATGCCTCGATCCTGGCCGAGAAAATGGAAATCCCGGAAGACAAAATCCGCAAGATCATGAAGATCGCCAAAGAGCCCATCTCCATGGAAACGCCAATCGGAGACGACGACGACAGCCACCTGGGCGATTTCATCGAAGACAGCACGCACACTGCGCCCATTGACGCGGCCCTGCAAGCCGGTCTGCGCGACGTGGTCAAAGACATCCTGGACAGCCTGACGCCTCGTGAAGCCAAAGTGCTGCGCATGCGTTTTGGCATCGAGATGTCCACCGACCATACCCTGGAAGAAGTGGGCAAACAGTTCGACGTGACGCGCGAACGCATCCGCCAGATCGAAGCCAAAGCGCTGCGCAAACTCAAGCACCCCAGCCGCTCGGACAAACTGCGCAGCTTCATCGACACGATGTAAAAGGCGACCCGCCAAAACACCAAAAGCCTCCTGACTGGAAAGTCAGGAGGCTTTTTCATGGGTGCCAGTCGCGCAATCACTGGCCGCCAATACCCGGCATCGCCATATGGGTCAGAGAAAACCATTAGCTTTACAAATTTAAGAATTTTTCTTTTTTATGTTCGCTGCCGGACATTAAAAAATGTGTCTTTGAATAAAATAATCACCAATAACCACAAAACAGATTACAAATGCTCAATCCTGCCAATAATTTAATGATTAAACAATTGTTGTCAGAAAAATATGAAAAACTGCTTTCGTCTTTTCAACTGATTTGCCTTGAAGCCGATCAGTTGATTTTCAGGCCCCACGAAACCATTCAATACGTCTTTTTCCCGGTGAGCGCCATCATCGCCATGCAAATCGACATCTCGGACGGTTCGTCAGTTGACATTGTTTTGATCGGCAAAGAAGGCATGGTCGGCAGCGGTGTCATGGGCGGCAACCAAAACTTCAGTCGGGCGCGCGTGAGGTTTGCGGGATTTGCTTACAAATTGCCCTTGAGTGTCTTCCTGTCTGAACTGGCGCAGGACAGCGCATTCTTGAAGATCTGGATGGCCACGACACGGCAAATGATTTTGCAAATTGCCATGCCCACCGTCTGCAGCAGCAAACACAACAATTAACAGCAATTCATTCGCTGGGTCATGAACACTTTGGACAAGACCCAAGGGCACACCCTCCAAATCACCCATCAGGAGATCGCCGACACGCTGGGCATTCGGAGGGAGTCGGTCACCCTGGCCGCCGGAAAATTAAGCCACGAAGGCTTGATCGAAGTCACACGGGGGCAATTGCAAGTCCTGGACCGCCCCAAGTTGGAGGCCATGGCGTGTGAATGCTATCGGGTGATGCACCCGGCCCAGCAGCATTAAAAACCCCAACAAAGCACGCTGGATCTTGGGTTTGCTCAGCTTGTTCATTTCGTCTTGACGGGAGAAAACGTTCCATGACAAATATCCCTTCGACACCCTTGTGGTCCAGCCAACGGCGCAGGGTACAGACCATGGTTCTCATGGTTGGCGCATGCACCGCGCAGGCCTTTGCGCAAATCCCAGCCAATCCAGACAAGCCACCCGTGTGGATCGGTTTTGACGACGCTTTTGGCATCAAAACCAACACCTCCGCCACGGCCATCGAATGGGGCATCCAAGCCGCCATGGAGGAGATCAACGCCAAAGGCGGGGTTCTCAAAGGTCGGCCCTTGAAATTGATGACCACTGACAACAAAGGGATTACCGCCCGCGGCAAGGACAACTTTGTGCAACTGGCGGACACCCAGGATCTGGTGGCCGTGTTGACGGGCAAATACAGTCCGATCAGCGTGGAAATGCTGCCCGATGCGCACCGACTGAACGTCCCCTTGATCAGCGTCTGGGGATCGGCTGACCCCATCACAGACCATGACCACAAACCCTCTTACTCGTTTCGTGTTTCGCTCAAAGACGACTGGGGCGTCGAAGCGATGATGAAACGACTGTCTTCTCGTTACAAGGTCAGGCAAGCCTGCGCCATTTTGCCCAACACGGCTTGGGGTCGCTCAGCAGAAAGTGTGATTCAAGAAAAATCCGCGTCAAGCGCCATCCAATTTCCGGTGGTGCGTTGGTACAACTGGGGTGACGCATCGTTGATGGCGCACTACCAAGCCTGCCTGAGCGCGCGCACGCAAGGACTGCTGTTTGTGGGCAATGAAAAAGAAGGAGCGATTTTGATCAAAGAAATCGCAGGCCAGCCCCAGTCCATGCGTTTGCCCGTGGTGGCACATTGGGGCGCGGTGGGTGGCACCTTGCACGAGTTGGCCCATGAAGAGCTTCCCATGGTGCGCATTGATTTCATTCAGACCTTCACCTTCATCAAGAACAAGCGGCCTCGCGCCGTTTATCTGGCCGATTGGATCTTGAAAAACACGGACCTGAAAAGCACACTCGACATTCCCAGCCCTGTCGGTGCCGCACACGCTTACGACACGGTCCATCTGCTGGCCAAGGCCATTGACATCGCGCAAACCACATCGCCCAAAATAATCAGGGATACCCTGGAAAAATTACCCGCATTCAATGGCGCGGTCAGGAACTACAGCAGGCCATTCACGCAAGACCGTCATGACGCCTTGGACAAATCGCAAGTCCTGTTTGTCAAATTGACGCCGAATGGGCAATTGATACCGCAAGACTGACATGGTCCGATTGCAATCACTCAAAGCCCAGATCAGACACGATGTTTTCAGGCTGTTTTGCACCTATATTCTGGGTGTCACTTCGATCATCCTGCTCTTGGCCGTTTACGGGATTTTTTTCTACCAGCAAGAACAGTTCAAGCACTACAAAGCCTTGATCGTCACAAGGCTGAACTCTGAATTCAGCGCCTCCTTTGGACAAGCCAACGATTTATCCCGTTCAACCGAGGTCTGGACCGGGCTGACCGACTCGGCGGGAGGGGGGGCGTATCTCCTGCCACTGCTCGCCAAAGCCAACCAAAACAACTATTGCAAATTTGACCTGCTCGATTACCAGGGCAGATTTTTCATGCACAGCGACTACGCCGAGGGTTTGGAGTTGGATACGCCCGCCAATATTCAGAAAACGATCGAGGACAGCGGAACCCATTTGGAACTGGTGCCCATCAGTCAAACTGAGCTTCTGGCGGCCACCGTGCCCATCGTGGCCAACTTCACGGACAGCACCATCGGTTTGGTTTTGATGCACATTGATCTTGGCCTGATCATGGGCACGCTGAATTTCCCGGATGACCTGGCCATCAGGTACAGCCTTGAACCTTTTGCAGAAACCACCTCTGATATTTTCATTCAAAGTGAAGCATTCAGATTTGACTGGAACGTCGCCAACAAAAACCACGCCATCTACATTCAGCTCCAACAAGGTTATCGGTCGGGATTTTTCTTTGTCATGACCGGGCTGGCGGTTTCATTGGTCTGCGGCGGTCTGCTGTTTTGGGGGCTCAGACGCTGGACCCGCGTTTTTTCAGACCGCACCACACAAAGGCTTGACGACTTGGTGCAACTGGCCACCGACACCGTCGAGGGACGAGGCGTCATACCCCTCATGGACAACAATGGTGATGAAATTTCCAAGGTTTCAAACGCCTTGCAAAGCATGCTGGGCAAACAGCAACTTGCCAAGCAGAAACAGGCGATTTTCTCCAGGATTTTCGAGACCGCTGCCGAAGCCATTTTGATCACGAACCAGCAAGGACTGATCGTGGATGTGAATGCCGCATTGACAGACATGACCGGCTACGCCAAGGAAGAACTCATCAACCAGCATGCCGGATTGCTTTACATCCACAACGACAAGGGCATCGGTTTTCCGCTCATTGCCGAGGCCGTGCGCCAACACGGTGCTTGGCGCGGGGAAACCTATTTTTTAAGCAAGCAACAAGCCCTTTTGCCCGTTTTGCTGTCAGTCTCGACTTTGCTGGACGCTGACGGCATCAGTCAGGGTCATGTTTCTGTATTTTCCGACATCCGGGCGATTCGGGAAGCAGAAAAAAAACTCCAGGAACTTCTCCTCGAAGACCTGCTCACTGGACTGCCCAACTACCGGGCATTTTTGCAGCACGTCAAGCAAAAAGTGGAGGGTGATCACTTCGCCATCGTGTTCATTGACTTGGACAATTTCAAAAAAATCAACGACACCTATGGACACGATCAAGGCGACGAAGTCATTGGCCTGATCGCACAACACCTCCAACGGATGCTCCCTGCGGACCATTTTTTATGTCGGCGCTCGGGCGATGAATTCATTGCGGTGCTGGACATCCATGAAGCGGTCGCTGACTTTCAAGCCAAATTAAAACTGATCTTCAAACCCGCTGTTTTCAGCATACAACACGGCGGAACGGTGCAGATCACGGCCACGTTCAGTGCGGGGGCGGCACTGTTTCCTGACCATTCCCAATCGGTCAACGAACTGCTCATTTACGCTGACACGGCGCTGCTGAACGCCAAGGAATCCGGCCGCAATCAGATCAAATGGCTCAACGCCCAAATGATGACGGCCACCACCCGAAAATCCAAAGTCGAAAGCAAGCTGGCCGCGGCCATTCGCGATGATCGAATCTTTCCGCATTACCAAGCCGAAGTGAACCTTCTGACGGGCAAAATCATTGGCTTTGAAGCCCTCGCCAGATGGCACGACGAAGAGCTTGGCATGGTCAGCCCGGCCGAATTCATTCCACTGGCCGAACAATCCGGTGACATAGACCCGCTGACTGAGCGCTTGTTTGCCCAAGTGGTCAAAGACAGCCACACGATCCGCGCCCAATTTCCCAATGCAGAGATTGCCTTGAATTCATCCCCCCAGTTGTTGGCGGGCAAGCGTCTTTTGAACATT
Source organism: uncultured Burkholderiales bacterium (assembly GCA_903894995.1). Classification (GTDB taxonomy): domain Bacteria; phylum Pseudomonadota; class Gammaproteobacteria; order Burkholderiales; family Burkholderiaceae_C; genus Limnohabitans_A. The sequence goes on from CAITSG010000070.1 coordinate 41,970, forward strand.
CTTTCGCATTTGGCAGCCGAACTTGACAACGGTTTGGAAGGCTTTGTGCTGGAAATCACAGAAACAGATTTCGCCCTGAGTGCGCAAGAGTTGGCCATTCAACTTCAGGCCATCATGGGTTTGGGTGTTCGCATCGCCATCGATGATTTCGGCAAATCCTATTCCTCTTTGTCGCGCCTCTCCAGCATGCCGCTTCAGAAATTGAAAATTGACATGTCTTTTGTTGCGGGTATTGAGCGCGAAGAAAACGTCAAAATCATTTCGGGCATTTTGGCTTTGGCCCATTCACTGGGTCTGGATGCGACCGCAGAAGGCGTAGAAAACCAATTTCAGCTGGATGCACTGATCCAGCTTGGTTGCCTGCAGGCGCAGGGCTACTTTTTTTCAAAGCCCTTGAAGCTGCAGGATCTGCTGGTACTGCCGAGCCATTTGTTGGCCACCAAAGTCCCTTGAGGCGAACTTTTTGAAACTTCTAGAAGTTCAGGTATTTGTCAAAAAATACGCTGGTTTTTAATCTGGCCGTTTGTGATGCCACCGGATCGTGCTGCCGACTGCCGGCGTGGTCAAAACCATAGCCCGCATCGTAACGCTGGATTTGGACCATCGGGCTATTGGGACCCGGGTGCGCCAAGAGCTGCGCCTCGTGCTGATCGCGTTGCACAGCCACAAACTCATCCATGGACTGTGGCGTCATGAACAAGCCTTTGGAGGGCAGGTGGACCAACACCGGGCACATCGGCCGACAACTGCGCACCAGCGGCTCGGTCATGCCCCCGCCATAAAAGACTGACGCCGCCAAAACTTGTGGCATGGTGCACGCGGCATGCCAGGCGAGCAAGCCGCCCCAACAAAACCCCATGATGCCGACTCTGCCTTGACCCACCTGCCCCTGTGTCCAAGCCACCACGGTTTGGACGTCCAGCAGCGCACGGCTGGTGTCTACGGGTTGCAAGGGTTGGATCAATTGCTCACCCGAAAAACCCATCTGGTATTTGTACCCATGGTCCTGTCCTGCCCGGCCTCGGCCAAACAGGGATGGCGCCACCACCAAGTAGCCTCTGGCCGCATGCTCGGCGGCCAAGACCCTGATGCGTTGGCTCTGCCCGGGCATGGTGTTGGGCTGTGCGCCTGAAGCAGTCCGATTACCCGATCTGGCATCCATCTCATGCAAGAGGACCAAGGCGCCTCGCGGGGGACCAGAAGGATGCGCCACAAACGCCCGGAATCGGTGCTGATCGGGGGCTGTGAACTCGGCGTATCGATCCATGGATTTTGTCATCGATGGATTATCAACAATAAAAATTGGCATTCAAAAGCCAAGGCCGTGTGGGCTCAGCACCCCATGCTTGCGACACGGGTGCAAACACCGCAGCGGCCATCTCAGCGCGACTGGGCTTTGTTGCCGTAAGGGCAGTGGTTGGGGCGTGGCCCCACCTGAGGGTGCAGGCGGCAGGTGTTGGGCCGCTTGGCGTACACGGTGCAGCGGCGGGTCTTGGCATCCAGAAACTGGCAGTCGCCACTGGCGCGACGCGCCAGGCTGAAGATGCTGTTCTTGAAATTGAAGTGCTCGATCAACCCGGCTTTGCTCAAGCGCTTGGCAATTTGTTTGGGGTCTTCGTGTTCGGCCTCAAACGGATCGACCAACTCCAAGCGCACCAGATCGGCCAGCTTGACCTCGACGGGCATGGTGCAGCAGTTGGCAGCACAGGTATCGCACAAACCGTTTTTGTAGCGGGTCCAGGTTTCACAACGGTCAACATCAACAACGGCAATGGGGGATCTCATGGGCGGGATTATCCCGGATGCGCCAACTCACGCCGCTTGCGCTTGGCCCCAACAGTGAAATGTCCTGGGGGCGCGGACCGGCGACGAGGGCGTCGCACCTGCGGGGACATTGCCCTGCAATTTGTGGGAGCCTCGGCCTCGGGGCGATGGGGCGTGGTCTGCGAGGCTTTTCGCGACGGGGCGTCGCTCCTACAGGGGACATTGCCCTGCATTTTGTGGGAGCCCCGCCGACTGGGCGATTCTGAGTGGTCTGCGAGGCTTTTCGCGACGGGGCGTCGCTCCTGCAACAAAAAAAAGCGTTCATGCAGACTTCTTCGGGCCTCATCAATTAGACGCCTGAAAGCGCGGCCTGCATGACCCAGTTTCAGCCCTTCTTGGCCACCAACGTCAAGATGTCGTAGCTGGCCACCACTTCGCCGAGCTGGTTGGTGACTTCCACGTCCCAAGCCACCACGCCTTGGCCCACGCCGTTGGCATCTTTTTTGTTGCGGTCGATCTTGCGCTTGGCGGTCAGGCGGGCCTGGATGGTGTCGCCAATGCCCACGGGTTTGACGAAGCGCAGTGTGTCCAAGCCGTAGTTGGCCAGCACCGGGCCGGGCGCGGGCGAGACAAACAAGCCAGCCGCTGCCGACAACACGAAGTAACCGTGCGCAATGCGCTTGCCAAACGGCGACTCCTTGGCCGCGATCTCGTCGAAGTGCATGTAGAAATAATCGCCCGACAGGCCGCCAAAGGCCACGATGTCGGCTTCGCCCACGGTGCGGCGGTGGGTGAGCAGGCTCTCGCCAATTTGCAATTCTTCAAAGTAACGTCGGAAGGGGTGAACCTCGGTTTCGATCAACTTGGCACCGCGCATGTACTCGCCCGTGACGGCGGCGATCATGGTGGGCGAGCCTTGCAGGGCGGTGCGTTGCATCAGGTGCTTGACCGCGCGGATGCCACCCAACTCTTCGCCGCCACCAGCGCGGCCGGGGCCGCCATGCTTGAGCTGGGGCAGAGGCGAGCCATGGCCCGTGGATTCAACCGCTGATTCGCGGTCGAGGATGTGCAGACGGCCATGCAGCGCAGCCGCCACCGGTATCACGCGGGCGGCGATTTGCGGGTCTTTGGTGACCAGCGTGCCGACCAAGCTGCCCTGACCGCGTGCGGCCAGTTGCAGGGCCTCTTCAATGCCGTCGTAAGGCATGAGTGTGCTCACGGGGCCAAAGGCTTCCACATCGTGCACGCTGTCGGTTTGCAAAGGTTTCTGGCACAACAGCAGCGTGGGCTGGAAGAAGGCACCGCCTTCGACACCCTGCCCCACTGGATTGAAATCGGCACCGCCGCCAAACACCAGTTCGGCGCTTTGGCGCAGCAAGGCCACGCGCTCGGCCACGTCGGCTTGTTGCGAATGCGAGGCCAAAGCGCCCATCTTCACGCCCTCAACCGACGGGTCGCCCACCACCACCTTGGCCAGACGCGCTTTGAGCTTTTCAACCACGGCGTCGAGGTGCTGGCGCGGCACGATGGCGCGGCGAATCGCCGTGCACTTCTGGCCCGCCTTGACGGTCATCTCGCGGGCGACCTCTTTCACGAACAGGTCGAACTCTTC
>CAITSG010000071.1 GCA_903894995.1 uncultured Burkholderiales bacterium
GTCGCCAAGTAAAAACCGCGAGTGCAGCGCATAGTGCACTGCCTGAAGCCCCTCAACTTGGCGTTGACGCCAATCCGGAAGGCCATCCCAAGCCATTCGCAGATCCGCGAACTCGGTTTCGCCGCCAAAGTCCGGCACAGTGACGGCAGACAACATCGAATACTTTGCACGCGGCTTTTGGAAAGAACTGTCGCTGTGCCACAGCTGATTTGCGACGTTGCCAACTATTTTGGCGTGCGCCCGATCTGCCACCTCACCATCAACCTTCACGTTAGAGATGTCGGCCAGCTCAGCGTACTCTAGACGGTGCGGCCCACCCTTGAGTTTGCGCAGGCCCATGTCCAGCGGTCCCAAAGATTTGGCAAATTCGATTTGCTGAGTCTGGCTCAAATTCTGATCACGAAACACCAGCACAGCATGCTGGTCCATCGCCTCCTCGACTGCTTTGATCTGAGCAGGCGTGAGCGGATCACGCAGGTCAATTCCTGTGGCTTCGGCAGCGAATGGCTGAAGAGGTTTAAGGTGAAGCATGCTCATGATTTACCCCATCAGTCCAGCTTGATGCCGGCAGATTTGACAATTGCAGCCCACTTGTCGATGTCCTGACGGATCTGCGCCGTGTACTGATCGGAAGTGGATCCCACGGGCTCCATGCCAAGCTGCTGCATACGGGAGACCACCTCTGCACTGCGCACCACTTGGCCAATGTCGGCGCTGATTTTTTGCAACAACGCGGGTGGCATTCCGGATGGCCCAATGATGCCGATAGCACTGACGGCACTGAAACCTGGGACGGTCTCGGCAATCAAAGGGATCTCAGGACTTGACGCTGCGCGTTTGGGGCTGGACAAGGCAATCACCTTCATGCGATTGTCTTTGACGAACGGCATAGAGGAAAACAGCACGTCAAACAACAAAGGCACGCGACCACCGATCATGTCCTGTTGCGCTGGCGCGCTGCCCTTGTAGGGAATGTGCAGAAGGCGAATGCCAGCCATACTGGCCAACATCTCGCCCGCCAAATGCGTACCGGTACCGGTGCCGGGAGTCGCGTAGCTCAGCGCATTTGGATTTTTCTTAGCGTAAGCAATGAGCTCCTGCATGTTGTTGAAGGGCTGCGACGGGTGTGCAAAAAGTCCGAAATGCGCCTGCGCCACTTGAGACACGCCCACCAGATCTTTTTTGGTGTCATAAGGGAGATTGGTTTGCAGGCTTGGATTGATTGTCAAAGCCGTGATCGCCATCCCCAAGGTGTAGCCGTCGGCGGTTGACTTGGCCACCAAATTCGTGCCCAACGTCGTGCCAGCGCCGGGTTTGTAGTCAACAACAACAGCTTGCTTCCACAGCGCCTGCAGTCCTGTCGAGATGATGCGAGCAACCGTGTCAGTGGGTCCACCCGGTGGAAAAGGCACGATCAGTTTGACGGGTTTGTCGGGCCAAGCCTCAACGGCTTGCGCGGCCACGAAAGTAGGCGCAAGCAACATGGCAGCCGCCATCAAAAAAACACGGCGTGGAGAAAAATGAAACATGTGTGCGTCTCCTTACAGTGCATGGCTTTCTGGAATCGGCTTTCAGCAAAGTGAACCATCAGCGCAAGAATTAAATCACCAGAACTAACACATGGCAATCAGCGCAACAGTTCCACCGCCGATAACTTTTTCTTGTTCCAGTTGAAATGAATGAGGTTCTTATTTTGACGGGCCCTTACACGTTTGGCTGAGCACTGGAGACACATCAAGAATTCATGAGGGTTTGCTGTTCATGGAGTCATATGAAAAAAGCCGCTAACGGTATGCCGTTAGTGGCTTTCAAACAGGTTAGTGGTGGGCTGGGGGGATTTGAAGGTATGAATTTAAAAGCATTTCCGCACCAATTTCCGCTCCGTGCTTGACGACAACCACCACGCAAGGGAATTTTCCGGCCCTCCCCCTGTAAAAATCTCCCCCGCGAGGCACTTTTTCCCCTCCGACCACGATTTGATCAGGGGGGGCGATTTCAGTTTGACCAGTGCGTGCCCAATGAATGGCTTGGACTCAGCTCGATTGACACTTTCCCGCCGCGCATCGATGAGACCCCCAGGTCGCAGATGGCGGATTTAAAAAGTAATGTCACAGGTGCTCCAGAAATGAAAAAAACCCGCCGAGGTTTTAGCCAGGGACGGGTTGGTTTGCGGTCAAAGGTCAGCTTCAAGGGCTGACCCGGTTGGTCATAAGTTTCGGGCTGCGTGATGCAGTCTCAAAATTTCAACATTGTCGCCACGCACGCGGTAAATGGCGATGTAGTTCTTGTGCAGGACCAGCTCACGCGTGCCAGGGACGCGGCCAGCTCGACCCATGCCAGGATGGGCCTGAAGTTTGGCCACAGCGGCCTGCAACTCCAGTACAAAGCTGGTGGCGCGGGCCTGGTTGTCTTTGGCGATGAAGCCAGCGATTTCATCAACAGACGCGAGCGCCGCCCTGGTCCACTTGATCAACATCGATCAAGCGCCGTATTTTGCAAACACCGCTTTGACCTGCTTGTCGGTTGCGAATTCGCCTGCATCGGCCTCCTTAACGCCTTCGTGAATGTCACGAATCTGCCAGGATTCACTTTGCACATAGTGGGTCAGCGCATCGATGGCCAGAAAGCTCTTGGTCCGGGCGGTCACCTTGGCCAGCTCTTCGATCTGGCTGTAAAGCGCCTCAGGCAGGCGTACGTTGATGGTTCTGGCGGTCATGGCGTAACAC
>CAITSG010000072.1 GCA_903894995.1 uncultured Burkholderiales bacterium
GTACTCGGTGGGCTGGACCTTCACCATGGTGGGCGGCTTTTTGGCGGCCTGGACCATTGGCTACGGGCTGGTGCAGGCCTTGGCACCACAGATCGTGCGCCGCAGCGCCGATGGCCTGAGCCGCGAAGTGCCTGCGGCCCGTTGGTGGTCGGCGGTGCTCACTTTTATACCGCTGGGTATTGCTGCTGCCATGTATTTTCAAGCGCCGCAGCTGCAATGGTGGGTGGTGGGTGGTCTGAGTTTGTTCGGCTTTGCTTTTGCCATCAACTCGTCGGTTCACAGTTACTTGGTGCTGGCTTATGCGGGCTCCGAAAAAGCGGCGGAAGACGTGGGCTTTTATTACGCTGCCAACGCGCTGGGCCGCTTCATGGGTACGCTGTTTTCGGGCTTGCTCTACCAATGGGGTGGCTTGCTTTATGCATTGTTAGGCTCGGCATTGATGCTGCTCTTGTGCTGGGTGGCCACGCTGCGTTTACCCATGGGCATGTTGACGCACGCCCCTGCTAAAGAAGCCACACCATGAGCCCGGTTTCCCTTTTCAGCGTCATGGACGAAGACGTCGCCGTCAAAGCCATGGCGGCTTTGGCGCAAAGCTCTCGCCTGAAGGTGTTTCGCGCCATTTTGGGCACGGGACCTCAGGGTATTCAACCCGGGCAGCTGTCAGCAGCGCTCGAGATTCCCGCCAATACGCTGTCCTTTCACCTCAAAGAATTGCAACACGCGGCTTTGGTCAGCGTGCAGCGCGAGGGCAGATTTTTGCGCTACCGCGCCGATTTGCACGCCATGCAAAGCTTGATGGACTTTTTGACAGCGCACTGCTGTCAGGGTGTGCCCTGTGGCAACACGCTCAATCTGGCTTGTGATTCACGTCAAGCTTTCTGCCTTGAAGCAAGAAAGCCCGCAGACGGCGATGGCCTGATACGGTGATCTGCCCGCATAAGTCGTCATTTATTTTTCATACTTCCGTCACATAATCTGCATTTCGCCTGTTAACGCTGGTCAAACCGCATGCAAACCAAGTCTCTTTACGCCGCCATCGATCTGGGCTCCAACAGTTTTCGCCTAGAAATTGGCCAAATGGACGCCGGTCAATTGCGTCGTGTGGAATACATCAAAGAAACCGTTCGCCAAGGCAACGGACTTGATGCGGAACGCAACCTGACCGAAGACGCCATGGAACGAGGTTGGGAATGTTTGGCGCGTTTTGCTGAACGCATCGCAGGCTTCAATCCCAGCCAGGTGCGTGCCGTGGCCACGCAAACCCTTCGCGAAGCACGCAATCGCGATTTGTTTTTGACCAAAGCCAAGAGCTTGTTGGGGTTCCCGATTGAGGTCATCGCCGGACGAGAAGAAGCACGGTTGATTTATTTAGGCGTCTCGCACCTGCTTCCGCAATCGAACGAACGGCGTTTGGTGGTCGACATTGGTGGACGTTCGACCGAAATGATTTTGGGCCAACACGAAAGCGCCAGCACATTGGAGTCTTATCGGGTCGGCAGCGTCGGCTGGTCCATGAAATACTTTGCGGATGATCTGTGGACCCCTTCTGCCTTCAAAGCTGCCGAAATCGGCGCCAAAGCGGTGCTTGACGAAGCACAAATTTTGTTCAGTCGTCAACATTGGGACAAATGCTA
>CAITSG010000073.1 GCA_903894995.1 uncultured Burkholderiales bacterium
GCACCAGCTGGTGGCGCATTGCCTGGGGGCTCCGGTGGGACGAGCAGCGCAAGGCTGGGGCGTGGGCCGCACCACCTACGCATGGCACGAGCCCCAACTTTTCAGTGACCAGCCCGAGCAGGTGAGTTTGCTGGCCAGCCACCAGGACCAGGTGCTGGCCTTGCCACCGGGCGCGCGCTTGCTGGCCAGCAACGCCCATTGCCCCATAGCCGCTTATGCCATCGGGCAGCAGGTGTTGTGCCTACAAGCCCACCCTGAATTCGAGCCTGAGTACAGTGCTTTTTTGCTGGGCAAGCGACGCCAGGCGCACGGTGAGGCCCTCTACCAAGAGACCCTGGCCAGCTTGCCCGGGGCGCACGATGGGCCGCGCATGGCCCGCTTGATGCTGGACTTCATGGGGGTCACATGAGAGGCACGGTGGCCGCGCGTGGTGTGCGCCAGTCGCGCATCGAGACGCGGCGCTCGGCTGTGCATGGTCAAGGTGTTTTTGCCTTGGCCACATTTGCACCGGGGGAGACCATCGTGGAGTACGTGGGTGAAATCATTGATCTGCAAGAGGCCTTGCGGCGTCACCCGCACGACCCGAATGACCCGCACCACACCTTTTATTTCCACATCGATGATCGGCGGGTGATTGACGGCTTGCATGGCGGCAACGAGTCGCGTTGGATCAACCATTCCTGCCAGCCCAATTGCGAGCCCGATGAGGTCAAGGGGCGTATTTTCATCAAGGCGCGAAGGCCGATTTTTCCGGGTGAAGAGCTGAGTTTTGATTACGGATTGGTCAGCGATGAACCCTTGACCGATGAACTCAAAGCGGCCTACCCCTGTTGGTGTGGTGCCAAAAAATGCAGGGGCACGCTGCTGGCCTCCAGTTTGAGCGCTTGAGGTCTGCGGATCACGGCTTACAAGGGGTGCTGTCGATCCTGGCGCTTTTGGTCGCGCAACATGAACAGGTAAAGACCCTCGACTTTTTCGCGTGCCCAAGGGGTTTTGCGCAGAAATTTCAAGCTCGAACCGACGCTGGGCTCGTGCGTGAAGCAGCGAATCGGGATGCGCCTGCCCAAGTCATCCCAGCCGTAATGGTCGGCCAGTCGGTTCAAAAGGGTTTCCAAGGTCAAACCGTGCAGGGGGTTGCGCGCTTGCGTGCTCTGGGGAGCCGGTGCGGGCAGCTTGTCAGGGGGCGTTTCATCGTCGTGCATGGTCTATTGTCTTCGCAAAACGACGCCAAAACGGGGGGCTGCATCAGGCCTTGGACAGGTTCCACAAACGTTTCAACAGCATCAAGCTGACAGGCTCGCGCAAGCCCTGGGCCATGAGCGCTCGCGACAGAGCCAGTGACTCCAAGGGGGTCAGGGGCCTGGGCATTGGCTTGGGTGCAGGCAGGGGCGAGGGGTGATGCGCAGTCAGGTTTTTCATGGTGTCCAAGCCCAATTGAAATTCAGAGCAACACAATTTAAGCGCCCAGGCCAGGCTTGTGGGTGGGCTTGCACACACAGGCAGCGATGGGGCACGGGCCTGGCCACATCTTTTGGGGTCAGTTGATTCCGGGTCATTCGGGCGCATTACTGGTTTGAAAGTAGGGACTCACCGTTTCAGGGAATTCAATTGAATACCGTTGGGCGATAAGGTGTATAGCCAGAGAACAGCACATGTCTGAACCGTTTTGGAGGAGATGTGATCGCTTTGTTTTGCTCCTCAAAGGACACACATGTGCATTGATTTGGTTTTGGCCGACCCACACCCGGTCATGCTCGATGGTTTGTCCGATGCGTTCAATGCCTCGGCTGATTTTTCTGTCAAAGCCTGTGTCAGCAATGGTGACGATGCGCTGCAGGCGGTACAGCAATTCAAACCCGCCATTTTGGTCATGGATTTGTCCTTGTCCAAAATAAGCGGCATTGCTTTGATTGAAGAGTTGAATGTGCTTCAATCGTCCACGCGTCTGGTGGTGTTCACGGGCGCGAGCATTGGAGAAGTCATGCGGGTCATCGACATGGGGGTGCCCGGACTGGTGTGCAAAGACAAATCCAAGGAGATTTTGACGCTGTGCATCAAGGCGGTGTACCAAGGTCAAAGGTGGTTAGACCGTGAATTGACCATGAAAGCCGTGTCATTGTTGATGGAGCAACAAAAAGCCAAGCTTCAAGCACCGATCACCTTGACACCTCGCGAATTGACGGTGGCCCGCATGGTGACCGAAGGCTGGCCCAATAAAAAAATTGCCAGCAAGTTGTTCATCAGCGAAGGCACAGCCAAGCTGCATTTGCACCACATTTATCAAAAACTCAATTGTCCGGGGCGCATGTCTTTGCAGCGGCTCATGCAGGAAAAAGGTTTGATGTGAGTGTGTTTCATCGAACAAAAAAAACCAGTAGAGCGCATAAAGTGGGTACTCGCACGGCGCAGCCTTGCGGTGCTTTCCAGTCTCCAGCGAGGCGGTGTTGGCATGATTTTTGTTCATCGCTCGAAGGATTTCACCATGACCATTCGCGTTCTATTGTCGTCAAGGCACAAAGTCGTCTCTGAGGGCATCGCGGCAGTGCTCAGAACGCACCACGACATGAATTTGGTCGGCATGGCGGACACCGACGAGCGAACGCAGGAGTTGTGCAGCCAGGTTGAGCCGGATGTGATTTTGATTGGCATGCATGCCAATGGCCACCAGGATTTGAACCTGATGCATCGCTTGTCTTTGCATTTGCCCGTTAAAAACATGGTGGCGTTTTCGGGCGATTCGGACCGCAACTCCATTCTGGAAATCCTCGATGCGGGTGCCAAGGGGTATGTTTCAACCACCAGCAGCATGGACGAGTTGATGTCGGCCATTCGTGCTGCTGCTGCCGGTCGGGTGTATTTGTGCCAGTCGGCTGCCACCGAGATGGTGGCGTGTGTGCGCAAATCCAAAGCGGGTGATGGCACGGCGCGCAAACAATTGGGGGGACGCGAAGAGCAGGTCTTGCGTTTGATTGCGGACGGCTACTCGTCCAAGGAAATTGCCCGCAATTTGCTGATCGCCCCCAGCACGGTGGAAGTGCATCGCCGCAACATCATGCGCAAGGTGGGTTTGCACAAAGTGGCAGACCTGACGCGTTATGCGATTCGCAATTTGATGGTGCCGGTTTGAGCCGCCAATTCGGGCTTTGGGGTTCAGTGGCCTGTGCCCATGAACACCCCACAGTGCCCGTTCAGGCCCCAGCCAGGATGTGGGTAGCCAAGGCCTCGGCCACTTTGATGCCATCAACGCCTGCCGACAAGATGCCGCCGGCGTAACTGGCACCCTCGCCTGCGGGGTAAATGCCCCGGGTGTTCAGACTTTGAAAATCGTCTCCCCGTGGTATTCGCAAAGGCGATGAAGTGCGGGTTTCCACACCGGTCATCACGGCGTCGGCCATGTCATAGCCTTTGATTTTTCGGCCAAACGCTGGCAGCGCTTCACGCATGGCGGTCACGGCGTAGTCGGGCAATACATCGGCCAAATCAACCAGCTTGACACCGGGTTTGTAAGAGGCTTGCACGCTGCCCCAAGTGGTAGAGGGGCGCTGCGCCAAAAAGTCACCCACCAGTTGACCAGGCGCTTCGTAGTTGCCACCGCCCACTTCAAAGGCGCGGGTTTCCAGTTGGCGTTGCAAAGCAATGCCTGCCAGTGGGTGCGTTTGCGGTCGGGGTTGTGCAGCCAATGCAAGCGCATCCAGTGCCAGTTGCAGGCCATCCACATCGCCAAAGGCGGCTTGCCAGGCGGCGGTGTCCAGGGGGTAGTCGGGCGGATCGATGCCCACCACCATGCCCGCGTTGGCATTGCGTTCGTTGCGCGAGTACTGGCTCATGCCGTTGGTGACCACGCGACCCGGTTCGCTCGTGGCCGCCACCACGGTGCCGCCGGGGCACATGCAAAAGCTGTACACGGTGCGGCCGTTTTGGGCGTGGTGCACCAGTTTGTAGTCGGCCGCGCCCAGCAGCGGGTGACCCGCGTGGCGTCCCCAGCGCGCTTGGTCAATCACGCTTTGGGGGTGCTCGATGCGCACACCAATCGAAAACGCCTTGGCCTGCAGGGCCACGCCACGGCGGTGCAGCATGACAAAGGTGTCGCGCGCACTGTGGCCCAAGGCCAGCACCGCGTGGCGCGTGGGCAAGGTGTAGCTTTGGCCTGTTTGGGCGTCCAGCACCTGCAAGCCGGTGAGTTGATGCCCACCCTCTGCGGGCGAGAGCAGCACGTCGCTGACGCGTTGTTCAAAACGGATTTCACCGCCCAGAGCGATGATCTGCTCGCGGATCTGCTCGACCACCTTGACCAGTTTGAAGGTGCCGATGTGCGGGTGCGCTGCGTACAAGATGTCGGCAGGCGCACCAGCCTTGACGAATTCGTCCATCACCTTGCGGCCCAAATGGCGCGGGTCCTTGATTTGGCTGTAAAGCTTGCCGTCAGAAAAGGTGCCTGCGCCGCCTTCACCAAACTGCACATTGCTTTCGGGGTTGAGGACCTTTTTGCGCCA
>CAITSG010000074.1 GCA_903894995.1 uncultured Burkholderiales bacterium
ACCCAGGCGGGGGTGTTGTGGTCACGGTCCATGGGCGGCTGGCTGGGCAGCTCAAAAAAGGCCAGCACATTGCCGTGGCCTGCATCCAGAAAGACGTGCATGTACGGGTCAGGCGCTTTGGTGGAGGGCACTTCGTTTTCGGCAATGGCCAGCACAAATTTCATGTCGAGGTGTTTTTGGTACCACTCGACGGTTTCTTTGGCGTCTTTGCAGCGGTAAGCAACGTGGTGAACGGATTGAACGAGCATGGTGGGTCTCCTTGTGAATGGGTTGATGGATCAGAGGTCTTGCAGGGCAGCGGTGATCTGCTGCTGGAACAGACTTTCGTCGGCCAGGGCGTTGGCGTTGAGCAAGGCGAGTTTGACGAGGAACAAAGTGGCCTTGTCTGCGCCCGCTTGGTCAATGGCCGTGGCCAAGGCGTCGTAAACGGTTTCGAGGCCGTCGATGGTGAGTTGTGTGTTGGTCATGGTTGTTCTTCAAGGATCTGGTCCTGTGAGGTTGGACGTTCAAGGCATGTTTTGGGGATCACGGTCTGTCCTTTGTGCCAATGTGGGAGCACCGCCCTCGGGGCGATGGGTGGTGGTCTGCAAGGGCAGATCGCGGCGAGGGCGCCGCACCTTCTGGGTGGATTCCTCGCCAACATCATCGGGCCTGATCAAAACTGCGGCAACGCGTTGGTCAGCGCGGCTTGCAAGCGCGAGGCGTCCAGTGTGATCCATCGCGCACAAATGTGTTGGTCGGGGCGCAGCAAATAGGCACCACCCATGGCGCCCTCATTCACGGGGATGCCATAACGCTCGCGCAGGTGGCCGTTGGCGTCGGGCAAGTACTGGTCGGCACCCGCTACAGGCTGGGTCGCACCGATGGCGGTCACGTTCAATGGCAAGCCAGTCAAACGCGCAGCGTGGATCACTTGTTGCAGTGCCTCCGGCAAGTCGGTATCGGTGAAGTACAGCAGGTCAAAGCCGCCACCCAAGTGGTCGAGCAAGAAGTCCTCTTCGCCACCGCTTTCGCCCAGGCGCACGTTTTGCGGGGGCGCGCCGTGGGCCGGGCCGCTCTTGAACAGTGCGTTGTCGTCGCCAGTGCTGTTGAGCATGGAGTGGGTGTATTCGTGGGGTCTGGAGGTGCGCCAGTGGTACAGCGGCCGCACAAACGCTTGCGTGAGCGAGAGCGACAGCACTGCATCGCGCAGCAACCTGAAGCCGGGGCTGGGCGGCGCCATGAAGCGGGTGCTTTTGCCCGCCTCGGTGATGATTTCGCGTGCCGCGCCCACGCGCTCGTTGCTGTGGTTGGTCAGCAAAGCCGGACCCGCCAGACCTTTGACCACAAAGGCCAGGTGCCAGCCCAGCGACTGCGCGTCTTGAAAAGCGGTGTTGGCTCCGCGCACGCCAAAGATGGGCAGCAGGTGCGCTGCGTCGCCCGTGAAGATCACGCTGCCGTGCTTAAAGTCGGGCAGTGTGAGCGTGCGGGCTGAATAGACCGAAGACCAGTCCATTTCCCACTTGGCCCCAGCGTGACCGATCATGGCCAGTTGGGCATCGATGCGGGACTTGAGTGACTCAGGGCGCAGTGCTTCTTCGGGTGTCTCGCCCGGGGGCAGCTGGTAGTCCACGCGCCAGATGCCGTGCGGCTCGCGGTGCATCAAGATGGTGTTGCCGGGGTTCCAGTCGGGGTCAAAAAAAGCCAAACGCTCGGTGGGCAAAGGCAGGTCAATTTGGATGTCGGCGATCACGAAGAAGCCTTCATAAGACGCGCCTTCCATCTGCAGGTTCATGGCGCTTCGGATGCCCGAACGGCCACCATCAGCGGCGACCACCCAGTCGCTTTCCAGCGCATAAGGGCCTTCAGGCGTGTCGACTTCAAGCAGGGCGTAGCCGTCTTTTTGGTCGACTTGCTTGACTTTGTTGCCCCAGCGGAAGTCGATCAGCGGGTTGGCTTTGCAAGCGTCGTGCAAGTACTCCTCCATGAACTGCTGCTGCACGTTGATGATCGGAAAAAACCGGTCATCGTTGTCGTGCGGCGCTTCCATGCGAAACACGCGCTGGCCTCTGTAAAACGAGTTGCCAAAACGCCAGGGCAGACCGCTGGCGGTCACGCGATCGGCCACGCCGACCTGCTGCAAAATTTCCATCGACCGGCGGGTGAAGCAGATCGCCCGGCTGCCTTGCGAGAGCTGAAGTTCGGACGACAGCACCACGCTGGGCACGCCGTGGCGCGCGAGCTCGAGCGCCGTGACCATGCCGGCTGGGCCGGAGCCGACGATCACAACTTTTTTGCGGTCTTGCTTCGGGTGCGCCGAGGCCAGCCAGGGTTGGAAGACTTCGTAGTCGTAATAGATCGAAGGGCGGGCTTCGGTGCTGGGGGTGTGCATGGGGTGTTGTCGTTTGGCAGGGTTCAGTGAGAGGGCATGGCCGCAGCAGCACCCGGCCGGGCGTGTGCAATCAGCCGGTCAAACAGGCCGCTCAATGTGGCTTGTTCTTTGTCGGTCAGGCAGCCAAAAATGTCCTGGTTGCGTTGGTGCACCATGGCCATGGACCGCTCAAACACCTCGCGCCCGGTGGGCGTCAGCGTCAAGACCACGCCCCGCCCATCACCGGGGTGGTCGGCTTTGAGCACCAGGCCCTGATCGACCAGCGCTTGCGCGGCGCGGCTGGCTTGGCCTTTGTTCAGGTTGCTTTTGTCGGCCAGCTCCTTGACCGACAAAGGCTCAAAAGTCCCAATCGTGGTCAGGCATCGCCCGTCGCTCATCGACAGGCCTGTGCGCTCCGGATAGACCGACTGGCTGTCCATGTCGGTCAGCTTGTGCAGTTGGTGCAAGCGGTAGGTCAGCGTGCGGTCGAGGGGCATGTTCATGAAATGAGCGGGTTGTATACGGGATATATTAAGGCAACTTGGTTGCGCGCGCAACCAGTTGGGGTTGATGAATTTTTGTAGGTCGGTGGCTTCAGCCCCGACATGGTGGACCGCATGCACTTGTCGGGGCTGAAGCCACCGACCTACAAATGCTTTGTCAAAATGAATGCTTGATGACTCATAAAAACAATGACTCAGTCCTTAAACAGCAGGGGGAAAACATCATGCAATACCGTCGATCCAACATTCCAGGTGGCACTTACTTTTTTACCGTCGTGACCCATCAGCGTGCACCGTGGCTGCGAGAGGCGTGTGCGGTGACCGCCTTGGGTGATGTGATGAGGAAAGTGCGCGAGCACCGGCCCTTTGAGACCCTGGCGATGGTGGTGATGCCTGATCACCTGCATTGCATCTGGCGCTTGCCTGCCGATGACGCTGATTTTTCGACCCGCTGGATGCTGATCAAGCAAGGCGTTGTGCATCGCTTGCGCGGGCGCAATGGCGTTCAGGCTTTATGGCAATCCCGCTTTTGGGAACACACCTTGCGTGACGAGCGGGATGTGGAGCAGCACACGCATTACATCCATTTCAACCCGGTCAAACATGGGCTTGTGCAGCAGGTGTGCGATTGGCCGCACAGCACTTTTCACCGGTATGTGAAGAACGGCATTTACCCTGCTGATTGGGGCACCGCCCCCAGCGTGTTGTCCGGCGTCAGAGAGTGAAGCGTTTGTATGTCGGCGGCTTCAGCCCCGACAAGTGCGAGTGGTTCATCATGTCGGGGCTGAAGCCGCCGACCTACAGAAGACTACTAAGCCACGGTTTCACGTAGGTCGGAGCTTCAGCTCCGACGACGCCTTCGGTGGCGTTGCCGATGCCAGATTTGCCAAGGTCGCACGTCGGGGCTAAAGCCGCCGACCTACAAAAAACCAACAGTTCAAAATCGTGGCAAATCCGGGTGCTTGATCGCCCCCGCCCGCACCAGCATGCGGCCGTATTCGGCGCAGCGGTTCAGCGTTGGGATGACCTTGCCGGGGTTGAGCAGGCCTTGCGGGTCAAAGGCGCGTTTGACAGCGAACATCTGCTCGTTCTCTTCAGCAGAAAACTGCACACACATGCTGTTCACTTTTTCGATGCCCACGCCGTGCTCACCCGTGACGGTGCCGCCCATGGCCACGCTGGTTTCCAGGATGTCGGCACCAAACAGCTCGCAGCGGCGCAGCTGGTCGGAGTCGTTCGCATCAAACAAGATCAGCGGGTGCAGGTTGCCGTCGCCCGCGTGGAACACGTTCAGGCAGCGCAGCGCGTATTTGGTTTCCATCTCGGAGATGGCTTGCAGGATGTCGGCCAATCGTTTGCGCGGGATGGTCGAGTCCATGCACATGTAATCGGGGCTGATGCGGCCCGACGCCGGGAAGGCGTTCTTGCGGCCGCTCCAGAATTTGAGGCGCTGGGCTTCGTCGCGGCTCACCGTGATGGCTGTCGCGCCGCAGCCCCGCAGGACCTCGCTCATGCGGCCGATTTCTTCTTCCACTTCTTCGGGCGTGCCGTCGCTCTCGCACAACAAAATGGCCGCCGCGCTCAGGTCGTAGCCTGCATGCACAAAGTCTTCGACGGCGATGGTCATGGGCCCGTCCATCATCTCCAGCCCGGCCGGAATGATGCCCGCAGCGATGACGGCAGCCACCGCGTCGCCCGCTTTGCGCACATCGTCAAAGCTGGCCATGATGCAGCGCGCCAGTTGCGGTTTGGGCACCAGCTTGACGGTGACTTCGGTGGTCACGGCCAGCATGCCTTCGCTGCCCACCAGCACGGCCAGCAGGTCATAGCCCGAGGTATCCAGCGCATCGCTTCCAAATTCAATCGGGTCACCTTCGACCGTGAAACCACGCACTTTGAGCACGTTATGCACCGTCAGGCCGTATTTGAGGCAGTGCACCCCACCCGAGTTTTCGGCCACGTTGCCGCCGATCGTGCAGGCGATCTGGCTGGATGGGTCGGGCGCGTAATAGAGGCCATAGGGTGCGGCCGCTTCGCTGATGGCGAGGTTGCGCACACCGCATTGCACCACCGCCGTGCGGCTGACGGGGTCGACGGTCTTGATCTGGTTGAAGCGCGCCATCGACAGCGTCACCCCCATGCGGTGCGGCATGGCCCCGCCAGACAGGCCCGTGCCTGCGCCGCGTGCCACCACGGGCACCGCCAAGGCGTGGCAGACCTTGAGCACGGCTTGCACCTGCGCTTCGGTTTCGGGCAATGCCACCACCAGAGGCCGCTCGCGGTAGGCGGTCA
>CAITSG010000075.1 GCA_903894995.1 uncultured Burkholderiales bacterium
ACTCCCCCCACCCCCCTGGCCACTCTGCTCCAAGCCGTGGCCTTTGCCGCCGACAAGCACCGCAACCAAAGGCGCAAAGACGCCGAGGCTTCGCCCTACATCAACCACCCGATTGCGCTGGCCAACGTGTTGGCCAACGAGGGCGGCGTGCAGGATGTGACGGTGCTGTGCGCCGCCGTGCTGCACGACACCATCGAGGACACCGAGACCACGGCCGACGAGCTGCGTGCCTTGTTTGGCGATCAGGTGGCGTCTGTGGTGCTGGAGGTGACCGACGACAAGTTGCTCGAAAAATCGGTGCGCAAGCAGCTGCAGATCGAGCACGCACCACACATCTCGCCCCAGGCCAAGCTGGTCAAGCTGGCCGACAAGATCAGCAATTTGCGCGACATCCTGGCCTCGCCACCCGCCGATTGGTCGCCCGAGCGCAAGCAGGCCTACTTCGACTGGGCTGCCGCCGTGGTCGCAGGTTTGCGCGGTGTGCACCCGGGGCTGGAGGCGGTGTTTGATGGCTTGTATGCGCGGAAGTTGGGTTTGGGGTGAAGCTGCTGATTCGTCACGGGTGGCTGCGATATATCACTTGCCCCAAAGCGTCGACAACGGAGCCGCCCAGATGTTGTCGCCCAGCGGCAGGGTTTCATCGCCGTCATAAAGCAGCACGCCCATTTTGAAATCATCCCCCGCCAGTCCAGCGAGCTTTCGCAGTCCGCGCAGGTCGCTTTCTTTGACGGTGGCCGATGACTTGATTTCCACCCCCACCACCTGGCCTGCGGCGTTTTCAATCACCACATCGACTTCTACCTGGTCGGCATCCCGGTAGTACAGCAGTTGGTAGTCGCCCTCGGCCGTGCTGGCGTGCTTGAGCAATTCTGCATAGACAAAGGTTTCCAGCACATGACCAAAGCGTGTTTTGTCTTTTTGGGTTTCTTCAGCGGTCAAGTCCAAAAGGGTGGCCAGCAGACCTGCGTCGATGAATTGAAGTTTGGGCATTTTGACCATGCGCTTGAGGCGATTGCGCGCCCATACATCCACGCGTTTGAGCAAATACATTTGCTCAAAGATGCCGAGGTATTTGGCGGCGGTTTTGTGGTCGATGCCCACTTGGCCGCCGAGCTGAGAGTAGTTGCACATTTGCCCGGCCATCTGGGCCAAGGCACGCAAAAACCGTGGCAATTGATCCAGTTTGTCAATGTTGGCGATGTCGCGGACATCGCGCTCCACCATGGCCGCGAGGTACTGACGCGCCCAAGTTGTGCGACGCCTGTCGGTGGATCGCGTCAGTGCCTCCGGGTAGCCGCCGCGCAGCACACGGGCCACCAAGTCATCGTCGCGGACGCTTGAGCCTGCATTCGGTGGGCGATCCTCAAACACGCGGTCTAGCCAGTTGGCGGTCTGCCCAAAAATTTCGCTTTGTGACAAAGGCAGGAGTGACAAAGTCTCCATTCGCCCGGCCAAAGAATCGGCCACTGTGGGCAGTGCCATCAAGTTGGCTGAACCTGTGAGCAAAAAACGCCCTGGACGACGGTCTTCGTCCACGCTTTTCTTGATGGCCAACAGCAAGCCTGGGGCGCGCTGAATTTCGTCAATCACCGCACGGTCCAAGCTGCGGATCATGCCCACCGGATCTGCTTGGGCCGACAAAAGGGTGAGCGCGTCATCCAAGGTCAGATAACGGAATTCGCCGGTGTGGCCAGCGATCTGCTTGACCAGCGTCGTTTTGCCCGCTTGCCGTGGACCAGCCAAAAGAACCACAGGGGTGTCGCGCATGGCTTCAAAGACGTGAGGCGCAATGAGTCGCGGGAATATTTCAGGGTCAGTCATGTCCTGATGCTATCGTAAATTTGGGAATGTTACTTCAGAAATTCGGGTATCAAGATACGTTAATTTGGGAATATAGAGAAGCAAGAAAAATGAATTTGTTCATGCACGACATCCTGCCCCCCGCCCGCCGACTGGTCAGCCTTGCGCAAGCCAGCCCCATAAAAAAACGCCTGCACGGCGCAAACCGGACAGGCGTTTTGGGGTTCAACGGCCTCCATCGGAAGCCATTGAGCCAGGCGCTCAGGCCTTGTTGTAGTTGGCGATGCCGTCCAGCAGTTCTTTGGCAGCGGACTCGACGCCTTCCCAGCCCTTGACCTTGACCCACTTGCCTTTTTCGAGGTCTTTGTAGTGCTCAAAGAAGTGGGCGATTTGCTTGAGCTGCAGCTCGTGCACATCGGCCAGGGTCTTGATGTTGGCGTAGATGGGCAGGATTTTTTCGGTGGGCACGGCCAAAATCTTGCCGTCCATGCCGCCTTCGTCTTCCATCAACAAAATGCCGATGGCGCGGCACGACACCACCACGCCTGGGGGCAGTGGGAATGGGGTCATGACCAACACGTCCACTGGATCGCCGTCACCGGCGATGGTCTGAGGCACGTAGCCGTAGTTGGTGGGGTAGTGCATGGCGGTGCCCATGAAGCGGTCCACAAACAAAGCGCCGGACTCTTTGTCCACTTCGTACTTCACAGGGTCGGAGTTCATCGGGATTTCGATGATGACGTTGAATGCGTCAGGCACTTTGCTGCCGGGGGTGACTTGGTTCAGGGACATGGTGTCTGCTTGTAAAAGTTGAGTGGAAACGAAAAAAACCTAGGGATTAACCCCGATTTTACTTTCACAGGGCTTGCGCAAGCTGTTGGCACAGGCTGAAGCGGGCTTTTCGCCCCTTGCCTTTTCAGCAACCGTCAGCGTGTGCTCCTGTTCATGATGTCTCGTGCGTGATTTCCAAGGCTGTCCCACCACCGACAATGGCGGCATGCAACACAACTTCATCGCCAACCAATCCCTCCCCGCCTTGGCCGGCCAAACCATCGACGTGCTGGACCCCTCTGACGGGCAGGTCTTCGACCAAATTCCGCGCAGCCAAGCGGCCGATATCGACCACGCAGTGCAAGCAGCACGGACTGCGTTCAACGGCCCTTGGGGGCGGCTGACCGGGGTGGAGCGCGGGCGCTTGCTGATGGCGCTGTCACGCAAAGTGGCTGAACATGCGGATGAACTGGCGGCGCTGGAGCAACGCGATTGCGGCAAACCCACCAAACAAGCGGCCGCAGACGCGGTGGCTTTGGCGCGCTATTTTGAGTTTTATGCGGGCTCATGCGACAAATTGCACGGCGAGACCCTGCCCTACCAAAACGGCTACAGCGTGCTGACCTGGCGCGAGCCCCATGGCGTGACAGGCCATGTGATCCCCTGGAACTACCCCATGCAAATCTTCGGGCGCAGCGTGGGCGGCGCTTTGGCCGCAGGCAATGCCTGCGTGGTCAAACCCGCCGAAGATGCCTGCCTGAGCCTGATCCGCGTGGCGCAGCTGGCGGCCGAAGTCGGCTTTCCGCCCGGGGCCTTGAACATCGTCACCGGTTATGGCCACGAGGTGGGCGATGCGCTGGCCCGCCACCCGGGCATTGACCACATCAGCTTCACCGGCAGCCCGCGCGTGGGCACGCTGATCCAGCAAGTGGCCGCCGAGCGGCACTGCCCGGTCACGCTGGAGCTGGGCGGCAAAAGCCCACAAATCATTTTTGACGACGCCGACCTGGAGGCGGCCATTCCCGTGGTGGTCAACGCCATCGTGCAAAACTCGGGCCAGACCTGCAGCGCAGGCTCTCGCGTTCTGATCCAGCAAGGCATTTACGAGCCGCTTTTGAAGCGCTTGGGCGAGGCGTTCAGTCGCCTGCAGGTGGGCTCGGCCGCCATGAACCTGGACTTGGGGCCTTTGATTCGCGCCAGCCAGTTGGAGCGCGTGACCGGGTTTTTGGACCAAGCCCGTGCCGATGGGATCGCCACCGTGGCGCAAGGGCAAATTGCAGCAGGCGTGCCCGCTGGCGGCTTTTACCAAGCCCCCACTTTGCTGCGCGATGTGCCTGTGATGCACCGCCTAGCGCAAGAAGAGGTCTTCGGCCCGGTTTTGTCGGCCATGTCATTCACCGACGAGGACCATGCGATCGAATTGGCCAATGCCACTGAATTCGGCTTGGTGGCCGGTATCTGGACACGAGATGGTGGACGCCAATTCCGCATGGCCAAGCGTGTGCGCAGCGGTCAGGTGTTCATCAACAACTATGGCGCAGGCGGTGGCGTGGAGTTGCCTTTTGGCGGGGTCAAGTCCTCGGGCTATGGCCGCGAAAAAGGCTTTGAAGCGCTGCTGGGCTTCACCACCCTCAAAACGGTGGCCATCCAGCACGGCTGAAGCCACCTGTTGATCCGACCCGATGGTGGTTGCATGAACGTTTTTTTGTTGGAGCGGCGCCCTCGCCGCGATAGAGCCTCACGGACTGCGACCCATCGCCCCGAGGGCGGGGCTCCCACAGGAGAGAAGCTCATGGCGTTTGCATGAAAGCTTTTTTGTAGACCTGTCCATCCTTGACCATGCCCACTCAGAGGGCGTGGCGGCTCGGGCACAATCAACCCCCATGTCTGAACGTGTCATTCCGCTGGTTGACCAGCGCCATCCCAGTTTGCCTTTGCCCCCTCTTTTGGCGGGGGCTTATTCGAGCCAACTGCCACTCGACGGTCTGCGCCGTCCTCTGACCGATTTGCGCATCAGTGTCACCGACCGCTGCAACTTCAGGTGCAGCTACTGCATGCCCAAGGAAATCTTTGACAAAGATTACGCCTACCTGCCACACAGCCACTTGCTCAGCTTTGAAGAGATCACCCGCATCGCCACCGTGTTTGTGGGGCGTGGGGTGCGCAAGATTCGCCTGACGGGCGGTGAGCCCCTGTTGCGCAAGAACATCGAAATCCTGATCGAACAACTGTCGGCACTTCGCACCCCCGACGGTCAGCCGCTGGATTTGACACTGACCACCAACGGCTCGCTGCTGGCGCGCAAAGCCCAAAGCCTGAAAGACGCCGGGCTGCAACGCGTCACCGTCAGCTTGGACGGGCTGGACGATGCGGTGTTCCGCAGCATGAACGACGTAGACTTTCCGGTGGCCGATGTGCTGGCCGGGATCGAGGCGGCACGCGCTGCGGGATTGGGGCCAATCAAAGTCAACATGGTGGTCAAACGCGGCACCAACGAGCACGAAATTTTGCCCATGGCCCGGCATTTCCGGGGGACCGGCATCGTGCTGCGCTTCATTGAATACATGGACGTGGGCGCAACCAACGGTTGGTGCATGGACGAGGTGCTGCCCAGCGCCGAGGTGGTGCGCCTGCTGCAAACCGAGCTGCCGCTGGTGCAACTCGACCCGTCAGCGACCGGCGAAACGGCCGAGCGCTGGGGCTACGCCAATGCACAGGGCGAGCACGACCCGGCTTTGGGCGAAATTGGCGTCATCAGCAGCGTGACCCAGGCCTTTTGCGGCGACTGCAACCGCGCCCGTCTTTCCACCGAAGGCCGCTTGTACCTGTGCCTGTTTGCAAGCCAGGGCTATGACCTGCGCCAGCTCTTGCGCGACCCGGCGCAAAGCGACACCGCACTGGCCGCCACGGTGGATGCGATCTGGCGCGGGCGCACCGACCAATATTCGGTGCTGCGCAGCCTGCGCGGGCCAGACACCGCCAGCGGCCCCGGCCGCCGGGTGGAAATGAGCTACATCGGAGGCTGAAGGCCATGCACAACGACACCCAGGCCATCACCGGTTTGATTCTCGCCGGTGGTCGTGGCTCGCGCATGGGCGGCGTCGACAAGGGCCTGCAAAGCTTCCACGGCCTGCCGCTGGCTTTGCAAACCCTGATGCGCCTGCAGTTGCAAAGCCTGCCGCTGCAAGAAGTGCTGATCAACGCCAACCGCAACCTGGCCGCCTACGAATCGCTGGGCGCGCCGGTCTGGCCCGACAGCATCGACGGCTTTGCCGGACCACTGGCGGGCTTTCTCACCGGCTTGGAGCGCTGTGAAACGCCGCTCATGCTCACGGTGCCTTGCGACACCCCCTTGTTTCCCCTTGACCTGTTGGAGCGCCTGCTGGCAGCCATGAAGGCGCAAGACGCCGACTTGGCCATGGCCGCCGCCCCTGAAGCCGATGGCACGGTGCGCCCACAGCCGGTGTTTTGCCTGCTCAAAACCGAGCTGCACGAAAGCTTGGTCAAGTTCACCCAAAGTGGCGGCCGCAAGATCGACGCCTGGACGGCCCAGCACCGCTGCGCCACCGTGCCCTTTGACTTGCCCGGCGACAATCCGCAAGCCTTTTCAAACACCAACACGCTGGCCGAACTGCAGCAGCTCGAAGCCCTTTGAATCCATTGGCCACACAATGGCCACGCCGACCATGACCACGCCCCTGAGCCTGAACGACATCGCCGAACGCCTGCAAGGCTACGACCCGCAAGCCCTGTCTGCCCGCCATGTGAACAACTTTCTGGCCCAGCTGGTGCAGCCCGTGCGCGAGCAAGAAACCTTGCCGCTGATGCAGGCCCATGGCCGCATCCTGGCGCAAGACGTGGTCTCGCCCATCAGCGTGCCGCCGCACGACAACTCGGCCATGGACGGCTACGCCCTGCGCGGCACTGAACTGATGAGCGACCGCCCCACCCCGTTCACCGTTGTAGGCACCGCGTTTGCCGGTGCCGCCTGGCAAGGCACGATCCATGCGGGCGAGTGCGTGCGCATCATGACCGGCGCCATCATGCCCGCAGGGCTGGACACCGTGGCCCCGCAAGAGTTGGTCAAGACCGAAGGTGAGACGGTCCACATTCCGCCAGGCCTGCTGCAAGCGGGCGACAACCGCCGCCTTTTGGGTGAAGACCTGATGGCAGGGCAAGCCGCCTTGCGTGCAGGCACACGCTTGAGCCCCGCCGCCTGCGGCCTGCTCGCCAGCCTGGGTCTGCCCACCGCCACCGTCTGGCGCAGGCCCAAAGTGGCCTATTTTTCAACCGGTGACGAAATCCTGAGCTTGGGCGAAGCGCCCCGCGAAGGCGCGGTGTACGACAGCAACCGCTACACCGTGGCCGGCATGGTGCAGGCGCTGGGCTGCGAGCTGATCGACATGGGCGTGGTGCGCGACGACCCCGCGGCCTTGGAGCAAGCTTTTGTGGATGCCGCCGCGCAGGCCGACGCCATCATCACCAGCGGTGGTGTGAGCGTGGGCGAGGCCGATCACACCAAGGCCATGATGAAACAACTGGGCGATGTGGCGTTTTGGCGCATCGCCATGCGCCCTGGCCGCCCCATGGCCGTGGGCCGCATTCAACGCGAAGAGCGCTCGGCCGTGCTGTTTGGCCTGCCCGGCAACCCGGTGGCGGTGATGGTGACTTTTGCCGCTTTTGTGCGCCCCGCCCTGCAGCAACTCATGGGCTGGCATGCGCCAGCTTTGCCTCTGCTCAAAGCCAAAAGCACCGAGGCCTTGCGCAAGAAACCCGGCCGCACCGAATACCAGCGCGGCGTCGTCAGCACCAATGCGGCGGGCGATTTGCAGGTCAGCATCACCGGCAACCAGGGCTCGGGCGTGCTCAGCTCCATGGTGCAGGCCAACGGCCTGATCGTGCTGGGCCATGCCCAAGGCAACGTGGCCGTGGGCGAGGAAGTGGACGTGATGATGTTTGACGGGCACCTGTGAACCGGAAGATGCGGCACGCATGAAAAAAGCGGCCTTGGCCGCTTTTTTCATGACTCAAACGCCGCACAAACTGTGCAGCGTCAAGCGATCAGTGCACAGCCGACTCAGGCGGTGCCTCATGCGCCACCGCCTTGTTCGGCCCCGGCACTTCCTTGCGGGCTAGCAGCGAATACATGGTCGGCACCACAAAGATGGCCAGCAAAGTGCCCAAGCTCATACCGCCCACAATCACCCAGCCGATTTGCGTGCGGCTTTCAGCGCCCGCACCCGTGGCCAAGGCCAGTGGCACCGCGCCGAGGACCATGGCCCCGGTGGTCATCAAAATCGGGCGCAAGCGCTGGGCCGAAGCCTTGACCAAGGCCTCTTGCATCGCCATGCCCTGCTCGCGCAGCTGGTTGGTGAACTCCACAATCAAAATACCGTGTTTGGTGATCAGACCCACCAGCGTGATCAGGCCGATTTGCGAATACACGTTGAGTGACCCCCCCGTGAACTTGAGCGCCAAGAGCGCCCCGATCATGGACAAAGGCACCGACAACATGATCACAAACGGGTCCACAAAGCTCTCAAACTGCGCCGCCAGCACCAAAAAGATGAAGAACAGCGCCAACACAAAGACAATCACCAAAGCCCCCTGCGAGCTTTTGAATTCGCGCGAAGTGCCGTTCAGCTCGGTCGTGTAACCGGGCTTGAGCACCTTGGCTGCTGCTTCGTCCATGAACTTGATCGCTTCACCCAATGAATAATCAGGCGACAAGTTGGCCGTGATCGACACCGAACGGCGCTGACCAAAGTGGTTCAACTCGCGCGGCGAGACACTTTCGCGCACCTTGACCAGGCTTGACAGCGGGACCATGGTGTCGTTGCGGCCGCGCACCTGGATCACGTCGATGTCATCGGGCGTGTTGCGGGCTGAGGGCAAGGTTTGTACGATCACGTCGTACTGCTCGGCATCGCGCTTGTAACGCGTCACCACCCGGCCCCCCAGCATGGTCTCGATGGTTTTGGCCACCACCTCGATGCTCACGCCCAACTCGGCGGCTTTCACGCGATCGACTTCGATGCGCAGCTCGGGCTTGTTCAAGCGCAAATCCACATCGGGCGACAAGATGCCCGGGTTTTTGGCCACCTCGTCCATCAACTGGCGTGTCAGTTGATTCAAGTTCTGGTAACTGTCCGAGGTCTGAATCACAAAGTTCAAAGGCCGCTCGCGAAAACCCTGACCCAAAGAAGGCGGCGTGATCGGGAAAGCGTTGACCCCGGGCAGGCTGTTGAATTTGGCCCCCAGTTCGCGGGCGATGTCCAAAGTGCTGCGCTTGCGCTCATCCCAATCCACTGCGCGGTACACCACCGTGCCCTGTCCCACCGTGGGGTTGCCCATGTTGGCGAAAATCCGGTCAAATTCAGGATAAGCCTGACCAAATTTTTCCAAAGAACGGGCATAACGGTCGGTGTAATCCAAGGTGGAGCCATCCGGGGCATTGATGGTGCCCAAAATGGTGCCTCGGTCTTCCAGTGGTGCCAATTCCTGCTTCATGCCCGGGTAAATCACGGCGATGCCCACGCCTGAGGCAATCATGACCAAGACCACCACCCAACGGGCGCGGTTCAGGATCAGACTCAACAGCGACTCATACCCATTGGACAGCGCAGTGAGCCAGCGCTCCATGCTGCGGTCAAACCAACTCGGGTTGGGGTTGTGGCGCAACAGTTTGGCGCTCAGCATGGGGGCCAGAGTCAAGGCCACAAAGCCCGACACAATCACCGCCCCAGCCAAAGCCAGCGCAAATTCACCAAACAACTTGCCGGTGCGCCCGGGCGTGAACGCCAAAGGCGCAAAGACCGCCGCCAGCGTCAAGGTCATGGCGATCACGGCAAAGCTGATTTCTCGCACCCCTTTGATGGCAGCGGAAAACGGGTCCAGGCCTTCTTCGATGTGCCGGTAAATGTTCTCCAGCACCACAATGGCGTCGTCCACCACCAGGCCAATGGCCAGCACCAGCGCCAGCAAAGTCAGGGTGTTGATGGTAAAGCCCGCCAAAGCCATCATGGCAAACGCCCCAATCAAGCTGACCGGGATGGTGATGATCGGGATGATCGAGGCACGCAAGGTGCGCAGAAACACAAAAATCACCAAAGCCACCAAAACCACCGCTTCAATGATGGTCTGGAACACGTTCTTGATGGACCGGTCGATGAACACCGAGTTGTCGTTGGCCACGTTGATGGCCATATCACCAGGCAAATCGGCCTTCAGCTGGGGAATCATCTCGCGCACGCCCTTGGACAATTCAAGCGGGTTGGCGGTGGCTTGGCGAATCACGCCTGCCGAAATGGCCGGTTGACCATTCAGACGCACCACACTGCGGTCGTTGGCGGCGTCTTCCTTGATCTGAGCCACATCGCGCAGCTTGACAGAAAAGCCATTGACGTTGCGAATGACGATGTCACCAAATTGCCCTGGACGGGTCAAGTCGGTTTGTGCAGAAACACTGAACTCGCGGTTGGTGGACTCGATACGGCCAGCGGGCAGCTCCAAATTGCTGCGCCGGATGGCGTCTTCCACGTCTTGCGGTGTGAGCTTGTAAGAGGACAGGCGTGCCGCATCAAGCGACACCAGCATGGCGTATTTGCGCTCACCAAAAATGCGCACATCGGCCACGCCGGTCACGGTTTGTAAACGCGGTTTAACGACCCTGTTGACCAAATCATTGATCTGCAACGGGTTCAGGGTATCGCTGGAAAAAGCCAGCCAGATCACCGGAAAGGCATCGGCCTCGACCTTGGCAATGACGGGCTCTTCAATGGCCTGAGGCAAGCGGTTTCGCACGCGCGAGGTACGGTCACGCACTTCGGCTGCGGCCGTGTCGGCGTCTTTTTCAAGGCGAAAACGCACCGTGATTTGCGACTGCTCGGCGCGGCTGATCGAAGTGATCACGTCCACTGCGTCAATGCCCGCAATGGAGTCTTCCAGGGGTTTGGTGACCTGCGACTCCACCACCTCCGCCGAAGCCCCCACATAACGGGTGGTCACCGTGACGGTGGGCTCGTCGATCTTGGGGTATTCGCGCAGCGACAAGCTTTTGAAGCTCACGGCACCAATCAACAAAATCAGCAAGGACATGACCACGGCCAGAACAGGCCGCCGAATGGAGACTTCAGCGAACTGCATCGTTGCCCCTCAGGCATGGGTTGGGGCCTGACACCGCCACGTTTCGGGCGCCAGACTGTCCCGGCTTGGCCGCAGCAGCGGGTCTGGCGCTTTGCAAAGCCGCGCCCGGTGCCGCTGAAGCTGCAGCGCCCGAAGCCGGTGCGCCTGCAGCGCCCCCTGCAGCCGCCACCGCACCGTTGGCACCTCCAGGTGCTCGGTCAGGGGCCGCACCCGCAGCCCCAGACGGCCCAGCACCTCCAGCCGGTTTGCCACCTCCGGGCTGCGACAAGTCGACCACACGAACCGCTGTACCGTCTTTTTGCAATCGCTGGTGGCCTGCCGTGACCACCGTGTCGCCTTCGGCCAAACCTTCCAACACTTCGACTTTGCCCGGCAAACGCAAACCAAGCTTGACTGCCACGCGCTCAGACATCAAGGTATCGGGCTTTTCGCCCG
>CAITSG010000076.1 GCA_903894995.1 uncultured Burkholderiales bacterium
GACCCGGCGCGCTGCCTGGTGGTGGAGGACACCACGGTGGGCATCACAGCGGGCGTGGCTGCCGGGGCCACCGTGTGGGCTTATGCGCCACCGGGCGCTGACGCCCATGCCCTGCGCCAGGCCGGTGCAGCGCAGGTGTTTGAGCACATGCGGGGTTTGCGGCTCGGGTGATGAGGTGCTGGGTTGATGGGGTTACGATCTCATTTTTGAGTCTTTAATTGTTTAAATGACATCCATAAACAACCCCTTTTTGCGCTTATTTCTCTTCGCGTCGACCACCGCATTGGCGCTCTGTGTGTATGCCTTGGGCTTGCTTGCACCCTTGACGCCGTCCGAGGGCTTGCCATCCGTGCCCGAGCTGCTGCTGTTTGTGGGTCTTCCTGTGGCCTTGCTGGGTGCCTGCATTCGCCTTGCGGGCCCGAAATGGTGGGCTGGCTTTTTTGGTCTGCAAATTCTGGTCATCCTTGCTTTCACGACCTATCTTTTGCTTTTGCAATCGGGCGCGTTTGCCGGGTGATGCCGATGTCTACTGCCCCCGCAACCTCACCCCCGTCCACCCCTTGAACGCCCGCATGAAACTCTTCTCGTTCTGAAACCCCACCTCGGCGGCGATTTGTTTGATGGGGCGTTGTGTGCGCAGCAGCAAGTCCACGGCCAGGTCGCGGCGCACGGCGTCAGACCGGTTCAAGGTCGAGATGATGCTCAAGCAAGTGTGCCTGATCGGGTTTTTTGAAGGCCGCATTTTCAGCGGCCACGAGATGCCGCGCAACAAGTCGCACCCCGGGGTGTACTTGGCCGCTGCCGCGCACTTATCAATAGATCCAGCGCGCTGCCTGCTCATTCAAGACACCACGCTGGGCATCACAGCCGGTGTGGCAGCATGGGCGACCGTGTGGGCTTGCGCCGCACCGCCTGCGGCGCACGCGCCGCTGTTGCAAGTTGAGGCCGCTCGCGTGTTCCCGGGCATGTACGAGTTGCGTCTCGGTTGATGGCGTGGCTCGGGCCGGGCGTCATAGACCAAAAAAACAGTTTGAAACCTCACGGACAGTTGTACAGATCGTAGGTCCATATAATCAGCATGATCATATTGATCAAAGGAGGCTGTCATGTTGGTTCAAACTTCTGCAGTGGCGTTTCGCCAAAACCTGGGCGAGATGCTCAACCAAGTGCAATACAGGCAAGACCACATCGTCATCAGCAAAGACGGCAAGCCCGTGGCCGCCTTGGTGGATGTGAAACTGTACGAGCGGATTCGCAGGCAGCGCAGCCGATTTGAAGCCCTCAGTGAGCGTTTGGCTTCAGGTTTTTCAGCGCTTCCTCCAAGTGATGGCATGGCTGAAATTGAGGCCGCTGTTCGCGATCAACGCGCTGCAGCATGAGGGTGGTTCTGGACACCAATGTGTTGCTCAGTGGTTTGGCTTACCCGGCCAGTCTGCCGGGCCGAATTCTTGCCGCTTGGCGGGCCGGGGCATTGGAGGTGGTTCTCAGTGACTACATATTGGAAGAATTGCGGCGGGTTTTGCCGCGACTGCAGTCACGGCACGGTTTGGGCGAGGCCGAGATGAATGATTTGGTGGACTGCCTGAGTTTTGAGGCTGAAATCGTGGAGCCCGACCCAGCGCTGGAGCCACTCCTCACAGACCCATGGGACCAAGCGGTTCTGGGGACGTGGCGTGCCGCCCAAGCTGAAGCGCCCACCGTGGCTTTGATCACGGGAGACAAGGCATTGTTGGCCTTGGCGAACAAGTACCCTGTATTCGGCCCTGCTGCTTTTTGGGAGCGGCATCGAAGCTGAATTGGAGTGGTTTTGTCAATGACCATTTTGGCTTGAGCGAAGCGCCGGATTTCTGGTTCATTCGGGAGCCGCTTATTTGCTTGATCAGGCATTAAAACTTGGACAAATTTAAAGTCAGGACGAGGCAAATTTAAATTATGAGGACTTTTCTTACAGGTCAAAGTCAATTTAGCTGGGCTGAGATGGCTGATGAGACCTCACACCCTCCGGCGTCACACCCGTCCACCCCTTGAAAGCCCGCATGAAACTCTTCTCGTTCTGAAACCCCACCTCGCCAGCGATTTGTTTGATGGGGCGTTGGGTGCGCAGCAGCAGGTCGGTAGCCAGGTCCCGGCGCACAGCGTCTTTGAGTTGCTGCAGGCTGGCACCTTCTTCTTTCAGTTGCCGGTGCAGCGTGCGCGGTGACAGGTTGAGCCAGGCGGCCAGGTCGTCGGCGTTGCGGCTGTGTTCGGGGTGTTCGGCCAGGGTTTGGCGCACTTTTTCAACCAGCAGGCGGTCGCGGCGGTAGGGGCGCACCGTGAGCAGCAGGGCGCGTTGCAGCATGCGTTGCAGGGCAGCCTCGTCGCGGCGCACCGGCAGGCTCAGGTAGCCTGCGTCGAACTGCAGGCTGTGCTGGGGCGCGTTGAACTGCGTGGGGCCGTCAAACAGCACGCGGTAACTGTTTGCATGCGGTGGCGGCGCAAAGCGCAAGGTGGTTTGCACCAGCGGAATGCGCGAGTCGGTCAGCCAGCAGGCCACGCCTAAAACATTGCGCAGCACCGACACCACGGCAAATTCTTGCAGGGTGCCCAGAGGGCGCTGTTCGCGCAACTGCAGGTGCGCCAGGCCCGCTTCGGTGCTGACTTGCAGGTGGATGTCGTCGGTCAGCAGGCCGTGGTGGCGGCACCAGCGGGCCAGCGCCACGCCAAGGGTGGGGGCGGTCAACGAGGCGCGCACCAGCATGCCGTAACTGCCCCAGGGCAGACGGCGGCTGAACCAGCCCAGGGCTTCGTCGTCCAGCGCCCGCATGGCGGTGGCCGACAGCCATTCCATTTGCAGCGCGGTGATGCGCGCATCGGGATGGTGCAGGGTGTCTGGCGCAATTTGTGCCTCGACCAAGGCCGAGAGCGGGTCCATGTCGCGCTGGGTGTAGGCCTGCGCAATGGCTTGGACAAAGGCCATGGGAGTCTCGGCGCGACCGGTGTGGGTCGGGCGAGGTGGGGCAGACAAGTGCAAGTTCATGGGTCTTGAAATTGTGGCACGATTTGCAACCGATTTGACACCCCCCAACCGGGCGCAGGTCTTAAGCTAGGAGGCATTGCCCCACAGGCGCGGTGTTTGCCGTGTGCCGGGGGTCACAGCCAAGGAAGCCACATGACCGTTTTGCACTCTCAACTGAACCCGCGTTCCGCCGATTTCCAGCA
>CAITSG010000077.1 GCA_903894995.1 uncultured Burkholderiales bacterium
ATGTTGTCGCCCAGCACTTTTTGGTGTGCAGGCAGCGGCCCAACGCCCGCACGCTGCAAAGCCTCCACGGCGGCCACGCCATACGGGGCCAGGGCAGGGTTGGCGATGGCGAATTTGTCGCTCGGCTTCATCGAACGCACCACCGCCGCCAAGCCTTGGGCCAGCGGCAGTGCTGAATTTTTAGGCACGATCAGCGCCAGTCGGCCTGTGGCGTAGCGCTGCCCAGCGTCCTGCGTGAGGCCAGCTTTGGCCAGTTCGGCCACCCAAACCTCGTCGGCCGAAATGAATTGCTCTACCGGCAAGCCCTGCAAAATTTGCCGCGCCAGATTGCCGGATGCGCCCAGATTCACATCGATCTGAACGCCTGTTTGTTGTCTGTATTGGCTTGCCAAGTCAGCCAACACAAACTTCAGGTTGCTGGCGGCAGCGATTTTGATGCGGACCGGGCTTTGTGCCTGGGCCGCCCACGGGGCGAACCACGGGACCGCCAAGACCAACAACAGCCCAAAGCGCCGCAGGGGCTTGAAACCCGACCCCACAGTTGCGCGCATAACGTCATGTTTATTTTGCATAGTTTTAAAGAGGTTTTCAGCCCACCTGACAGGCACGAAACAAGCAGTCTCCCTAAAATCGAGGCCCGCTGGTTACAACGCTGTGACAGCCGCTTTTCAAGCTGCAAAAGCCATCAGTATCTCAGCAGCCCAGCCGTTTTTTCAAAGCCCCTGCTCAGAGGTTTTGAAAAAACGATTTTTAAACTTGGAGCTTTCCCCATGAACTCACCCGTGATGCAGGGCCTGACCCTCAATACGCCGGCTTACGTCAAGAACGCGAAACTGATCGCCTGGGTCGCCGAAATGGCCGCCCTGTGCAAGCCCGCCAACATCTACTGGTGCGACGGCTCCCAAGAAGAATACGACCGCCTGTGCGCCGAGCTGGTCGCTGCGGGCACCTTCAAAAAGCTCAACCCGGCCAAGCGCGCCAACTCTTTCTTGGCTTGCTCCGACCCGTCGGACGTGGCCCGCGTGGAAGACCGCACCTACATCTGCTCGGCCAAAAAAGAAGACGCCGGCCCCACCAACAACTGGATGGAACCCGCGCAAATGCGCGCCACGCTGCAGCCCTTGTTTGACGGTTGCATGGCGGGTCGCACCATGTACGTGGTGCCGTTCTCAATGGGTCCATTGGGCTCACACATCAGCCACATCGGCATCGAACTCAGCGACAGCGCCTACGTGGCCGTGAACCAGAAAATCATGACCCGCATGGGCAAAGCCGTGTTCGACGTGCTGGGCACCGACGGCGAATTCGTGCCCTGCATGCACACCGTGGGCGCGCCTTTGGCTGCTGGCGAAAAGGACACCACCAGCTGGCCTTGCAACCCCAGCACCAAGTACATCGTGCACTACCCCGAGACCCGCGAGATCTGGTCTTATGGTTCGGGCTACGGCGGCAACGCGCTGCTGGGCAAGAAGTGTTTTGCGCTGCGCATCGCGTCCAACATGGGCCGGGAAGCCGCAGGGGGCCCCTCCGGTAGCCAGGGCTGGTTGGCCGAACACATGCTGATCCTGGGCGTGACCAACCCCGAGGGCAAGAAATACCACGTCGCAGCCGCCTTCCCCAGCGCCTGCGGCAAGACCAACTTCTCGATGCTGGTGCCACCCGCCGCGTTTGACGGCTGGAAAGTCACCACCATTGGTGACGACATCGCTTGGGTCAAGCCGCACACCGACGGCAAGATGTACGCCATCAACCCCGAAGCCGGTTACTTTGGCGTGGCCCCCGGCACCAACATGAAGACCAACCCCAACTGCATGCTGAGCCTGCACAAGGACGTGATCTTCACCAACGTGGCCCTGACGGACGATGGCGACGTGTGGTGGGAAGGCATGGAAAAAGACACCGGCTCTTTGCCCGATCACCTGATCGACTGGCAAGGCAAGGACTGGAC
>CAITSG010000078.1 GCA_903894995.1 uncultured Burkholderiales bacterium
CGATCGAGAGACCTGCGTTGGGATGCCATCAAATAATCGAGCCTCGCGTGCAAACCCCGAAAACACTCATTGTGCGATGGCAAGACCAACACATCGTCGGGGACTTCACGGCGCAATTTGGCCAGCGAAGCCAACCAATCCCGCATGGGGTTGGCATCGGGCTCCGTGGGGTGCACCGACACATTGGACGAAATGCGGGGCAACACCTGGTCGCCAGAAATCAATAGCTTGAGATCGGGGCAATACAAACAAGCGTGCTCGGGGGAATGCCCCGTGCCCACAACGACCCGCCACAAGTGTGCGCCAATGCGAATTTCTTCACCATCTTGCATGCGCCGATAGCTGTCGGGCATGGTGTGGATGTATTTGCCAAAATGACCAAACCGCGCTTTGTAATTTTCAATGGCCGCATCGCTCCATCCCGCCCGACGCAAAAACGAAATGGCATCGTCGGGTGCTTGCCGCCCCGTATCGGCAGCCAACACACGGCAATGAAGGTACTCCTGACGCGTCATCCAGAGACGACAATTGAATTGACGGGTCAATGCGCCGGCCATCCCCACATGATCGGGGTGCATGTGGGTCACAAACACCCGCGTCAAGGATGGCGTATCGGGCAAACCAGCCCACAGACTTTGCCAAGCCGCCATGGTGGTTTCGTTGCGCATACCGGTGTCCACCACCGCCCAACCCCCTTCATCTTGCAAAGCCCAAACATTGATGTGATCCAAGGCCATGGGCAAGGACAACCGCATC
The DNA here is from genome assembly GCA_903894995.1 of uncultured Burkholderiales bacterium. Classification (GTDB taxonomy): domain Bacteria; phylum Pseudomonadota; class Gammaproteobacteria; order Burkholderiales; family Burkholderiaceae_C; genus Limnohabitans_A. Next base: position 757 of record CAITSG010000078.1, read on the forward strand.
CAGACCACCCCCGGCACGACCTGCAGAGCCTGACCGGCCAAGGGTGCAGATTCAAAGGGGTAGATCAGCGTTGGTTTTTCAACGCGATCAGGAACAGGATCGGCCAGATTCATGGGCAACAGGCATGTAAAAAAGGGACAAAACAAGCCCCATAAAGGCCAGTGACGGGTTCCATCATATCCACCCACAACGCCCTGACCGAGTCATGCGCGACACAGTCCCGTCATGCAGGCCCAGCCCTGGTACACCCCACAGCTATGGACCGACTTTTCAACGCTGACCGAACATGCCACGCCTGATCTCTTGGCTTGTGGGATCAAAAAAACAGCGTTCACCCTTAAAATAACCGAGTGGCCACCGTAGTTCAATGGATAGAACTCTCCCCTCCTAAGGGAGTGATACAGGTTCGATTCCTGTCGGGGGCACCAAACGCCCCAAACCCAACTTACCGAATAACCTCAGGCGTGAGCGCTTGGATGGCTTGGTAATTGGTCAAAAACACCCTGCCATGCAAATGCTGCAAAAAGTGCGTGGTGCTGAGCTTGTCCATCACCGGGCCTTTGATTTCCGAGAAATGCAAAGCAACCCCAGAGTCTTTCAAACGACTGGCAATCGCCTCCAAGCTCTCCAAGGCACTGGCGTCGATGTCGTTCACCGCAGAACATTGCAACAATACGTGCTCTAAGCCTGGACGCGCGGCCACCTCGGCGTTGATGCGGTCTTCCACGCCACGTGCGTTGGCGAAAAACAGGCTGGCATCCACCCGCAGGCAGACCAGCTTGGGGCTGGTCAACACATCATGGCGGAGCACATTGCGGAAATGCTCGGTGCCTGGCACCAGGCCCACGGCAGCAATGTGGGGGCGGCTGGCTCGGAACAAAAACAGCGCCAAAGACACCACCACACCCAACACCAAACCCGTTTCCACACCCACCAACAAGGTGGCCAGCAAAGTAGTGGCCACGGCGATGAAGTCCAATTTGGAAAACCGCCAAGTGGATTTGAAGATGCCAAAGTCGACCAAAGAGAGCACCGCCACGATGATGGTGGCCGCCAATGTGGCCTGCGGCAGATAGTAAAGCGCAGGGGTCAAGAAAAGCGACGCCAGCGTGATGCCCACTGCCGTGTAAACGCCTGCGGCAGGCGTCACAGCGCCAGCATCAAAATTGACCACCGAGCGCGCAAAACCTCCGGTCACGGGGAAGCCGCCAGTAAAGGCAGCCGACAAATTGCTGGCCCCTAAGGCCACCAACTCTTGGTCAGGCTCAATGCGTTGACGGCGTTTGGCGGCCAAGGTTTGGCCCACCGACACCGATTCAACAAACCCCACCACGCTGATCAGCAACGCGGGCACCCACAACTTTTGCCACAAGGCCATGTCCCACAGTGGCGCGGTGAGCGGGGGCAAACCTTGCGGTACCGTGCCGACCAATTTCATGCCTTGGCCTTGCCAGTCCAGCGCCCAAGCCAACACCGTGGTCAAGGCAATGGCGGCCACGGGACCTGCCTTGGCCAGCACATCGGCCAGCTTGGGTTTGAGGCCTGCCGAGATGAGCAGTGGTTTCAAGCCCTTGCGCACCCAAAACAAAAACACGGTGGCGGCGATGCCCACACCCAAAGTGAGCAGGTGCAGGTTAGAAGCTTGGTGCATCAGCGCAGACAGCAGCTCTACAAAGTTGTGGCCCTCGGCTTTCACACCCATGAGGGTTTTGATTTGGCTCAAGGCAATCAGCAAACCAGAAGCGGAAATGAAGCCCGAGATGACCGGGTGGCTTAAGAAGTTGGCCAAGAAGCCCAAGCGCAACAAACCCATGATGAGCAACATGCCGCCCGACAAAAACGCCAAAGTGA
>CAITSG010000079.1 GCA_903894995.1 uncultured Burkholderiales bacterium
CCTGACCCCTCCCCCACACGCACACGCATCACCAGGACACCCCATGGGACAACTCGCCCTCGCCGCCAAAATCACCCATGTACCCAGCATGTACTTGAGTGAGATCCCTGGCCCCCGTTTCGGCACCCGCCAAAGCGCCATCGACGGCCATCATGAAATCAGCCGCCGCTGTCGCGCCATGGGGGTGGACACGCTGGTGGTGTTCGACACCCACTGGCTGGTCAATGCCAGTTACCACATCAACTGTGGCCCGCACTTCAAGGGCGTGTACACCAGCAACGAGTTGCCACACTTCATCAGCAACATGAGCTTCGAGTCACCGGGCAATCCGGAGCTGGGGTACTTACTGGCCCAGGTGGCCAACGACTACGGCGTGGAAACCCTGGCGCACGACGCCACCACCTTGCAGCCCGAATACGGCACCCTGGTGCCACTGCGCTACATGAACGCGGACCAGCACTTCAAGGTGATCTCAGTCTCGGCTTTGTGCACTTCGCATTACCTGAGCGACAGCGCCCGACTGGGTTGGGCCATGCGTGAGGCGGTGGAAAAGCATTACGACGGGAAGGTGGCGTTTTTGGCCAGTGGCAGTCTGAGCCACCGCTTTGCACAAAACGGCCTCGCGCCGGAGTTTGCCCACAAAATCTGGAGCCCCTTCCTCGAAAAGCTCGACGAGCAGGTGCTGCGCATGTGGGACCAGCGCGAGTGGAAAGCCTTTTGCGAGATGCGGCCCGCGTACGCCAGCAAAGGCCATGGCGAAGGCTTCATGCACGACACCGCCATGCTGATGGGCGCACTGGGTTGGTCGGGTTATGACGGCGGCGTGGACATGGTGACGCCGTATTTCGGTGCCAGTGGCACAGGCCAGCTCAACGCGATTTTTGAGGTGACGCCGCAAAATGGCGTGCACATTCCACTCGCGCAGGCCAGCAGTGCACAGGGCTACACCGCTGTGAGCACGAGGTTGTAACCATGCCCCATCTCGTCATCCTCTACACCAGGCAATTGGACGCCGAAGTCCAGATGACCACCCTTTGCCGCCAGATGGCCAACGCCATGCTCACCGTCAAGGACGAGGAAGGCAAACAGGTCTTTCCGACCGGCGGCACGCGTGTGCTGGCTTACCCTGCACCGCACTATGCCGTGGCCGATGGTGGCGAAGCAGGGCGCGAGGCCGGAGGGACGGGCGACTACGCTTTTGTGTACCTGAACGTGCGCATGGGCCGGGGCCGCAGCGAGGCCACGCAGCAACGCGCTGGGCATACCCTGCTCGAAGTGGCCAAGGCCTTTTTTGCGCCGGTCATGGCGCAGCGCCACATCGGCATCACGCTGCAAATTGACGTTGGGCCTGAAGTGTTTGACGCCAAGCACAGCAACATCCATCCGCTTTTCAACAAGGCTTGAAACATGTCCGTGTTCACCGAAGACCAGATCCAGCAGCTCGCGCACGAGCTGAACCAGTCCGAAAAATCCCGCACGCAAATCGAGCACTTTTCCAAGCGCTTCCCGGGCATGACCATCGAAGACGGTTACCACATCAACCGCGCCTGGATGCAGCTCAAGTTTGCCGAAGGTCGCACCCTGATCGGCCACAAAATTGGCCTGACCAGCCGCGCCATGCAAGTGTCCAGCCAGATCGACGAGCCCGATTACGGCACCTTGCTCGACGACATGCGCTACGACTGCACGCCTGGTCAGGTGCTGGACATCCCCTTCACCGATTTCATCGCCCCGCGTATTGAGGTGGAACTGGCCTTCATCCTCAAAAAAGAACTGCGCGGCCCGAACGTGACGGTGCAGCAAGTCTTGGAGGCCACCGAGTATGTGACCCCTGCGATCGAGATCATCGATTCGCGCATCGAGCAGTTCGACCGCCACACCAAGGTCATGCGCAAGGTCTACGACACCATCAGCGACAACGCGGCGAATGCGGGCATCGTGTTGGGCGCCAAGCAGGTCGATCCACTCACCACCGACCTGCCTTGGTGCGGTGCGGTGCTGCGGCAAAACGGCGTGGTCGAAGAAACCGGCTTGGCCGCTGGCGTGCAAGGGCACCCCGCTGTGGGCATCGCCTGGTTGGCCAACAAATTGGCCCCATGGGGCGAGCACCTGCAAGCCGGTGAAATCGTGCTGGCCGGTTCGTTCACCAAACCGGCGGTGGCCAAAGTGGGCGATGTGTTTGACGTCGACTACGGGCCGCTGGGCAAGCTGGAGTTCAAATTCATTTAACACCAGGGCGTTTTGAACGCCCACGCTGGTCGGGTCCGGGGGGCCTGGCTGGGCGATGTGGCAAAGCGAAGCGCCTCTGAGCCCGGTCAGGCGCACCGGACCCGAACAGCAACCTCACCAAAGCCACATCCTGACACCCGCAGCCTGCCAACCTTAACCCCATCCACAAAGGAACCGAGCCATGAAAACCCCTGTGAATTTGTTCAAACAAGCCCTTCAAAACAAACAGCCCCAGATCGGCCTTTGGATGGGCCTGGCCAGCGCCTACACCGCCGAAATCTGCGCCTTGGCCGGTTTTGACTGGCTGGTGATCGATGGCGAACACGCGCCGAACGACCTGCGCAGCATTCAGGCCCAGTTGCAAACGGTGGCCGCTTACCCCGCCAGCCACCCGGTGTGCCGAGTGCCCTTGGGCGAGACAGCGCTCATCAAACAATACCTCGACTTGGGTGCGCAAAACATTCTGGTGCCCATGGTCGACACGGCCGAGCAAGCGGCCCAATTGGTGCAGGCCATGCGCTACCCGCAAGACGATGGACTGGGCGGTGTGCGCGGCATGGCCGGTGCGCGGGCTTCGCGCTGGGGCCACTACCCGGATTACTTCAAGCGCGCCAACCAAGAAGTCTGCCTGTTGGTGCAAGTCGAATCGCGAGAAGCGCTGAAAAACCTCGACGCGATTGCCGCCACACCCGGCGTGGACGGCGTGTTCATTGGCCCGGCCGATTTGTCGGCCAGCATGGGCCATGTGGGCAACGCCGCGCACCCCGAAGTGCAAGCGGCCATTGAGGACGCCATCGCCCGCATCTTGAAAGCAGGCAAAGCACCCGGCATCCTCACGCCTGACCGCCAACTGGCCGCGCATTACTTGTCGCTGGGCGCGGTGTTTGTGGCAGTTGGCCTGGACACCCAACTCTTGATGCGCCACACCACCGATTTAGCGGCGCATTTTAAGTCGAGCTTGCCCGTTGCTGCACCCGTCAAAGGTGCGACGTATTAATTCGGATCTGACCCCAATTCAACAACCCCAATCCAATGAGCAAGGAAACCACGATGTTCCCCACACCCCAACCAGTGGTGCCCTCGCTACAAGCGCGGGTGCACCCCGATGAATGGCAAGCCCGTCTGGAGCTGGCCGCTTGTTACCGTGTCTTTGCCCTGCTCGGCTGGACCGAGATGATTTACAACCACATCACGCTGCGCCTGCTGGGCAGCGTCACGGGCGGCGAGAAACACTTTTTGATCAACCCCTTTGGCCTGCACTACAGCGAGGTCACGGCCAGCAACCTGGTCAAGATCGACGTACAAGGCCGGGTGCTCGATGGCTCGCCTTACCCCGTCAACCCGGCGGGTTTCACGGTGCATGCCGCGGTGCACGAAGGCCTGGCCGGAGCGCATTGCGTGATGCACACCCACACCACGGCAGGTGTGGCGGTGGCCTGCGTGCAAGGTGGTTTGCAGCAGACCAATTTTTACAGCGCCCAGTTGCACAACATGGTGGCCTACCACGACTTCGAAGGCATCACCATCCACGCAGAAGAAGCGCCGCGCCTGCTGCGCAGCATCGGCGACAAGCAGGCCGTCATTTTGCGCAACCACGGCCTGTTGGCCTGGGGGCACACCTTGGCGCAAACCTTTGCGGTGCTCTGGACTTTGCAGCGCGCCTGCGAAATCCAGCTGGC
>CAITSG010000080.1 GCA_903894995.1 uncultured Burkholderiales bacterium
GCGCCACTGGCGACGTGCTGATTGACCAACTGGTGCAAATGCAGCGCACCGGTTTTGTCGTCGCTGTGCTGCGCGAAGGCGTGGACGCCTCGGCGGCGCAGCGCCAGTTTGAGCGCTTTGCCGGGTTCTACCAAGGCTCGGTGGTTGGCACGCAACCCCACTTTGCTGTGGGAGCGATGCCCTCGTCGCGATAACTTACGGACATTCACCACAGCTTCATCGCCACGAGGGCGCGGCTCCAACAGACAACATCCATGACTTCCAGCCTGATTTCCTCCCGCAACCCCTTGACCAGGGCCACCGATCTGCACGCCAAGGCCAGCCCCGACTTTGTCGCCAAGCTGGCCGAAACGCAGGCGCTGCTGCGCCGCGCGGCCACCGAGTTCGCCCCCGTCACCCAAGCCTCCAGCCTGGGTGCTGAAGACGTGGTGATCACCCACCTGATCAACAGCCTGCAGCTGGGCATCCCGGTGTTTGTGCTGGAGACTGGCGCGTTGCACACCGAGACACTGGCGCTGCTCGAGCGCACGCAGGCGCATTCGCGAACACCCATCCACGTGTTCCGCCCGGTGCCCGAATCGGTCATCCAGTTCGTGCGCGACAAAGGCCAAGACGCGATGTACCAGAGCATCGACTTGCGCAAGGCCTGCTGCGGCGTGCGCAAGATGGAACCGCTGACTCGCGCCCTGAAAGGCCAGAAGGCCTGGATCACCGGTCTGCGCCAAGAACAATCCACGGCCCGCGCCGAGGTGCCTTTGCTTGACGACAGCGAAGTGGCGACTAAATCGCTGTACAAGTTCAACCCCTTGGCCGCTTGGACTTGGGGTGACGTGTGGCACTACATCGCCACGAACCAAGTGGACTACAACCCCTTGCACGACCAGTTTTTCCCGAGCATCGGCTGCGCCCCTTGCACCCGCGCCATCAGCTTGGGCGAAGAGTTCCGCGCCGGGCGCTGGTGGTGGGAAGACGAGGCAGCCAAGGAATGCGGCCTGCACGTCAAAAAGTGAATCCTTGCAGGAGCGACGCCCCCGTCGCGAAAAGACCCGCAAACCAACCACCATCGCCCCGAGGGCGGGGCTCCCACAACATGCACAACATCCCCCATGTAGGAGCGACGCCTTCGTCGCGAAAAGACCCGCAAACCAACCACCATCGCGACGAGGGCAGAGCTCCAACAACATGCACAACATCCCCCATGTAGGAGCGACGCCCCCGTCGCGAAAAGACCCGCAAACCAACCACCATCGCGACGAGGGCAGAGCTCCCACAACATGCACAACATCCCCCATGTAGGAGCGACGCCCTCGTCGCGAAAAGACTCGCAAACCAACCACCATCGCGACGGGGGCGTCGCTCCTTCAAAAAACCAGAGACCGCACATGACCGCCATCACCCCAACCGAACTGCACACCCTGAGCAACGCCCACCTGGACGCATTGGAAGAAGAAACCATCTTCATCCTGCGCGAAGTCGCCGCCGCTTTCGAGCGCCCCACCCTCTTGTTTTCGGGAGGCAAGGACTCGCTGGTCATGCTCAAGTGCGCCGAAAAAGCTTTTGGCGCTGGGCGCATCCCTTACCCCCTGCTCATGATCGACACCGGCCACAACTTCACCGAAGTGACCGACTTCCGCGACTCGCGTGCCAAAGAGTTGGGCGCTGAGCTCATCGTACGCAGCGTCGAAGACTCCATGAAAAAAGGCACCGTGCGCCTGGCCCACCCGGGCGAGAGCCGCAACGTGCACCAATCGGTGACGCTGCTCGAAGCCATCGAAGAGTTCCGCTTTGACGCGCTGATCGGTGGCGCCCGCCGCGACGAAGAAAAGGCCCGCGCCAAGGAGCGCATCTTTTCTCACCGCGACAGCTTTGGCCAGTGGCAGCCCAAGGCGCAGCGCCCTGAGCTGTGGACGCTGTTCAACACTCGCCTGCAACCGGGTGAGCACTTTCGCGTGTTCCCGATCAGCAACTGGACAGAGTTGGACGTCTGGCAATACATCGCCCGCGAACGCATTGCGCTGCCGTCGATCTACTACACCCACAAACGCGAGGTGGTGGACCGTCGGGGCCTCTTGGTGCCCGTGACCGAGCTGACACCGCCCAAAGATGGCGAGACCGTGGTGGTGCGCGACGTTCGATTCCGCACCGTGGGCGACATCACCTGCACCTGCCCGGTGGAAAGCACTGCCGCCACGCCTGAGCAGATCGTGATCGAAACGCTGGCCGCCGATGTGAGCGAGCGCGGGGCCACGCGCATGGACGACAAAACATCCGAGGCTTCGATGGAGAAGCGTAAAAAAGACGGCTATTTCTGATCAGGGAGCAAAAGACATGAGCAACAACCAACACTTTTCAGCCAAGTCCTCTGAAAGCAACACACAAACTGCGTTGCGATTCATCACCTGCGGCTCCGTCGACGACGGCAAGAGCACGCTGATTGGCCGCCTGCTGGTGGACACCAAGGCCGTGCTGCAAGACCACCTGGCCGGCGTGCAGCGCTCGGGTGAAACCGATCTGGCCCTGCTGACCGATGGCCTGAGCGCCGAGCGCGAGCAAGGCATCACCATCGACGTGGCCTACCGCTACTTCAACACCGAAGCGCGCAAGTTCATCATTGGCGACGCGCCCGGCCACGAGCAGTACACCCGCAACATGGTCACCGCCGCATCGAGCGCC